>NZ_JACAIJ010000008.1:0-204944 GCF_030325485.1 Acinetobacter sp. R933-2
CATATTGAAGACCAAGTGGCACAAAAACGTTGTGGTCACCGTCCAAACAAAGAAATCGTGACCCAACAAGAAATGGTTGACCGCATCAAAGCTGCTGTTGATGCAAAAACAGATTCAAACTTTGTGGTGATGGCACGTACTGACGCATTACAAAAAGAAGGCTTACAAGCTGTGATTGACCGTGCATGTGCATGTGTAGAAGCAGGCGCAGATGCGATTTTTGCCGAAGCAATGACTGACATCACCATGTATAAAACTGTGTGTGATGCAGTCGGTGTACCTGTATTGGCAAATATTACAGAATTTGGTGATACGCCTTATTACACCACTGAAGAATTGGGCGAACAAGGCATTTCAATGGTGCTTTACCCATTGTCTGCAACACGTGCGATGCAAAAAGCAGCGCTCGAAGTCTTCCAAGCGATTCGTAAAGACGGTACACAAGTCAATGTACTGGACAAAATGCAACAACGTAAAGAACTTTACGAATTCCTTGATTATCACACTTTTGAAAATACATTAGACAAATTATTCACTGAAGGAAAATAAAAAATGGCTGAAGGTAAAGTACTGACAGGCGCAGGACTGCGTGGGCAAGTTGCAGGTAAAACAGCATTATCAACCGTGGGTAAAAGCGGTGCAGGCTTAACTTATCGTGGATACGATGTACAAGACTTAGCAGAAAATTGCCAGTTTGAAGAAGTGGCTTATTTAATCTTCTTTGGTGAATTACCAACAGCAGAACAACTTGCAGCATATAAAGCAAAACTCAAATCATTGCGTTCATTACCACAAGCATTAAAAGAAGTATTAGAACGTATTCCTGCTGACTCACACCCAATGGATGTGATGCGCACAGGTGTTTCAATGCTTGGTAACATCGAAACTGAAAAATCATTTGACGAACAGCAAGACGTTGCAGACCGTATTTTGGCGACTTTGCCAGCGATCATTTGCTATTGGTACCGTTTCAGCCATGATGGTGTACGTATCGAAGAAAATACCGATGATGATTCGATCGGCGCACAATTCTTGCATTTACTTCGTGGTGAAAAACCAAATGAATTGCATGAACAAGTGATGAATGTATCGCTGATTCTTTATGCTGAGCATGAGTTTAACGCATCGACATTCACAGCGCGTGTATGTGCATCGACACTGTCAGATATGCATTCATGTATCACAGGTGCGATTGGTTCACTACGTGGTCCACTCCACGGCGGCGCAAACGAAGCTGCAATGGAAATGATCGAAAACTGGACGTCACCTGAAGAAGCTGAACGTGAAATGTTGGGCAAACTTGAGCGTAAAGAAAAGATCATGGGCTTTGGTCATGCGATCTATAAAGACAATGATCCACGTAATGGCATCATCAAGATTTGGTCTGAGAAATTAGCGAAAGATGTTGGCGATACAGTGCTTTATCCAGTTTCAGTACGTTGTGAAGAAGTGATGTGGCGTGAGAAGAAATTATTCTGTAATGCAGATTTCTTCCATGCATCTGCTTATCACTTCATGGATATCGCAACCAAATTATTTACACCAATCTTTGTGATGAGCCGTGTAACAGGTTGGGCTGCACATGTGATGGAGCAGCGTGCAGACAACCGTATTATTCGTCCAAGTGCGGATTATACGGGTCCTGAACTGCGTAAAGTGCTACCAATAGAGGAGCGTGCTGTCGCTTAACGAAGTATTTATATTTGACTAAATAATAAAATAGACTTTCCTTTTGTATGAATGCCTAATAGTATTTATTAGGCATTTTTTTATTTAATCACCTCTATATTTAAATAAAAAAAACGGCAATGACGTTTTAAAACTGAAATGGATATCAGTGATATTTCAACTTATATTTTAAAGATGAGTAATCATTAAAATATAGAGAGAATAAAGCAAAAAAGGAATTTTATGTATTTTAAAATAACCATTGCAATGTTAGCTTTTGCCGCAAATTCAGTGTTATGTAGACTCGCTTTAGCACAAAATCATATTGATCCGATGAGTTTTAGTTTATTGCGTGTGGTGAGCGGCGCAGTTGTATTGGGGATTTTATTTTTATTGAGCGCAAGTCAATCAACAACAAAAATATCACTGCAATGGCGTTTTAAAGATGGTTTTTTTCTTGCACTTTATATTATTGCGCTCTCCGTTGCCTATGTAAAAATTGATGCTGGAGTTGGAGCACTATTACTATTTGGAACAGTACAATTGACCATGGTGTTTTATGGGCTTTTGAATGGTGAAAAAATTAATCTACAGAAAGGTTCTGGTTTAACCCTCGCACTTGCTGGAATTATTTTATTACTTTTACCAGATGCGCATGCGCCAGATTTGCTTTACTCAATGGTGATGATCATTTCTGGCATCGCTTGGGCTGCTTATAGTATTTTAGGTAAAACAGCAGAAAATTCATTTGCTGGCACTTTAACCAACTTTATTGTCGCAACGCCTTTGGTATTATTGGCAGCACTGTTTTTTTTCAAATCCATGCATTTTGATTTACAAGGGATTTTGCTGGCATTGGTTTCAGGTGGGCTGACCTCAAGTGGAGCATATATTCTTTGGTATTCGATTGTTAAAAAAATAGATCGGATTACAGCCAGTACAGTACAACTTTCAGTGCCTTGTTTAGCCATCTTGGGTGGTTCGTTGTTTATTGGGGAAAGTGTCAGTTTTAGAGTTGTTTTGTCATCGGCTATTGTGCTCTGTGGCATTCTTTTGGTGATTTTTGCAGTGTCAAAAAACAGCGCTGTAAAAGCGGTGCAACATTAAAATCAGAGCTTTATTCTCATTAATATTTGTATTTTATCCTGAAATTAATGATAAAAAACCCGCAATTTCTGCGGGTTTTTTTAAATCTGATAATTCAATATTCAGATTATTTTTCAGCAGCAATAGACGCAATCGCAGCATCTACGCCTTCAATTGAATCAGCTGCTTTTTTGATACGAGCAAGCGCATCTACAAGTACTTCATCCGCAGTTGCATAAGAAATACGCATGAAACCGCCTAAACCGAATGCATCACCAGGAACAACGGCAACACCAGTTTCTTCCAATAACCATTCAGAGAATTCTGTGCAAGATTTTAAACCTTTAGCACGGATCAATGGACGGATATTTGCATATGCATAAAATGCACCATCAGCAGGTAAACAAGAAATGCCATTGATTTCATTTAAGCCATTGACGACTAAGTCATGACGACGTTTGAATGCTTCAATCATTGGCTCAAGTACATCTTGAGGACCATTCAATGCAGCTTCAGCAGCAACTTGTGAAATAGAAGTTGGGTTTGAAGTTGATTGTGATTGGATTTTTTTCATTGCGCCAATCAATTTAGCAGGACCCGCTGCATAGCCAATACGCCAGCCAGTCATTGCATAGGCTTTAGACACACCATTTAGAACGATAGTACGCTCATAAAGATCAGGCGCTACAGTTGCAATGTTATAGAACTCGTCATCCCAACGGATCGGTTCATACATATCATCAGAAGCGATATAAACTTCTGGGTATTTACGTAGAACGTCAGCCAAAGCTTCAAGTTCAGCTTTAGTATAGATCATACCTGTAGGGTTCGATGGGCTGTTTAAAACCACTAAACGGGTTTTGTCAGTAATTGCTGCTTCCAACTGAGCAGGGGTGATTTTGAAACGTTGTTCTTCACCACATTTTACAATCACTGGAACGCCTTCAGCGATGATCACCATATCTGGATAGCTTACCCAGAACGGCGCAGGAATAATCACTTCATCACCTTTGTTTAACAAAGCAAGTGCCAAGTTAAAGAAAGATTGTTTACCACCGCAAGAAACCAAAATTTGGTTTGCTGCATAGTCGAGATTATTGTCACGTTTGAATTTTGCAATAATCGCTTTTTTCAGCCCAGGCGTACCGTCAACGGCAGTGTATTTCGTGAAACCGTTATTGATTGCGGCAATTGCTGCATCTTTGATGTGTTGTGGGGTGTCGAAATCAGGTTCGCCTGCGCCCAAGCCAATCACATTCTTGCCAGCCGCTTTTAATTCAGCAGCTTTGTTGGTCACAGCAAGCGTTGGAGACGGTTTGATGGCATTTACACGATCAGAGAGACGTACGTCCACGGCAGTATTCCTTCTTATAGGGATTTAAAAATAAAAAGCACACTATCATAGCTTAAAAATAAATAAGTCGTCGTTTAAAAAGTGTGCAAATTGACTAAAAAGGCACGAAAATCCAAAATTTATGTATCAATAAAATACAAATGAGATAGACATAAGTGCAAAACTCGCATCATCTAAAAAATTTACGTACAATATGCACAGTTAAAACTGAGAAAGTCTCATGAATACCCCAAATACTCCCAAAAAAAAAGCTGTGGCAAAGTTACCTTTCCCAGTGAAACAAGCCAATGATGCCAAACCTGCTGATGAAGATGTAGAGGGAATGCGCCCAAAACCTCAACAATATGCAGATCGGACTTGGATGCCACCTCGTGGTACTCGTCGCTCGATGGGTAAACGCTAGAAGGAACAGGCTTAAGCCTGTTTTTTTATACTTAGATTTGACCAATGAATTCTGTGTGTCTTTAAAGTTTAAATTACATTAAGCATTATAATAAGCCTGTTTCTTTTTATACATTAACTGATCTGCACGTTTAAGCATTTGTTCGACAGTTTCATTTTTTTGAATGGTCGCATAACCAAGTGCAATATAAATAGGCTGTGAAGCATAATATTGATTATCAATATGTAAGAGCTCTTCAATCGTTAATCGAAATGTTTCAACGGCTGCTTCATTTGCACCGACCATTAAAATAACAAACTCATCTCCTCCAATACGAGAAGCTGAAAAATTAGTATTGGTGATTGCTCTATTGAGTATATTGCCTACACGACGCAATAAACCATCTCCAATATCATGACCAAGTTGATCATTAATCTCTTTTAATCCATTCATGTCGATATAAATGGCTGAAATTGGGCGAACTAAACTACGTTCTAAACGGTTAATTTCTTCAGTATAAAAAGAACGATTATGTAGTTTGGTTAATACATCATGTTTTCCTAAATATTCTAAATAACTTTCTGCTTTTTTACGGGCAGTAATATCTGTTAAGGCTAATTGTACTAAACCCCAATCCTGTTCATAACCTGGAAAGACGGTAAACTGGAGTAGAACGTGACGAATTGAACCATCAAGTGCATAATTTATTGCTTCACGTTGATGGTGAATATTGCCATTCCAAAGTTCGATTAATTGTTCGCGAAAAGTTTGGTGCATTTCTTTAGACAAAACTTTATCTAAATTTTTAAACAGTGTTTCTTTATTTGGTGCTTTAAATAAATCTAAAGTGGCTTGGTTGACATCAAGTAAAATAATATCGTCGACACATTGATTAATAAAATCAGCATGAACATCTAAAAAAGTTACAAAATCTTCAATACCTAAAGCACGTAATTGATCAAGCCGCATTTTAACTCGACTAAAATCTTCTACCCATAATGAAGTAGGAGAATAAATAAAACGAGATTCAGCCAAACGTCGATTTTTTTCTTCTAAACGACATGCATTTTGATAATCACTAATATCTTCTGTTGTTAATAAAACACGGCTTAAATCTTGATATGCTTCAGGTAAAACAACACCTCTTAATTTAATATCAAGTCTTTTGCCTGAAATTGTATAATTTGTTGTGGTGCTTGAAAATTCAGTTTGACCTTGCCACAATGCAACCAGTTCAGAAATATGCGATTGAAACATTTCTTGTTGAAAAATGACGGCTAAATTTTGACATAAATGTTCTAAATCAACTGCTTCAAATACGTCTAAAGTTTTAGGATTTACTTTAATAATTTTAATTTTATGAGCACATAAGGTAACACGACTTAAATCTTCTTCTAGGAAACTTTTTAAATCGGTAACGCCTTGGCTTTTCCATAAATCAAACTGTTTTTTGACTTCGCTATAGTCTTCCAACCACATAGGAATAGGGGATAAATCAAAAATTGATGATTCTAAAATCGCCATTTTATATTCCTAACATTTATATTGGTTGGTCAAATAATAGAGAAATATAGCATTAAATATAACGTGATAGCAAAGTTATTTATCTTTGAAAATGCATTTTATGTCACATTTTATCGGATTTATGTGTATTTTATAAATTTAAAAATAAACATCAAAATTACAAAAAGTATTTTTAGAAATAGACTGAATGAATTTTGATAAATCACGTAATAAGTGTTTTAAAGGATCAAGAACGGTAATTTTGATAGTACAAGTTTTTTTGCTCATACATATCAAGATCGGTCATTTTTATTAAGGTTTCGATATTGGGTTCCGTGTCAGTACAGCCTACACCATAAGCAACACTAATTAAGCTATGAGGATGTTCGATATTATCTTTAATAATATCAGCTTGAATTTGACTTAATAATTGATAAGCCATAGCTTCTGTTGCGCTAGGCATCAAAATCACAAATTCATCACCGCCTAAACGAGATACAGAATAATGCGTATTTAAGGTGGCTTGACGTAAAATATTGGCAAAGCGTTTTAATAATAAATCACCACAATGATGACCCTTTAAATCATTAATTGTTTTTAAACCATTTATATCTAAATAAATACATGCCGTTGGAAGTATTGATTCTATTTGCAGTCTTTTCACTTCAGCATTAAAGAAATTACGATTATAAAGTTGAGTGAGTTCATCATGATGACTCAGATAATGTAAATAAGTTTCTAACTCTTTACGTGCGGTAAAATCAGTATAAGCAATTTGAATGGTATCCCATGTATTTACCGCATTTGGAAAAACCATTAATTGTTCTCTCACATGAATGGATTGTTTTTCTAAAGTTTTATATTCACAATCACGCTCTAAATGAGAATGACCTTGCCATAAATGTAATAACTCATCTTGAAAATGCTGACGACTATTTTCACTAAATAAAAAATGTGTGTTTTGATCAAAATGTTGTTTATTGTTTGCCTTAAATAAGGTTAATAAAGCTTGATTGACATCAATAGAACGAACACTTTGAAAACATATACTTAAAAACTCAGGATGTTGGCTAATATATTGTTTTAAGTCGTGTATGCCTTGTTGTTGTAAGCGATCAAATAATATTTTAACTATACTATAATCTTTCACCCAAAGTGCAGTCGGTGAATGGATAAATAATGACTCTGCAAAACGTCGAGCATTTTGATATTGTGAAATATCATCAGTTGTTAATAAAACATATTTCCATGAATTTTCAAAACCTTCTATAATATTTGCTCGAAGTTGCACATCAATCTGTCGACCTGAGCATGTGTAGTTTACAGCTGGCATAATGGAACCATCATTTTTTACCCATAAGCCCACAAAAAATTTAATTTGATGTATCGTAATTTCTTCAAAATGGAATTTTGAAAAATTTTCTAAAATTTCTTCTAAACTATTTGCTTCATATAAATCGAGTGAACTTTTATTAATATGTAAAGTTCGAATAGATGCCAAACATTCACGAAAACGATTAGGATCTTCTAATAAATATTGTTCAATATCGATGATCCCTTGCGCTGTCCATTCTGCAAAAAAATTACGGATACCACTAAAATCTTGTAACCACATTGGAATGGGGGATAGATCAAAGATTGATAAATCGACTTCTTCCATATTTGATCACCTCAGCGTTTTGCTTTATTTTCTGCCTTAGGCGGCGTGATGTTTTTTTGCCCGTTCCAAATGTCAATAAAATCGCTTTCATTGAGGTGATATAACTCTAACAAAGCTAAAATGACGCCACCTAAAGTTTTAGCTGCATCACTTTGAATATCAAGTTGTAAAACATTTTTATGGCTCAGTGTATTTAAAATATCACTAATTTCATAACTACGATCACGACCATTACTATCGGTTGGATACATTGGTGTATTAATCACGATTTTAGCTAAACTTTTTTCAGCTTCTGTGAATTGTAAATTTTGTAAAGCCTGATCCAGATCTTCACTAAAAATAATATCTTCTTGAATAAATGCGTGGAGTGAATGTTGAGTGAGTTTTGGTAAAGTTTTTTCTACAAAAGGTCTAAAAGAACTTGGAAAAATAACATTATGAGAAATACCTTTGAACATAGGGGCAATTTCTTCAACTTTATAGCCTGCAACACCACAACCTACAGCCGTAATAAAATACTTCGTTTTAGGATGATTTTTTGTATAAATTTTAAAGTCATCTACATAATGCGCAATTTGCGATAGAGGCATTTGTTGTAGATGTTCATTCATTGTGGGAATCGCAAAGCTTTGACCTGACCAACCTCGTCCCACACCTTTCATCGCACCAAAATGTAAATAGGCGATTTTTGCTGCACCGCCTTGATGTGTGCCCGCGAGATTACTGCCAAAAACAAAAACCGTATCTTCAGCTAAACTTTTAATAATACTTTCATCATGATAGTGGTAAGTCATTGACTGCAATCTCGTATTGGCTTTGTTCCATGTTGCAATTGAATGCGACAATGGTCAAGTGATCCGATAAAATATTTAAAAAAATGATGATCTAAAATAACATAGGAATTATTGATGCAAAGAAATAGACATATTCTGCAAAATATCCAAGCAGGTGATTTTTTAATATTAATTGATAAAACGAAACATAAAACTTTGGGTGAGCCTATTCAAATTCAAAAAATTGAACAACTTGAGCACGCGCAACAGATACATTATGTAGGACTGTATCAAATGAGAACAGTAGAGTTCTGTAGTCATATTGACCTACTTTCTTTTGCCTCTACAGCTTCAGATTTAAAGACTTTTTATGATGACTATCGCCAATATATACGCAGCTTAGCAGACGCAAATGATGTCAGTGCAATGTTACATTTTGCCGAGTTAAGTTATACATGGGCATTTCATGGCATTGGAAAAACGGATACCGCTATGGGGGAAGCAAAACAATATTATGAATTAGCCAGTGAACAGGGGCATACAGCAGAGCATGCGCAAGCAAGTTACGCTTTAGCCCAGATGTATTTGCGAATCCTTAATCCTGATTATGATGTTTACTTTAAGCTAAATCGTGAGGGAAATTTTCAATATTATTTATTACGCAGTGCAGAACAAGGGCATTGTATTGGACAATATCAACTGGCTTATTATATAGAATATGGTGAAAAAGGCTTTCAGCAAGATGATGAAAAAGCAGTGTATTGGTATCAACAAGCAGCAAATCAAGACAACCCACAAGCTTTGAATAATTTAGGCGATAAATATGAACGCGGTAAAGGCGTAAAACGAGATTATGCACAAGCTGTTGCCTATTATCAGCGTTCAGCAGCCTATGATATTGTTGAGGCAATTTATAATTTAGGGCGTTTATATTTACGTGGTTTAGGTGTAGAAAAAGATGAAGCGAAAGGACGTTCACTGATCATGCAAGCAGCAAGTCGATATTATAAACCTGCGCAACGCAAATTAGCGAAGTTGATTGAGCGAAATGAATAAAAAACTAAAAATGAGAAAGATTGCATCTGGAAATTTTACCCCCATAATTAAAGCTCATTATTCGGTTTTAGAAGTATTACGATGCAGGATAGTCAACCCTTTGAACTTATTACACAATATCAGCCTGCAGGAGATCAGCCGCAAGCGATTGAAAAATTAGTACATGGTGTCAATCAAGGCTATCATGATCAACTTTTACTCGGTGTTACAGGTTCGGGTAAAACCTACACTATGGCAAATGTCATTGAACAAACACAACGCCCAACGATTGTGATGGCGCACAATAAAACCTTAGCTGCGCAGCTCTATGGCGAGTTCAAAGCATTTTTTCCAAACAATGCTGTGGAATATTTCGTGAGTTACTATGATTATTATCAACCCGAAGCTTATGTTCCATCGTCAGATACATTTATTGAAAAAGACTCCGCCATTAATGACCATATTGACCAAATGCGTTTGTCTGCCACTCGTGCATTATTAGAGCGTCGTGATTGTATTATTGTCGCATCAGTATCTGCAATTTATGGTCTTGGTGATCCCAATGCATATATGAGCATGTTATTACATGTCGTACAGGGGGATCGACTGCATCGTGATGAAATTATTCGACGCTTAGTTGAAATGCAATATACCCGTAACGAGTTAGAGTTTCTAAGAGCAACTTATCGTATTCGTGGTGATATTATTGATATTTTTCCTGCTGAATCTGACCAACATGCAATACGCATTGAGTTGTTTGATGATGAAGTCGATTCTATTCGATGGTTTGACCCAATTACAGGCAAAATGGTACGTAAAGTGCCTCGTGTAACGATTTACCCAAAAAGTCACTATGTTACGCCTAAAGATAATTTACAAAGAGCCATTGGTACAATTCAAGAAGAACTCAAAGAGCGTTTAGTTTTTTTTCGTGAAAATGATAAATTGCTCGAAGCTCAGCGCATTGAGCAACGTACTCGTTATGACTTAGAGATGATGCAACAGCTCGGTTATACCAATGGTATTGAAAACTATTCACGGCATTTATCTGGTCGATCTGAAGGTGCTGCACCGCCGACTTTATTTGATTATTTACCTGAAGATGCTTTATTGCTGATTGATGAATCACATGTCACTGTGCCGCAAATTGGCGCAATGTATAAAGGAGATCGTTCTCGTAAAGAAAATTTAGTGAATTATGGTTTTCGCCTACCGAGTGCTTTGGATAATCGTCCAATGAAATTTGAAGAATGGGAGCGTCTTGTACCGACAACAATTTATGTGAGTGCAACGCCTGCAAGATATGAACTCGAAAAATCTGAGCAAGTCGTTGAACAAGTGGTACGTCCAACAGGCTTGATTGATCCTGAAATTGAAATTCGTCCAGTCTTAACACAAGTAGATGATGTGTTATCTGAGATTAATATCCGCAAAGATTTAAATGAACGTGTTTTGGTGACGACATTAACCAAACGTATGGCAGAAGACTTAACGTCCTATCTTAAAGAATATGGTATTAAAGTCGCTTATTTACACTCTGATATTGATACTGTGGAGCGCACGAAAATTATTCATGAGCTACGTTCAGGTGTACATGATGTTCTGGTGGGAATTAACTTATTAAGAGAAGGTTTAGATATGCCTGAAGTTTCTTTAGTTGCAATTTTAGATGCAGATAAAGAAGGCTTTTTACGCTCTGAACGCTCTCTGATTCAGACCATTGGTCGTGCAGCACGAAATATTAAAGGTAAAGCAATTTTATATGCTGACCGCATTACTGATTCAATGCAAAAAGCAATGGATGAAACAGAGCGTCGACGTAATAAACAAATCGAATTTAACCTTTTACATGGCATTACACCGCGTAGTGCAGTACGTCAAGTCAGTAAAGATATTGATACAGGCGAGCTTTTAAATGATGAGCAAATTGAGGTAAAACTTGATGAACAGGCGCAAGCATTAACGGCAGATGAGCAACACCTCTTGTCTGATCCAAAACTGCTTGCTAAGCATTTAGCAAAACTTGAAAAAGAAATGTTAAAAGCATCAAAAGAACTACAATTTGAGCAAGCGGCACGTTTACGTGATGAAATCGTACGCTTAAAAGCGCGCATGTTACAATAGTTGAACTTAGAAAGGCTGGGATTGTGGCTTATATTTAATTTAAAGATACATAAAGCTACAATTCTGGCTTAAATTTATGATTATTTTAATAATTATAAATGCAAAAAGTGAGGGGAAATGGGTGAGTTTAATGAAAAAAATACCCAAGTGGATCCATAAAAATAGCCAAATGATACAAAGAAACTTGTTGTTTACAATGAGTATTTTTGTTGCGATACCGAGTTATGCCGAAGACCGTTCACTTGCCACAGTACCCCGTGTTGAACTTGATAAATATCTTGGGCTTTGGTATGAAGTTGCACGTAAGCCTATGTATTTTCAAAGAGAATGTGCAAAAGACGTCACCGCACGTTATACCATCAATGAATATGGAAATGTTGAGGTAGATAATCGTTGTATTGATCAGCAAGGCAACCAATTACGTTCAATTGGTGAAGGTTTTGTAATGAATGATCCTTATAACTCAAAAATTAAAGTCAGTTTTTTACCTGAGGCAGTGCGTTGGATGCCATTTGGACGAGGAGATTATTGGATTTTAAAAATAGATCCACATTATCAAATGGCTTTAGTTGGAGAACCGAAGCGTAAATATTTATGGATTTTGTCACGAAACCCTCATCCTGATGAAAATAAAGTCACCGAATATTTACGTTATGCGCAAACGCTTGGTTTTAGTGTGAAAGATTTAATCCGTTCAGAACAGACAGAACCTTAGATGAATTTTTGAATGATATTTATACTTGAATTTTCAAATACATTTAAGGAAATATGCTTATAATACCTCTGTAAAATTATGTAGAGATGGCAGATGTTTAAAGGCGTTGCATTATCCGTTTTGGCATCAGTCACTTTCGGCGTTTTATATTTTTATACTCAACTTTTATACCCATTCGATCATCAGCAAACATTTGGCTGGCGGATTATTGCGACGTTGCCTTTTCTAAGTTTATTCATGTTTTATAGTGGTGATTGGACACATGTCAAAACCATAGGGCAACGTATCCTGCAAAAACCTGCATTATTACTCATTTTAATGCTAACTTCTGCTTTGACGTGCTTTCAGCTCTGGCTATTCTTATGGGGACCTATGAATGGGCGTGGCTTACAAGTTTCCCTTGGTTATTTCTTATTACCTTTATTTTTGGTACTCATGGGAAGTATTTTCTTCAAAGAAAAACTGTCTAAATTACAGCTTTTAGCTGTGTCATTTGCGGTTGTCGGTGTTGCACATGAAATTTGGCGTTTAGGCAGTATTGCATGGGAAACGATGTCCGTTGCAGTGGGATATTCTCTTTATTTTTTGATTCGTAAACGTATTCATACCGATAACCTCGGTGGGTTTTGGTGGGATATCTTAATTTGTATGCCTGTCGCAATTTATTTGGTACAAATGGCAGATGCACCATTGAGTATGTTTGTCGGACATTGGTATTTGTGGCTTGTTGTAGCAGGTCTGGGGCTGTTGAGTGCAATTGGTTTAGGTAGTTATATTTTAGCAAGCCGCTATTTGCCTTTGGTTTTATTTGGTTTATTGAGTTATTTAGAGCCTGTTTTGTTGGCGTTGGCTTCTTTTGCACTTGGAGAAAGTATTGGTCAAGATGAATGGTTGACTTATATTCCCATTTGGTGTGCTGTTGGTATTCTTGTGATTGAAGGAAGTTTGCATCTTTATACGCAAAAGCGTAATCGACAAAAACTACAACGAAATACACAAAAAATAAAACAACGCATTGAAAATGAAAAGTCTTAACCATGCAATTTTTTGATCATCAATATGTTGTTGCATGATCCAATCTAGAAATCATCGAAATAATTATACATATTTTGTAAATTTATAGTGAATATAGAGCAAAAAGTCCTTTGCTTGAGCAGCTTTCGATTCATTCTTTGTTAGAATTCCATTACAATACTAGGGTTTTTTAAACTTAGTCTAGATATACATAAAATAGAGGACGTATCTGTGAGCAAAGACACTATCATCGCCCTACACGCAGAGCACCAAGGTCGCTGGAAAAACCGTGAAGAAATCGCGGAACGTATGATTGCATTAATCGGTCAATTATACCGTGAAAAAAACATTGTGACTTCTGTTTACGGTCGTTCTTTAGTGAACCGTTCAGTAATTCAAATTTTAAAAGCACACCGTCGTACACGTATGATGGATGTTGAACTTTCTGTTGTTAACACGTTCCCTCTTTTAGAAGCGTTGGCTAAACTTGAGAATATCGGTTCGGCAGAAGTTGATTTAGGTAAACTTGCTGTTGAATATAAAGAAAAAGGCGGCGATGTTGATGCATTTGTTGCTCAAGCAGTTCAATCTTTAGAAGGTCGTCCTGCTCTTGTTGAGCCTAAAGATGTTGTGCTTTACGGTTTTGGTCGTATCGGTCGTATTTTAGCGCGTTTAATCATTAGCCAATCAGGTTTGGGTCGTGGTTTAAACCTTAAAGCGATTGTAGTTCGTAAATCTTCTGATGGTGACTTGGAAAAACGTGCGTCTTTATTACGTCGTGACTCAATTCATGGTCCATTTGCAGGTACAATTTCTGTAGATGAAGAAAATGAAGCAATCATTGCAAATGGTAACTTCATCAAAGTAATCTATGCTTCTAGCCCTGCTGAAGTAGATTACACAGCTTATGGAATCGATAACGCATTAGTGATCGATAACACAGGTAAATGGCGTGACATCGACGGCTTAACTCAACACCTTCAATGCGCTGGCGTTGGTCGCGTTGTGTTGACTGCTCCTGGTAAAGGCGACATGAAAAACGTTGTGTTTGGTGTAAACCAAGCAGACATCTTAGATGAAGACAAAATCATCTCTGCTGCAAGCTGCACAACGAACGCAATCACACCAGTATTAAAAGTGTTAGAAGACAAATACAAAGTGATCAATGGTCACGTTGAAACTGTTCACTCTTTCACAAACGACCAAAACTTAATCGACAACTACCACAAAGCGGATCGTCGTGGTCGTGCTGCGACTTTGAACATGGTTATTACTGAAACTGGTGCTGCTAAAGCTGTTGCAAAAGCATTACCACAGTTACAAGGTAAATTGACAGGTAACTCAGTACGTGTTCCTACACCAAACGTTTCATTGGCTATTCTTAACTTAACACTTGAGAAAGAAGTTGATCGTGAAGAAGTGAACGAATACATTCGTCAAATTTCGATCCATTCAAACCTTCAAGGTCAAATTGGTTATACCAACTCGACTGAAGTTGTATCTTCTGACTTTATTGGTTCACGTACAGCAGGTGTGTTTGATGCGCAAGCAACAATCACTTCGGGTAACCGTTTAACTGCTTATGTTTGGTACGATAACGAAGTAGGTTATAGCTGCCAAGTTTTACGTATTGCTGAACAAATGTGTGGCGTAAGCTACCCGAAAGTTCCTGCTGAAACAAATGCATAATTTGTAAGTCGCAGTAAAAAGAGCTTCATTTGAAGCTCTTTTTTATTCTAAATAATAAAAAAACATGAAAATTATCTTGGATTAATGATGAAATGGTTGACTTAAATTTATGCATCTTATGCGCTTTTAGACGCTATTTTTAGGCTTAAAAGAATTGATTTTTATCATTTTAAATCTACATTTTTCATGGTTTTGTCATTGAAGCAGCTTAGCATCAAAGCTCATTTTAGCCATATGAAAAACAACAATGAAATATCAATATTTAGCTTTATCTATAATGACTGCCAGTGTACTGGTTGGCTGTGGAAGTGATAAAGATAATACAACTGAACTTCCAACAAACTCAAAGCAAGTTTTAACATTAGAACAACCCCTTCAGTTTGGAGATCAAAATTGTCGTTTTGGTGGTATGGTAAAATTCTCTGGATTAGATTTAAATAACAATAAAAAGCTAGAGACTGATGAAATTCAAAAAACAGAAAATAAGTGTATTACGCAGAATTTATTTGCTCATGGTGTACATTTGAATTATGAGCTTATGGATATTAAAGGAATTGTCGATGGTGCAAAAGCTGGTAATTTTATTGAGTTTCGTCGAGGTGGATTTGGTTCAGATTTAGTTGCTCATCCAACACATAAAAATCAATACTATGCTTTGACAGACCGAGGACCAAATGCAGATTTTAACTTGAATAAAGACAACGGAAAAATGTTTCCAGATCCTTCATATACACCACGTATAGGTTTGTTTGAAGTGCAAACAGATGGAACTGTGAAAAAAATAAAAGAAATTTTACTCAAAGATCGCACAGGTAAAAATATTACAGGTTTGCCAAATCTTAATTTTGGTTCAACTAAAGAAGCAGCTTATGATATTTATGGAAAGTTATTAAAACAACAAACGGATGAATATGGTTTAGACCCTGAAGGTTTAGTGGCACTTGCAGATGGGACTTTTTGGGTATCAGATGAATATGGTCCACATATTGTGCATTTTGATGCAAATGGTCAAGAGCTTGATCGAATAAATGCTTTTACTGATGATACACGTCGTATAGGTGGCTATATTTTACCTGCTGAGTTTGCGAAACGTCGCCCAAATCGTGGTATGGAGGGATTAACCGTTACACCTGACGGGAAAACGTTGGTAGGCATTATGCAATCGACCATGGATAATCCAAACAATAGTGTGAATAAGTCCGATTTGACTCGTATAGTCAGCATTGATTTAGTCACGAAAAAAGTAAAACAGTATTTATATAAGCAAGAAGGTGGTACTAAAGCATATTCAAACTCTGCGATTACTGCGTTAAGTAATACTTCATTTTTAGTACTGGAACGTGATGGAGATTTTTATAAAGATAATCAAAATGCTTTTAAACGTGTGTATAAAATTGATTTACGCCAAGCAACGAATTTAGAAGAAGTTAAGGAAAATAACCAGATTAAACAAGATGAAAAACTGGGTTTAATCATTAATGGAAAAACTTTAGAACAATATGTTTTAGCTGAAGGTTGGCAAGGTTTAACTGCTTTAAATATTATTACACCAAATAAAACTTTAGTACTGGATATGAATAAACAAGTAAAATTTCCACATGATAAAATGGAAGGGCTATGGCTGATTGACCAAGAACGTTTAGGTTTAATTAATGATGATGATTTTTCATTATGGGTAAATAATGGTGTGCTTGAACAAAAATATTTAGATCAAGATAAAAAAGTTATTGATACAAATACTTTATATATTATCGATCATTTAGATTTAAAACCAATTCCATAAAATATAAAAATAACCAGAGTTTGATTCATTAAAAACTCTGGTTTTAATAAGTGACTTGTGATTATAAACTGATATGAATACAGCTAAATTAACAAACTATTATATTTTTATTACTTTTTTAAAGTTGGGCTGTATTGGTTTTGGTGGTCCTGCAGCACATTTGGTTTTATTTCATAATATTTTAATCAAAAAAATGCGTTGGTTAGATGAAGCACAATATTATCAAATATTAGCTTTGGCTCAAATTTTACCAGGACCAACCAGTAGTCAAGTTGGAATAAGTATTGGTTATCTTAAAAATGGTTATTTAGGCGCTTTTTGTGCTTGGTTGGGTTTTACTTTACCTTCTGCCTTGTTGATGGCGAGTTCAGCATTATTTGGGCAATATATTTTTAACACATTGAATAATATATTTTTTCATGTTATTCAGCTCATTGTTTTATCAGTGGTTATTTGGGCATTTTGGCAAATGTTAACCACTTTATGTCATCAGCTCTGGCAATATGTTTTGCTGATTTTTTCGACAGTTTTTATTTATACTGTGCCTATGGCGATGAATCAATTCATTGTAATTTTTATTGCAGCTCTCGTTGGTGGGTTTTTAGCAAAAGAGCAGCAACAAAAAGAAATTTTTTTAAAAGATTTTGAAGCTAAATTAACTGTTATAAAAAATTCTAAAGCTTATATTTGGCTATTCATTTTTATTGTGCCTTTTTTCTGCTTTCCACTATTTAATTATTTTTCCCCTTCGGTTTTAATACAAAGTATTGAAGGTTTTTATCAATCCGCTTCTTTAGTTTTTGGCGGTGGGCATGTTATTTTACCATTACTGCATCAAGAATTTGTGAGTACAGGGCTAATTTCAAATGATAAATTTGATTTAGGTTATGCTTTGGTGCAATTCGTACCTGGTCCATTATTTAGTTTTTCTAGTTATTTAGGTGCATTATTACCTTTAACACCCTCAGTCACTTTGAATATTATTATTGCAAGTTTTATTATATTTGTTCCTTCATTTTTTTTGGTATTTGGTACTTTGCCATATTGGTCATGGCTAATGAAGCAAAAAATAATCTATAAGTCTTTGCAAGGTATAAATGCAGCAGTGGTTGGTTTGTTATTGTGTTTAATTTATCAAATGTCTGAAAAATATATTATTCAAAGTGCTGATATTATTTTTGTTATTATTTTAATTTTTTTACTAAAAATGAAATTTCCTGTTTGGTTGGTTTTATTATCTACTTTTTTCACTTATTACTTTTATTTAAGCCATTATATTATGTGATTTTTGGGTGGAAATAGTTGTTTAAATATTTAATTCTTAATTTAAAAATTCTCATTTTTCGAAAATTTAAAACTTAAATTACTCAAAAAGCTAAACTTATCTATTTTTAATTATTTATAAAAACTAAATAAAAGTGAAAAATATCTGAGTTGAATAACGAAAAGAGAAAAATAATGACTGAATTGACAACAACAGAAAGCGAAAACCGACAAATACCATTTAAGAAAATTATCATTTCCATATTTGTTGTTATCGTGACGATATTTATAGCGATTGCTGTATTTAGTAATCTTTATCCAGTGCAATCACAAAGTATCACTCAGACTTTACAAGAAGGGTTTTCTAGCAAAAGCTTTTGGACTGCGGCAGGCGTTGGCTTATTTGCTCAGGTTGTAGATGGAGCTTTAGGGATGGCTTATGGTGTAACCGCCAGTACTTTTTTATTGTCTACAGGTGTGCCACCTGCTGCTGCTTCAGCATCTGTACATATTGCTGAAGTATTTACTACGGGCTTTTCAGGGCTGTCACATTGGAAACTAGGTAATATTAATAAAGCCTTGTTTAAGCGCTTGGTGATCCCTGGTGTTATTGGGGCGGTGATAGGTGCTTATTTATTAACAAATATTGATGGAAATGTCATTAAACCTTTCATTTCAGGATATTTATTGTTAATGGGGGTTTATATTTTAATCAAAGCCTTTAAAACGATACGCATTAAGACAGATCCTCCAACTTATGTTGCGCCTTTAGCAGTAACAGGAGGCTTCATGGATGCAATTGGTGGTGGTGGTTGGGGACCAGTCGTCACAACATCTTTAGTTGGTAGTGGACAAGACCCTAGGACAACCATTGGCTCAGTCAATGCCGCAGAATTTTTCTTGGCAATTGCTGGAGGGGCTGCTTTTGCTTTATTTGGTGGTTTTACCCACTGGACAGTCATTGCAGGTTTAGTCATCGGTGGTTTATTTGCTGCACCTATTGCTGCTGTATTATGTGCAAAATTACCTGCTCGTACACTGATGATAGTAGTGGGAATTTTGATTTCATTATTAAGTATTTATAATTTATACAAAGCTTTAGCTTAGTTTTTGGTCTTGGCATTGAAGAAACTCAATGCCAATATATTTGATTTTATACAAAACGCCTTAAATATTTTTTAAACGTTCAGATCCAATCCAATGTTTAGAAAATTGATAAGCTGCTCGTCCAGAACGCTGCCCACGGCTTTGACACCAACGTAAAGCCTCTGCACGAGTTTCCGCTGTAAATGGCATATTTTCTTTCGCCAAATAGTGCTCTACAATTTCTAAATATAAATTTTGATCCATTGGATAGAAGGATAACCACAGCCCAAAACGGTCTGAAAGAGAAATTTTCTCTTCGATTGCTTCTTGTGGATGTAACTCTTTATATTGTGGAACATCAACTTTAGTCACAGGTGTATTTTCATGCATAAACTCAGGGAGTAAATGACGACGATTACTGGTTGCATAAATAATGAAATTACTTGAACCTGATTGTAATGAACCATCTAAAACACTTTTTAAACTACGATAATTTTCATCTTCTGCGTTAAATGCTAAATCATCACAATAAACAATAAATTTTTCAGGACGATGCTGTATCGCTTTTTGGATTTCGGGTAATTCAGATAAATCGTCACGTTCAATTTCAATTAAACGTAAGCCTTGCTCATGGTATTGCGTTAATAAAGCCCGCACAATGGAGGATTTTCCTGTGCCACGTGAGCCTGTGAGTAAAATATCATTGGCAGGTAATCCATGTAAAAATTGTTCTGTATTTTGTAAGATTTTGGCTGTTTGGCGCTCAATACCTTTTAAATCTTCCAATAAAATCGCTTTAGGTTGGTAGATTGGTTTGAGTTGTTTATCTTGCCAACGATAGGCAGGTGCAGAAAAATCCGTTTCTTGTCGAGGTTCGGGAAGAACTTGTTTTAACTGTTCAAGTACAACGGATAAAGATTGGATTAAATGATCAGGTAAATCAAGAGTTGCCATAAGAGTTCGCTAATAATTAACAGTTTGGATTGATGTTAACATGTGCATCATCTCAGTGTTTATTTTATGCAATGAAAATGATCATCTGAGCCAAAAAATAGTTGTTTTGAGTAATTGCTTATATGTTGATTATTCAGCATAGTAACCTGATTAGATACTCTATTTAGAGTGGTATTAAAGGATAATGCGACAGATGAAAATAGAATTTAAACATGACTTTAATCCGCATCAAGCATATCGAATTAAAAAGTTAAAAAGACAACTGGCACAAGCTGAAAATTATGAGGAATGGAAATCCACAGCTTTAAAGTTAGATGAAGAAAGTGGAACGCAAGAGTGGAAATATGACAATAGTTCCCCTTATTTTGATGCTCAGATTATTTCCCATCGTTTAAATATTTTACGTCGCTACCGTCATCAGAAGCGTACCGCTGATCTTATTTATATTTTAAGTGAAGGTTTAAGTCATGATATTGCAAATATCGCCCATCCTTTGTTGTTCACAGAAACGTATGTTGGCACTAAAAAAATTATTGAAGATTATGTTGAAGAAGTAAGTCAAAGTCTCGCTTTTATTGCATCCGTGGCATGTGAGGATCTGAGCCTCGTTGAGAAAATTGAATTTTTTACCAACTGTGAAAAAGTATATGGTCAACCTGCGATGATGTTTTCTGGTGGTGCAACATTAGGTTTATTTCATACAGGTGTTTGTAAGGCACTGATGGAGCAAGATTTACTGCCAAAAGTACTGTCAGGTTCGAGTGCAGGTGCAATTATGACAGCAATGCTTGGTGTTTCAGAGCAAAGTGAAGTCCCTAATATTTTGTCTGGTGAACATTTTTATAGTGAGGCTTTTCATTTTCGAAGTCTACGAGAATTAGTCAGAGGTAATGGCGGTTTTGCTGATGTTAAATATTTAAAGAAGTTTTTGATTGAAAATTTGGGTGATTTTACTTTTGAGGATGCTTATAAAAAATCAGGTTTAGATATTAATATTAGTGTTGCACCCTATAATGCTTCACATGAAGATGCACGTATTATGAATAAATATACAGCACCTGATTTATTGGTGTGGAGTGCAGTTTTAGCGTCTTGTGCTGTTCCTATTTTATTTCCACCTGTACGTTTGACAGGGAAGCGTTATGATTCAGTACACACGCCTTATTTAGCGAGTACACGTTGGGTTGATGGTAGTGTACGCAGTGATTTCCCTCAAGAGAAAATGTCTCGTTTGTATAATATCAACTACACGATTGCCAGTCAGGTCAATCCGCATATCGTGCCATTTATGCAAACAGATGTTGAACGTTTTAGAACGGATTTATTAAGTTGGCCTGAGCGAATCGTCCGTAAACATGGCAAAACGATCGCGATGGATGTGATGGACTTTACTCGAGACCGAATGGGACGTATTCCCACTGTACGCAGATTGCTAGAACATGGTTATGGCATCATAGATCAGCGTTATTATGGTGATGTTAATATTATTGGAAATTATAGTTTCAAACATTATCAATATATGTTGCAGAACCCTCGACCAGAACTTTTTCAATTATTGCAACGTGAAGGTGAGCGCGCAACTTGGCCTAAAATTTCAAGTATAGAAACACATGCACGTATTGGTAAAACCATTCAACACTGCTTAGAGCTGTTAAATTTTAATTTGAAAAATAAAGTGAATACTACGCAGAAAGTAGAAGCATGAACATTAAATCATTGGGTACAGCGATAAATTCCGCTCGCAGCCAAAGTTTCGGGCGGAGAGTTTATTGTATAGAAAGTACAACAGGTAAATATTGGGTTAAGCAACAACTTGCTCATGTGAATGCGGAATATGAACGTGGTTTTTTAAATGAACTAGAGATATATCGCCGTTTGAATACTTTAGAATCTCCTGATCATTCATTTTTAAGCAACTTTTCAATTACGCAGGCGATGAGTTCTAATACATCTTCGGTACTTTTATTGAGTGATTCTTTAAACTTACAAGATGCAGCAGCACTTTTTGCAGAAAATTCATTAGAGCTACAATTTTCTCAAGTGATCTGTATTTTAAAGCAGAGTTTAGATGTCTTGGAAAATTTACATGAATTAGGTTTTATTCATGGTGATTTAAAGGTTGAACATTTTCGACAACAATCAGAACGCTTGTGTTTAATTGATTTTGAGCAGACATGTCATCTTGATGATGTAAAGCATATGCCAAATACAGCGACACCACGTTATATGGCGCCAGAATTATTTCATGCACAACCTAAATCAGTGCAAACTGATCTTTATGCTTTAGGAATTATTTGGTTGGAATGGTTAACCCAAGAAAAGTTGCAAGCAAAAAGTTATCAAGATTGGGCTTTTTTGCATTGTCAGGACTTAAAAATAGAATTAGTGCCTAAATTTTATGCTTTAAATGAGATATTAAATTTATTGCTCATGAAAAAAAAGCAGGCGCGTTGTACAAATATTTATCAAATAAAACAACTATTAAGCAAAATTGGCTAAAGAAAAAGCAGGGAAGTGTATTTTTGTTTTATATTTAAGCAAACGAGTGTTTTTTTCAAAAAAAGGACTTGTCAGATCATAATGATCTCTATAATATACACAGCCATTGGGGACGTGGCGAAATTGGTAGACGCACTGGATTTAGGTTCCAGCGCCGCAAGGTGTGAGAGTTCGAGTCTCTCCGTCCCCACCAACAATTATTAAGTTGTCCGAAAACTTAATAATTTGTGATAGAGGATTGGTGTAATGGTAGCATGACGGTCTCCAAAACCGTTCGTCAAGGTTCGAGTCCTTGATCCTCTGCCAACTTATTAGCCATTAAATTGGTGTTTATTCGGGGACGTGGCGAAATTGGTAGACGCACTGGATTTAGGTTCCAGCGCCGCAAGGTGTGAGAGTTCGAGTCTCTCCGTCCCCACCATATTCAAAAGGAGCAAGATTTTAAATCTTGCTTTTTTTATGTCTGGAATTTAGGAATAAAAATTTTAGGCACCCATAAGGATGCCTGATTTCTCTTTTATAATAAAAAAGAAATTTATGCTTTTAAATGATCTTCGAATTCTTCACCTAATTGAAATGCAAGATTGTTTCCTGCAAGGTCACATGTCACTAAACCGTATTCTTTTTTAAAACTAAATGTGAAACCTTTACCATCAGCTAAATTTTTAACAGAGTAACCTAACTTTTCTAACCAAATACGAAATGCGATAAGATTTTTTGCTTTAACAACCTTTTTCATGAAGATGCTCCTGAATTCCTGTCTATAAAAATTAATAGGGATGGTCGATAAATTTTTAAAGGGCAAAATAATAAAATAATTTTTTTATAACAATTTTTGATCAAGTTTAAAAGCGAGTTTTTTGTTTAAAGTACAAATTTCATTATCAAATACATAGTTGATTTTTATCTATGTGTTTGATAATAATTGATTTAACTGTAAGTTATTACAGTTTAGTTGAGCTATATTGAAATAATTTGAAAAACTCTAATATAAATCTGAATTTTCTCAATCTGTAAGAAAATATGACATAAATAGGTTTTATCAATTATTTTCTAAAAATACCATGCATTTGTTTAAATCATGCATGGTAAATCATTTTAAAAGTTGTCTTTCATCGCACGAATACGAGCAAATTCTTCTACACTTTCCACTCTTAAAAATGGATTAGTCTCAAGTTCGAGTTCAATAGTACTAGGTAAAGTAATTTTTCCTTCAGCACGTAGTTGCTGAACGTGTTCAGCGCGTTGTTGCAAAGCAATATTGTCGGGTTCTACATGTAAGGCAAATTTTGCATTAGATAACGTATATTCATGTGTGCAGTATACGTGTGTACGTGGTGGTAAAGCTGCGAGTCGATTAAGTGAGTGGTAAAATTGTTCAGCAGTTCCTTCAAACATGCGTCCACATCCCATAGCAAATAGTGTATCACCACAAAAAACGCTATCAATTTCATCAATAAAATAAACAATATGCCCAAGTGTATGACCAGGAACAGCAATGATCTCGACTTTTAAATCATGAAAAGTAATTTGATCATCATGTTGTAAAGGATGAGTGACAAAAGGAAGATGACTTAGTTCTTCGCGAGGTCCATAGACAGGAATATTTTTTTCAGTTATTAGAGCGGGGACACCACCCACATGGTCTTTATGCCAATGTGTCAGCCAAATTTGACTTAAAGTGAGTTGATGTGTCTGACAGTATTCTTCAACTAAATGTGCTTCTGTAGGGTCAATAACAACCACATTTTTACTTGAGGTATGTTCAATGAGCCAAATGTAATTTTGTAATTGATTTTTTACATCTATCACATGAATTTTGAAAGACATTTTTCACTTCCTTGCTGTATTCATCACATTTTATTGTAGAGAAAATACAGTGTGAATGATAGTTACTCTATGCAAGATGATAAAAAGCATTAATTTAAGTTAAAGAATTTTTAAATTGTTTTAAGTGTTAGTTTTTTGAACGAATAAAGGTAAATTTTGTTGTAATAATATTGTAAATGTAAATAATACTGATTCTTATTTATGTTTGTAAATTATTGCTATGTTATTTTCTTATTCACGTATTTATTGTGCTGTTGCTATGGCGCTATGTGCTTCAGGTATACAGGCAGAAATGCTGTCTAATGAAAAAATACAATTTCATGAAAACTTAGAAATTAGGACATTAAACCCTGTTATTTTACAAGCGAAGTCCAATATACAAGTTGGACAAAGTAAGTATACGAAAGAAGATTTAGAAAATATTCCAAATACGCAAAAAAATATCACTGACTTTTTAAAAGTAAATCCGAATGTGCAGTTTAACAATAATGCGCTTGCTGCAGGCAAACTCGGCGATTTGGCAGCATCGGATGTCAGTATTCATGGTGCATTATTTTATGACAATAAATTTTTACTCAATAATGTGAATATCGGTAATGCTTTGAATCCAGCAGATGATAAAGATGGAACAGGGATAGAATCTATTGATGGTGGTTCATTAACAGCAACTGTTAATACAGATTTGTTATGTGGTATTGAGGTATTAGATAGTAGTGTAAGTGCTGAATATGGCGAGTTTACAGGTGGCGTTATTCAGGCGAAAACCTGTATACCCAATACAGCAGTGGGTAAAATGCATGGCTCGCTTGCTTATGATTATAGCAGTAGTGATTGGACAAAGTACCATTTTGTTGATGCTGAAGAATTTGATGCTTTTGCCGATAATGATAATGCAAAATATCAAAAAAACTTTGTTAAACAAGGTTTAAGTAGTACGGTCTATGGTAAGCCAACAGAACGCTTAGGTTTGAGTTTGTCTGCATCACGACGTTGGTCGGAAATTGGCTTGGTTTCTAGTTATGCTGCTCAAGAGCCTGCTAATCAAACACGTCAAATTGATAATTTTTCAGGAAATTTATCTTATGATTTTGATGATAAAAATCAATTAAAGCTTGGTTTGTATTATCAAGAAGAAAGTAATAATAAGCATAATCCAAGTTTAGCCAATAGCTCATTTCAGTCGCAAAGTGAAAATCTGGCATTAGATTTTGAATTAAAGCATGACTTAGAGTATGCCGTATTAACACAAAATCTTGTTTTACAAAGCCAAAACCGCGCACGTGACTCGGCAAGTACATCCATGCTGGCATGGAATACATCACCCGATAAAAACTGGTCGACTCAACTTTCAAGCACTGAAGGGGGGTATGGTGATTTGGAAATGAGTCAAGACAACTGGGAATATAATTTAAAATCAAATTTTAAGGATTTTGAACTTGGTGGATTCATACACCATTTTAAAGCAGGTGTAGGTTATGGGCATTATCAGGCAGATTGGAAGCGTTTAGAGGATGCCTATATGTATTATTTACCTTCAAAGTCAAATGGTGGTTTAGGTACAAATACATGTACTTTAGCAGATGGAAGTGTCGATCCTTATTGTGATTTAAGTTATAGCAATGGTACGGTGTCGGGGCAATATCTGGCACGTCGTCGTCATTATGCTGAAGGGGAAATAGAGGTACAGCAAGATCGTTGGTTTAGTTATCTTGAAGATGAAATGCAGTTAGATCAATGGTTGAAGTTACGACTTGGGCTAAGACAAGATTATGATAGTTTATCTAAGAAAAATAATGTCGCGCCACGAAGTTTGCTACAAGTTTTACCATTTTCGAATGAGCGTTTGAATTTGAGTGTGGGCTGGAATCGTTATTATTCTAATAATGCTTTTAGCTATGCATTACAAGATGGAAAAAATGCCTTAACGAGTGAAGAACGTCGCAATAGTTTAGAGGATGCTTGGAAAGTCAGCAATGCAAATGCAGTCAGTAGCAATATTCAACGTACACAATTAGATGTCGCTTATAGTGATGAATCTCTTTTTGCGATCAGCTCGGTACTTGGAAATTGGCGTTCACAATTGAAATTTGTAAATCGTGATTATAAAGACCAAATACGAAAAGATAAAATTGCTGATACAGCCAGTGATTATCAATACACCAATAATGGACAAAGCTCAGCGAAAACCTATACATTGCAGGTTGATAACATTATACCAATCAATGCCTTGCAGGCTAAAAACAGCTTTAGTTTAGCCGTAGATTATAGTCAAGTTAAGCGTAATTTTAATGACTATGATGATTCTATGTACAATGAACAGCACTATGTTGAATATGATGGAAAAATAATTTCACAACTGGATATGCCTGCTGATAATTTTGCCCGACCTTTAACCGTTCGTGCGGTGTGGAATATGAAGTTTGATCATACGCCTTTAGCACTCACTCATTTTTTACGTTATCGATCTGCTTATGATGTGATGGAAAAAAGTACCATAGCTAAAAATGATCGCTATGAATACAACGGAGAAATTATACAAAGTCGATATAACCCTGAACGCTTATCTGCTGCGTTTACATGGGACACTCGCGCAACTTATGCAATGAAGATTGGTCGAGATTATACACTTAATTTAGGTTTGACTGTGAACAACGTCTTCAACCGTCATAATAAATACTATGAACAATCAGCAAGTCGCATTTTGTCAGAAACAGGTCGTCAATTTGTGGCAGATGTGCAGTTTAAATTTTAACTAAGTTAGGTAAGTTGAATCAAAAATGAAAGTATTTATCGTATCTATGATGACAATATGTGTATTAACAGCATGTACGTCTACAGAACTCAAGCAACACAATCAAACTCAAAAAATGCTCAATGCAGAATGTCGAGTAAATCCCGATATTCAGCGTAATGCTATTCCTCAGACGCCTAATAACATCAGTTTACCTGCATTTGGGCAAGGAATCATTGGCTGGGAAACGGGTGAGGAAGGGGCTAAGCAGCGTTTAAATACAATTCAACAGCAAGATGTGCAAAAAATTCAAGCTCAAGGTGTGACACTCGACATGGTAAAAGAGTGGCAAGCCTTTTATGAAAATGAAGTACAGCGAAATTCTTGTAACCCTACTGCACCTTATCGTGCTGCGCTCATGAAAAAAATCGCGATGTTATGGTCTACGACAAGCCAATAGTAAGTTAAAGTTATGTATTTAAGTACTTTTAAATGGTTAAATTTGACGATTTAAAAGTATTTTAAAAGCAAAGATTTATGCTAAATAATTCTTAAAATTTAGGCATTTAAAATAAAATAAAACTGAATGATCTTCATAATAAAACATAATTTGTTATAGTGGCTATACGATTGGGGAAACAATAATGCAATTTAATTTTGAAATTGACACGACATGGTGTTTAGAACAATTATTAAAAGATCAACGAATTACCGAACGCGACAAAGTTTTAGTACAAACCACGCATCGGCAACGAGATCAACTAAAATGGCATCCATTACAATGGATTGCGAGTTTTAATCTATCTGACCAAACTGCACCACAAAAAAGACTGACATTAAGCGTTTTATGTCAGTGGTTGTCTGAAAAAACACAACTACCTTTATATGTGATTGATCCTTTAAAAGCAGATGTGGCAAGTTTAACCAATGTGATGTCACAAGAATTTGCTTTACGTAATCGAATATTGGCTGTTGAGATACAGGATGATCAGGTTTTGATTGGTGTTGATCAGCCATTTATCCAAGATTGGATACAAAATTTAGAAAGTAGTTTAAAGCCTAAAAAAATTCAGCGTGTACTTTTAAATCCTGAACAACTACAACGTTATTTGGTGGAATATTACCAAGTCAGTCGTGCTGTTATTTCCTCGCAAAAAGCAGGTGCACATCATAAGGAAAATAAAGGTGTTGAAGCCTTATTGCAATTAGGTGATACCCAAAACCCTGATGCAAATGATCAGCATATTGTGAAACTTGTTGATTGGGTTCTACAATTTGCTTTTGAGCAACGCGCAAGCGATATTCATTTAGAACCACGTAAGGACAATGGGAAAATTCGCTTTCGTATTGATGGGGTTTTACATACCATTTACAACATGCCAGCAAACACTTTAACCGCTGTCATTTCTCGTATCAAAATTTTAGGGCGTATGAATGTTGCAGAAAAACGTAAACCCCAAGATGGGCGTTTAAAAACACGAACACCAAAAGGACAAGAAACAGAACTCCGTTTAGCAACGTTGCCAACAGCCTTTGGTGAAAAGTTGGTAATGCGTATTTTTGACCCTGAAGTTTTGGTGCGTAGCTTTAAACAATTGGGATTTGATGGAAAATTATTACAAGATTGGCAAGCCATTACCCAACATAGTCATGGCATTATTTTGGTAACAGGACCTACAGGTTCAGGAAAAACAACGACTTTATATTCATCACTTAAGCAATTAGCAACAGAACAAGTCAATGTCTGTACCATTGAAGATCCAATTGAAATGTTAGAGCCAAGTTTCAATCAGATGCAAGTTAATCATGGCATTGAGTTAGGTTTTGCCGACGGGATTCGAGCTTTAATGCGTCAAGACCCTGATATTATTATGGTTGGGGAAATTCGAGACTCAGATACAGCCAATATGGCAATTCAAGCTGCATTGACAGGGCATTTGGTGCTTTCAACTTTACATACAAATGATGCGCCTTCAAGTTTAACGCGTTTACATGATTTAGGCGTACAACCATTTTTGACAGCAGCAACAATTTTAGGTGTATTGGCACAGCGTTTGGTTCGTCAGCTTTGCCCACACTGTAAACAAGAAACGTTTATTAATGATCAAGAATGGAAACATTTAACTTTTGGTTATCAAATACAAATGCCTGATTTTGTATTTAAAGCTGTTGGCTGTGAAGAATGTCGTCAAACAGGCTATCAAGGTCGAGTTGGAATTTATGAGTTTATGCCAATTAGCCTAAGCTCAAAGCAGAAAATTTCGGCGCATGCAACTTTGGATGAATTACGTGCTCAAGCAAAACAAGAGGGCATAGACCCACTTCGTATTGCTGGTGCGCATAAAGTCATAGAGGGCGTGACCACTTTGGAAGAAGTATTAAGAGTCGTACCGTTAAATTAAATCTGTTTAAAAATAATTGACCATTTTTTAAATTTATTGAAAATTAAATCGTCATTTGAGAAGAAGCAGAGGTTTAGTGATAAATTTTTGCTTCAATAACAAAAACTTATTTTATCAAAAAAATCATTTCTAAGCTTTTGTTCAATCCTTTTTATGGGAAATAGCTAGAACTACGACACATTTTTAGTATAATTGTGTTTATAAAATAAACTTTTATTTGCAGATGATGAAAAGAATTTTTAAATTAATTGTTGTTAGTAGTTTTATTGCTTTATCTGCATGTGGTGGCGGTTCTTCAGATAACCCTGCACCTCAGATCAAACCTCAAGTGTCTCCACAAAAAAATCAGAGTGTACAATTTTTTATTGCAGCCCATCCTGATGATATTCAATTGTTTATGGCAAAAAATGCTCAATTTTATATTCAGCATAAAAATAAAAATGTATTTATTTTGACTACGGCGGGGGATGGTGGGCATGAAATCAATCTTTCTCGCTATTCACCTTTTAGTAAATCATTTTGGGCAACAAGACTTCTTGCCTATGAAAAATCTATTCATTATTGGAATAATAATCAAAATAATATTCAAGAAAAAACTTTAGAAGTTAATCAACATCTTTTACCACGTCGACAGTTTGGTGAAAATATTGTGATGTATAATTTTTTATTGCCTGATGGCAATATGCAAGGAAATGGTTTTCCTACTACAAATTTTCAAAGTTTAGAAAAATTGTATCATGGCAATATTAAGATGATTTCTAGTATTGATCAGAAAAACAAATATACCAAACAAGATTTTATAGAAACTTTAGCGCAAATTATTAAATATGAAGCAGGTGAAAAGGAGATTAGTTTTAATATTGCTGAAGATAATCTTTATATTAACCAGAAAGACCATTCTGATCATATTATGACCTCATTGCTTGTGCAAGATGTGAGTCAAAAACTCAATAATTGTATGTTAACCAATAAATATACAGAGTATGTAAATAGAGCAAAGCCGATTAATATGTCATCAAGCGAATATGATCAACACCAAAAAATGTGGAATGTGCTTAATTCCGTTTTAGTTGAATATAAATATGTAAATCCGTATGCGCGTGATCCACATTTAGTATGGTTAGGTAAGCAATATATCAGCTCAAATACAGTCGTAAACTGTAAAAATGTGCAAGAAAAATTAGCACAAAATTTACCTTAAAACTTATTTTAAAATTCACCAAGTTGATTTTGTAAAAACCATGAAATAATCATCAAAAATCAGGAATTCCTAAGATTCACCTCATCTTACTTTGTTTTAATGACTTTATCGAAAATGAATAGAGTGAGATATTTAACATGAAACTTATGACAAAAGCAGTATTATTTTCTACTTTAGTTGCTGTGACTTCTATTACTGTTGCAAATAATACCATCGTCAATCAAGCAGCGACTCAAACGCAAGTGGTTAATCAAACAGCTTTATATACAGCGACGACAGTCAAGCAAGCATTGACATTAAAACATGATGCTAAGGTTCAACTTCAAGGATATGTTGTAAAAGCGATTGGTGATGAAAAATATCAGTTCCGAGATAAAACGGGAACAATTACCGTTGATATTGATGATGATCTTTGGAAAGGTAAAGCTGTTTCTGCAAGTACTTTGGTGACTTTGAGTGGTGAGGTTGATGTGGATTATAAACCTACAAAACGTGTGGAAATTGAGGTTGATGCTGTTAAATTCTAAATCAGATCAGTGAGATGATGACACATGATTTTCATGTCTGATTAGACATCATGATAAAACCACATCAATAAGGATGTGGTTTTTTATGAAAATGTGATGTGAAAATTCGTGTTAAATTAATTGAGTTGAAAATAAAACTAGGTAAAGATTCATGCGAATTTTATTGGCTGAAGATGATGCATCACAGGCTGAAAGTATTCAAACATGGTTAGAAATGGATGGTTATACCGTTGATTGGGTAGAGCGTGGTGATCATGCCATTTTGGCAGTAAAACAACATCAATATGATTGTGTTTTACTGGATCGAGGGTTACCTCAAGCAAGTGGTGATCAAATTATTCATGTTATTCAACAACTAAAACAATCTCCTCCCGTTATTTTTATTACAGCAAGAGATACTATACAAGATCGTGTCGAAGGGCTAGATTTGGGTGCAAATGATTATCTGGTTAAACCCTTTAGTTTAGAAGAGTTATCTGCACGTGTAAGAACTCAATTAAGACAAAAACATAGCACAGGACAAGATCAGTTAAAATATGCTGATTTAGTTTTAGATTTACAAGGAAAAAGGGTGTTACAGCATGGCGAAAATGTGAATTTGACAGCAAAAGAGTTTCAAATTTTATATAAATTGATGCAAAAACCTGAACATATTGTGACACGTGAGCAGTTAGAAGAGTCCCTATATGCATGGGGTGATGAAATTGAGAGTAATGCAATAGAAGTCTATATTTACCAACTAAGAAAAAAAATAGGAAGTTCACGTATTAAAACCATACGAGGTTTGGGATATCGAATGAATGATGAATAATGGCTTGAATTAAATGAAAAAATCCTCAAAAAAAGTGGTGTCATTACAAAATAAACTGATCAAAACTGCAATGATGAGTTCGATTTTGGCTGGTCTAATTGCACTGATCGCTTTGTTAGGTTTTTCCATTTATCAGGCAATGTCTGTACAAGACGAAATTATGGATGAAATCTCAGACATGTTATTGATTTCGGATATTCGTCATCAGGCAGGGCAACAACTTGATGGGCTAAGTGATGAATTTGATATTGAATATCGCTTGGCATTGCAACAGCAAACTTTAACTCAGTCCGCAACATTTAAAACGGAATATGCAACCATAAAACCTTTTTGGTTAAGCCATTCAAGTTATGGTTTTGCTTGGCTCAATGGTGAAATTTGGCGTATTTATCAAGCTGAAAAAATGGAAGACCATCTGCATGTTTTAGTGATGCAACCTTTGCAAGCTCGTTTTAAAGATACTGGAAATAGTTTATTGCTCTATGGTGGAATTTTACTGGTTTTATGGTTAATACAAGGCTTAATTTTATATATTCTTCTTCAAAAACAGTTTCGATTATTTAAGTCTTTATCACAAGAAATTTCAGTAAAAAATATCAATGACTTAACACCTGTGCATGCAGAAATTCAACAATTTAAAGAATTACAGCCTTTGCTTGAACAACTCAATTTTTTATTGGCACGTTTGGATCATTCATTACTTGCAGAACAGCGTTTTACCGCAGATGCATCACATGAATTGAGGTCGCCCTTGTCAGCAATTCAAATGCGTTTACAGGTGCTTAAACGAAAGTATCATGATCTTGCTGAGCTACAGCTTGATTTGGCAAGTATTCAGCAAGATGTTTATCGAGGGACACAAGTTTTAGAAAACTTATTATTATTGGCACGGCTTGATCCAACACAAGCGACTCAATTACCAAGTAAAAAGGTAAATGTAAGAACGATTGTTGATACTGTTATTGCATCATTCACTGAAAGTTTGCAGCAGAAAAATGTGCAACTTCACGTGCAATATCATGATATTGAGTTGAATGTAAATGAAGAACTCTTTTTTATTTGTTTTAGAAATCTTCTTGATAATGCCATTCGTTACACACCTTTTGGCGGGACAATTGAGTTGGAGATGCAAGAAAATCAAAATAATGTGGAATGGCGAATTGAAAATCAGGGCAGTGGATTGACACAAGATTTGGTTGAGCGTTTAGGTGAGCGCTTTTATCGTATTTTAGGGAATAAAACACAAGGCTCTGGTTTAGGTTTATCTATTTGTAAGAAAATTATGGCATTACATCAAGGGCAAATCATCTTGTCTATTTCAAAATTAGGCGGTTTAAAAGTCCAACTGATTTTTATGAAGTGAGTAAGAAAGAGATGACTTTAGAGGAAATATTAGCGACGAGTGCAGAAAGTGAATTATTGTCATGTCGTGTGATTGATCATGTGATTATTTTATCTATTTATCATGATGAGCTAGAGCGAGTTATTGAGTTTAAATTACCTTATATTTCATTTCATTCAACATTTTCAGAACATTCGACCCCTGCGGTTTGTTTTATGAAAATAGAAAAGATCAGTGCTGTCTTAAATATTGAACATGGTGTTTATGTGGCTGCTCATGCATTTCCAGATTTTATGTATGAGATTAAACAAGGCTTGCATATTGCTTATGGTTTAAGAAGCGGTCAGTTTCAGTATATGTTACGTTTTATGGGTGTTTTTAAACTTAATATTCCTTTAAGAGATTTAGAGGATTGTCATTATTCTTTGAGTTAAAAAAGCAGTATGCGCTGATTCATACTGCTTGCTCCCACAATTCTTGTTTTAATTCATTATTTTTTTTGATTATTTAGTTAAAATAAGACGATTATTACGTGTTAAGCGTAGGCGATATTCTTCACCTGCATGCATAATGCGAATTTCACGTCCTAATGCAAATAGGTTGTTTGAGTGCAGCATTGGTAAAGCATGAGTTGATTCGTTGCGTGTGAATAAGCTAAAAGGTGCGTTCATTGTTATTACTCCGTGTGGGGCGTCATTTAGTGTTTTAAATGATAATCATTATCGAATAAGGCTGTCAACGATAATTTTTATCATTTTCAAAAAAAATCAATTTACTTACATTTCGTAAAACATGTGACGGGATAAATATGTCTAAACCAGTTGTAAATGTCGCGATTGCACTATTGTTTCATCAAGCTAAGGTTTTAGTCGGGTGGCGTACTGCAAAGCAGCATCAAGGAAATAAGTATGAATTTCCTGGAGGAAAGGTTGAGCAAGGTGAAACAGCAGAACAGGCATGTCGTAGAGAAGTGTTTGAAGAGGTTGGAGTTGACTTAGAGCAATGGCATAGCTTTGATATTATTCAGCATGAATATGATGATATTGTGGTGAATTTACACCTGTTTTATGCAAGTGTGACTACAGCTCAGTTGCAAGATATACAGCAACCTTGGGCATGGTATCGTCGAGATCAATTAAGAAATTTAAATTTTCCTAAAGCAAACCAAGCGATTATTGAGCGTTTGTATTGGTCGCCTTATATTAAGATTAGTGAAAATTTGAATGAAATACAGCACATTGCACCAGAAACTTTACTGTATTGGCGTATTGATGAATTACAAACGAGTCAATTACAGCAATTAACACAGTTAACTCCTGCACAGTTGGCAAATTTAATAATTAATATTGAGATTTGGGAAGGGCTTCCGAGTGAAATTAAAAAACAAATATTCACATTACATTTCAAGCAATATCAGGTGATGCAGTTAAACACTCAAAAATTACCTCATGGCGTGCGTTGTCTTGCAGCCTGTCATGATTTGGCTACTTTACAACAAGCGCAGCAGGTTGGTTGCGAGGCAGTTTTTCTGAGTCCTGTTTTAGCAACAGAAAGTCATCCTGACACAGCAACACTCGGTTGGGCACAGTTTTCTGATTGGGCAGCACACTCTACAATTCCTGTATTTGCTTTAGGTGGGCTTAAACCCAATGATCTGACATTTGCACAGCAGCATCATGCTTATGGTGTTGCTGGTATACGTGCATTTTAGGATGGTGTGATAGATGCAAAGGGCGTATTAAAGCCCTTTGAGTTGTGCTTGAGCTTCAGCAATGGTTTTGCTGTCTCTTTGTTGTTGTGCGGCTTGTAAAATGGTATTCCACAACTGTTTTCGCATGGCATTGCTTTGTGCAAAACTTAGCCCACGACGTGCTAAAGCGTCAGCATTACGTGCTTGCTTTTTATGATTTGCAATCATTGCTAACCATAAATAAGTTTCCGCCGATTGTGGTGCTAAGCGTTGCGCTTGTAAGGCATACTTTTCAGCCTCATCCCATTTTGTTTGTCGAAATGCGGTTTGGGTTTTTTGTATGAGTTGGTTAAATGCAGGAATGTTACGTCCATCATCAAATTTTTGTACGTTGGCTTTTTGCTCAGGTACAATGACTTGCATCGGTTCACGTTTGATTTCAGGGCGTTCATAAGGAATAATTTTTACACCATCAGGTGTTTCGACATGCGGTTTTTGTGTTACTGGTGGCTCAGGCTTTTTGCCTGAACCTGACTGTATTGGGGTAGATTGGCAAGCAGCTAGCCCCAAAAAAAGTGTTAAAATACCTAGAAATTTTATTTGCATAAAAAAGTACTCTTAATTTTGATAACTACCACTCGAAATAACACGTCCTTGATTGTTCAAATCTTGTTCCATGCTATTTTCACTTTCACGAATATAATTTTCCATATTATCGCTGTTGTTGTCATTTGATGAGTTGCTTTGTGTGTCAGGAATATAAGTTGGTTCAACTTCATAATGTGGCATCCCACAAGCAGTTGCTTGGCGTGGCACAGAATTACGTAACAGCGGAATGTATAAGCTATTGTCACAACCTTGAGCAGATAATAAACCTCGTTCACCATCAATCCACTGCCATTGTACATTGTCAGTTTGACGTAAATTGACAGGTTTTTGGCGTAATTGTTTCATGACACTCGTCCAAACAGGTAGCGCACCTGATGAGCCTGTTAAGCCTGTGATTTTGTTATCGTCCAAACCTAACCAAACGACAGCAAGATGGTTGCCTGAATAACCTGCAAACCATGAGTCACGTGTGTCATTGGTTGTGCCTGATTTTCCTGCAAGTTTTAGTTCAGGAGAAAGACTTGCATAAGCAGATTTTCCTGTACCTGAAGCCATGACTTGTTGTAAGCCATAATTTAAAATATAAGCAGCGGATGGGTCGATGGTTGGCTGTACATTTAAACTAAAACGTTCTAAGACACGACCATTTGCATCGACTACTGTACGAATGGCTTTGACAGGATATTTGAAGCCACCTGTTGCAAAGTTACCATAGATACTCATCACTTCCATCGGTGACATATCAACAGCACCTAAGAAAATAGAAGGATAATTAGGGATCGGAGATTCAACGCCAAATTTGCTCAGTTGGTTTTTAAAAGTAGATAAACCAAACTCTTGCCCCAAACGAACCGCAGATAAATTATAAGAATTTGCTAACGCTTGTACCATAGGCACATAACCATGACCACCACCACTATAGTTTTTAGGCGTCCATGATTTATTACCTTCAATTGGAATGCTAATCGGGCTGTCTTCAATTTGGCTTGCCCAAGTATAACGTCCAGATTCCAATGCACTTAAATAAATAATCGGTTTGAGTAATGAACCCACCTGACGTTTTGCATCAATAGTACGGTTAAAGCCAGTAAAGTCTTGTGTTGAACCCACTGCTGCAATTAATTCGCCATTTTCAGGTTGTGTGACTAAGACAGCCCCCTGTAAATCTTTTAAACGAGATGGATTTGCTCGTGCTAAGCGTCCAACTGTTTCACGGAAACTATTTTGTACTTTGGTTTGTGAGATCGGATCAAGTGTTGTGAAAATACGTAAGCCTTGATTGGTTAAATCGGATTCTTGATATTCCTTTTTCAATTGTCGACGTACAATATCTAGAAAATCAGGGAACTTTGCTGGACCTGTGGTTGGTTTTTTAACGACATTTAATGGGCGAGCTGTTTCACGTTCATATTCTTCTTGTGTTAAATAGCCCATCACGAGCATATTATTTAAAACAATATCACGACGTTTTTTAGCACCTTCAGGATTTTTCCAAGGGTTATATAGCGTTGGTCCTTGTACTAAACCGACTAAATATGCTTGTTGAGCAATATTAAGCTCACGTAATGGCAAGCCAAAATAAAACTGAGATGCTAGACCATAACCATTGATTGAATAGTTACCATTTTGCCCTAAATTTACTTCGTTTAAATAAGCTTCTAAAATTTCATCTTTATCATAATGTAATTCTAAAAGTAGTGACATGAAAGCTTCATTGACTTTACGTTTAAGCGTTTTTTCAGGTGAAAGATAAAAGTTCTTAATGAGCTGTTGAGTGAGGGTAGAACCACCTTGACGTTTACCACCAGTGACATTACTGACAACTGCACGTGCTGTGCCACGGAATGAAATCCCATGATGATGATAAAAGTTACGATCTTCAGTTGCAACTAAGGCTTCAATTAAGGTTTTAGGGACTTTATCTAGCTTAATCAGTACACGATCTTCATTATGCTGAGGGAAAATTCCGCCAATCAACATAGGTTCTAAACGTGCAATCCCTGTGCTTGATGGTTTAGTCGCTTTAATATCGGCAACGATATTATCTGTAAATGAAACTTGTAAAACTTGTTCAGGATCAACACTATCACCGAAGTCAAAACCACGTGTATGTACATAATATTGATTATTTTGTACAACATAACTTCCTGATTTTGCATAACTATCTTTTTTACTATAGCCTAATAATTTTAGTTCTTGTTCAAAATCACTGGCTGCAACAGGTGCATTTGCATATAATTCTAAAGGACGTGCAAAAACCTTAGCTGGAATATCCCAACGGTTACCTTCAAACTTATCTCGAATAATGGTGTCTAATCGAACCAAGTAAATACTAAAAGCTAAAAAAGCAGCAATAATGAGCACACAGAAAATCAGTGCGATTAAGCCTAGTCCACGTTCTGACTTCATAAAAATATGCAAAAAACCTGAGAAATTTGGCTAATCATGCGAAGCTTTTGAGGAATTTGCAATAATTAAACTGTGAAATTAAGCAATTTATCGGTCAAAGTAGACGAAAAAAAATAAATGAGTGAAATAAATCAATTTTATAAGATTAAAAGTAAATTTAAATTGATGATTTGAATATTGTGTATTTATATGAATTTTCAAAATTTTTAAGTTAAATAAAGCCAAATACGTGATCTCAATTTTTTATGTACGATGATTGTATGTGCTGATTTAGGATTGTTTTTTTATATATTTTTTCTCAGCTTTGATGTTTAAGTTTGTTGTAGTCAGGTTTAAAAATGAAGAGATTTCAATAAGATATTTATAAACTATAAATTAAGTGCTGTATTGCAATAGTTGCAATAAAAGTTTAAGCAATGCTGTTTAATATGTATAATTCATTGTGTAGTTTAAAATTACAATACAACTTTGTATGTGCTTGAAGGCAAAATAAATTGCGTTATTTTAAAGCAGAGTTTTGCAGCATATTTTGAATTGTTGTTAAAAGGAAATTGATGAATCCGACGCTTATTTCACCCAAAACATTTAGAAATATTGGTCTCATAGGACGACCTGATAAATCTTCTGTGGTTGATACTCTTTGCTTGATCCACGATCATTTACTGGGTTTAGGTTTGCATCCAGTTTTTGATTCAGAAACAGCCGAGTTGGTTCCTTATACAAACACACAAACAGTCAGTCGCCATTTACTGGGTGAAGTGGTGGATTTGGTGATTGTTGTTGGCGGTGATGGTTCTTTATTACATGCAGCACGTTCATTGGTGAAATACAATACGCCAGTTTTGGGTGTAAATAGAGGACGCTTAGGTTTTTTGACCGATATTAAACCTACAGAAGTCATTTTTAAATTAGATCAAGTCTTAAAAGGTGAGCTGCAAATTGATCGTCGTTTCTTGTTGGAAATGGAAGTTCGCAGCCAAAATCAAATCATTTATGAAGCAATTGCATTGAATGATATTGTCTTACATTCAGGCAAATCTGTACATATGATCGACTTTGAGCTTAAAATTGATGGTCAATATGTATATCGTCAGCATAGTGATGGTTTGATTGTATCTACACCAACAGGTTCAACTGCATACGCATTATCGGGTGGAGGACCTATTTTACATCCGAGTATGGATGCAATCGCTTTGGTTCCAATGCACCCACATACTTTATCTTCACGCCCGATTGTGGTTGGTGGACAAAGTGAAATTAAAATTGAAATTCGTGAAAATCGAGTATTGCCGATGGTCAGTGCTGATGGTCAACACAGTGTTTCATTAAATGTAGGGGATAGCGTACATATTCGTAAGCATCCTTTTAAATTAACTTTAATACATCCACCAGGTTACGACTTTTATATGGCATGTCGTACGAAACTTGGTTGGAATCAAGATTTTGATTCGTTTCAACAGCAGGATTAATCATGAATATTGAACAAATGCTTTCTGTATTAGATGCAGATGTAGTGGCGCGTTTAAGAACAGCCGTTGAAATTGGCAAATGGGCAAATGGCGTGGCATTGACACAGGAGCAGCGCCAAATTTGTATGCAAGCAGTTATTGCATGGGAGCATCAAAATTTAGCTGAAACTGAGCGTTCAGGTTATATTGATAAAGGTCATAAAGATGAAGGTGACGAATGTGATTCGCATGTTCCTGAACCTGAATTTAAACCAATTCGTTTTGTATAAGCTGTATGAAGGCAAGTGATTTACTTGCCTTTTTTGATTTTAGACTTTTGTTTCAAGTATTTTAGTTTTTCTCGCCTTATATCTAGTTGGTGTAGGTCATTCACATCACTTTAGTGACATCAAATAATAAATTTATAAATACAGAGGCTGCGTCAATATTTTTAATTGAAGGTAAATTTTTCAGTTTAATAGGATAAAACTTCAACTGCTAAAGTCTAGGCATTTCTGTATAATGCGTTAACTTAACCTCTAAGGAATCTCTCATGCACTTGGCGGCATTGCATACACCGAGCCAGATTCAACTTAATAAAGATGGAAATTTAAAACATTTCATCACCATCGAAGGGCTTTCTAAAGAAACCCTCACCAAAATTCTTGATACAGCCCATTCTTTTATCAATGATCAAAATCAACTCGTGACGAACAACCTACTTGAAGGTCGTACCGTGATGAACTTGTTCTTTGAAAATTCAACTCGAACGCGTACTACATTTGAAGCTGCTGCAAAGCGTTTATCTGCCAATGTTTTAAATATTGACATCGCACGTTCAAGTACATCTAAAGGTGAAACACTGCGTGATACCTTGTGGAACCTTGAAGCGATGGCGGCTGATATTTTTGTGGTGCGTCATTCTTCTTCAGGTGCTGCCCATTTTATTGCAGAAACTGTATGTCCGCATGTTGCAATCATTAATGCAGGTGATGGTCGCCATGCTCATCCAACACAAGCGATGTTGGATATGTTGACGATTCGCCGTGAAACCAAGAAAAAGTTTGAAGATATTGCCATTGCAATTATTGGTGATATTAAACATTCACGTGTTGCACGTTCAGATATCGCAGCTTTGCAAACTTTGGGTTGTCAAGATATTCGTGTGGTTGCACCGAATACTTTGTTGCCGCATGGTTTTGAACATTATGGTGAAGGTGTTCGTTTATTTAATAAAATGGACGAAGCAATTCAAGATTGTGATGTAATTATTACTTTACGTATTCAAAATGAGCGTATTGATTCTCCTGCACTTTCTTCGCAAGCTGAATTTTACAAAATGTATGGTTTAAACCAAGACCGTTTGGCTTTGGCAAAACCAGATTGTATCGTCATGCATCCTGGTCCAATGAACCGTGGTGTGGAAATTGATTCAAGTATTGCAGATGGTGACCAATCTGTGATTTTACATCAAGTGACCAATGGTATTGCGGTACGTATGGCAGTACTTGCCTTGTCTATGCAAGGTCAGTTACAAGAAAAAGGTTTGTTAGAAGCGATTGCGGTTTAAGGCAGGTATTAAAGTCATGAGTATTGTAAAAATTGAAAATGTACGTGTCCTTGATCCCATTCAGAAAACTGATACAGTAAAAACAGTATTTGTTGCTCAAGGTAAACTTGTTGAAGCAACAGATCATGTTGATGAAACCATTGATGGTCAAGGTAAATGGTTAATGCCAACGATGGTGGATTTGTGTGCACGTTTACGTGAGCCAGGTCAACAACAACATGGAACGCTAAAGTCTGAAGGTCGTGCTGCACGTGAAAATGGTATTTTGCATGTATTTACACCACCTGACTCTCAACCAATTGTGCAAGATAATGGTGCTCTAGTCCAAGGTCTGGTAGAAAAAGCCAAACTCGATGGTGGTATTTATTTACAAGTCATTGGTGCGCAAACTCAAGGTTTAAATGGCAAACAACCTGCAAATATGGCAGGGCTTAAAAAGGGTGGTTGTACTTCAGTGTCCAATGCCTATGCAACTTTTGAAGACGATGATGTAGTCATTCGTACTTTGGAATATGCTGCTGGCTTAGGTATGACGGTTGTGTTCTATCCAGAAGAACATCAAATTGCCAAAGATGGCTGTGTGCATGAAGGTTTCACTGCATCACGTCAGGGCTTACCAATGATTCCAGCTTTGGCTGAAACGATTGCCATTGCAAAATATTTACTCATGATTGAAGCGACTGGGGTAAAAGCACACTTTGGTTTATTGTCATGTGGTGCTTCTATTGAACTAATCAAAGCAGCAAAAGCGAAAGGCTTGCCAATTACGGCTGATGTTGCAATGCATCAACTGCATTTAACCGATCAATTGATTGATGGTTTTAATGCTTTAGCGCATGTTCGCCCTCCTTTACGTGCTGAACAAGATAAAGAGTTATTACGCCAAGGCTTAAAAGATGGTGTGATTGATGCGATTTGTACACATCATGAGCCACTCAGCGCTTCTGCAAAACTTGCACCATTTGCAGAAACTTTGCCGGGCATTACAGCATTTGATACTTATGTTTCTTTTGGTGTTCAGTTGGTAAAAGAAGGTTTATTTGAACCTTTACAATGGGTTGAAAAAGTAACTTTAGCACCTGCACAAGTTGCCAATATGACAGAGCGTTGGGCAAAAGAGTCTGGTTGGGTATTGGTTGATCCAAATTTAGAATGGACTGTAGATAAAAATAACGTTCTTTCTCATGGTAAAAACACACCTTTAATCGGTCAGAAAGTGACAGGTAAAGTGCTTAAAACATTTGCAATTTAACTAAGATTTTAATGAATTAGAGAGTCTGTTCACAGGCTCTTTTTTCTTTTGGATATGCACTTCATATTGTATATATAAATGTTGTGTTGTTTTTAGGATGATCTTTATCTGAAATTCGATTGATTCAAAACAATCTACTTTTCAATATAAAAATAATACTCATATTTGTAGTTTTATAAAAAATAGTAAAAGTATAAATCTGATTTTCTTCATTTAAATTTGATATAAGCAAAGCACATTTTCTTATTTTGATTTATAAGTGCACTGATTTAATCTGCAATTTAAATCAAGATGAAAGACGAACATGAGTACGCGAAATCGCAAAACTTTCTTAATCACGATCATTGTTATAGCAGCTTTAGCTACTTTTCTTGTTTATCAAAATCGCTCTGTACAGCCACAAAAAGCCAATTTACAGACGAATCAAGCAGATGTCGTGATCGCTTATCAAACAGGTGTTGACCCAAGTAAGGTTGCACAGGTCAATGGCGACTACGAAAAAGACAGCCAGCACAATATCAATTGGAAAAAGTTTGACTCAGGTTCGGATGTTGTCAATGCATTAGCCTCTGGTGATGTTGTTATTGGAAATATTGGTTCTAGCCCTTTTGCCGCAGCAGCAAGCCGTAACTTACCAATCGAAGCATTTTTGATTACTGCGAAGTTGGGTGGCTCAGAAGCGTTGGTGGTGCGTAATGCCGCTAAAATTAATCAAGCATCAGATTTGATTGGCAAAACCATTGCTGTTCCTTTTGTATCTACAACACATTACAGCTTACTTTCAGCTTTGAAACATTGGAATATTACAGAAAATCAACTCAAGATAGTGAATTTGCGACCACCAGAAATTACCGCAGCTTGGGAACGTGGTGATATTGATGCGGCTTATGTTTGGGAACCTGCATTAAGTAAAGCCAAAGCAACAGGACATGTTTTAGTTGACTCTAAACAAGTCGGTGAATGGGGCGCGCCTACATATGACTTGTGGGTCGTTCGTAAAGATTTTGCTGAGAAAAATCCTGAGTTTTTAAAATCTTTTGTTCAAACAACCTTAAAGCAAATCGACGCTTACAATGCTGACCCTAAAGCCTTTGTTGAAAATCAAAATAATATTGAAAAAATTGCGCAATTAACAGGTTCAGACCAGAAAGACATTCCTTTGTTACTTGCAGGAAATGACTATTTAAATGCGCAACAACAAACTCTAGTTTTATTTGGAGAGTTTGCAAAGAATATTTTTGATACAGCAACTTTTTTAAAGACACAAGGCAAGGTTGATCAAGTGAAAGCGGACTATAAAGAAAATGTCAATGCTCACTTTATTCAACCTTAATGGGAGAGGAAAATGGGGCAGTTGATTTTAAGTGATATAGGACTGACATTTCCGCAACAGTCACATGCTGTGTTGGAAAATATTCAGTTAGAGATTGCTGAAGGCAGTTTGACTGTTATTTTGGGTGAATCAGGCTGTGGTAAAACAACATTGCTCAATATTTTGGCGGGCTTTCAACAACCGTCAACTGGGCAAGTCATTTTAAATGGCAAAGTTGTTACACAACCTGATGCAGAACGTGCGGTAGTATTTCAAGAACATGCTTTATTGCCATGGTTAAATGTCGCTGAAAATGTCGGCTTTGCACTCAAGTTAAAAGGTTTAAAACCACAGCAGATTACTGAACAAGTTGAACATATTTTACAAACAGTTGGTTTGGCACATGTTGCTCATGCCAATATTTGGCAGTTGTCGGGTGGGATGAAGCAGCGCGTTGGTATTGCGCGCGCTTTAGTCAGTCATGCACCGTATATTTTGTTAGATGAACCTTTTGCTGCGTTGGATGCGTTTACACGTGAAAATATGCAGCAATTGGTTTTAGATCTTTGGAAAGATCAGCAAAAAAGTTTTTTCTTAATTACGCATGATATTGAAGAAGCACTTTTATTGAGTCAAAAACTGGTACTCATGACAGCACGACCTGGTCGTATTCAAGAAACACTCACTTTAAATTTTGCCGAACGTTATCGTCAAGGTGAGGATATTCGTTTTATCAAATCAGATCCTGATTTTATTGCTTTACGTGAACAACTCTTCAATCGTTTAAAACAGCAAAATCAAGCGTTGGAGCAAGTGATATGAATACGCAAAGCAAATCAGAAAATTTAAATGTTCTTGCAGAACATCAAGATTTAAGCCAGAACGCAAAAACAACTGAGTCAACTTATCGTGGTGGATTTAAAAATATTTTTCTACAGCATAAAAATATTTTTATTAGCACCTTGAGTGTATTGAGTCTTTTATTGTTGTGGTATGTGATCACAGCACTACAACTCGTTCCAGCACTATTTTTACCGAGTCCTTATGCAGTTTGGCAAAAATTTTTGACGGTTTCTCAACAAGGATTTATGCAAGCGACACTTTGGCAACATTTAGCTGCAAGTATTACTCGAGTATTGTTGGCACTCATTGCAGCAATTGTGGTGGGTGTGCCGCTTGGTTTATGGATGGGCATGAATAAATGGGTACGTGCTGTATTAGACCCATTGGTTGAACTATTAAGACCCATTCCACCCTTGGCTTATTTGCCGCTATTGGTGATTTGGTTTGGTATTGGAGAAGGAACAAAAGTTCTTTTGATTTTTTTCTCAATTCTTGCTCCAGTCATTATTAGCAGTGCACATGGTGTACTTAGCCATCAAATCAACCGTGAACGAGCAGCTCAGTCACTTGGTGCAACAAATTTGCAAGTTTTAAAATATGTCATTTTACCAACAGCATTACCACATATTTTGACAGGTATTCGTATTGGGTTAGGTGTAGGTTGGTCAACTTTAGTGGCATCTGAGCTTGTTGCCGCTGACCGTGGTATTGGCTTTATGGTGCAATCCGCAGCGCAGTTCCTGATTACAGATACAGTGGTACTTGGCATTATCGTGATTGCTGTAGTGGCTGTGAGCTTTGAACTCTTTTTACGTTGGTTGCAAAAAGAAATTTCACCTTGGTATGGGCAACAGATTTAGTTGGTAATGATCAGCTAATAAATTGAAAGTATATATTTTATTTAATTAATGATTTAAAAGAGAATGACCGTGAGCTTTGAAATTCAATCCATTCAACCGAATATTGGCGCAATTATTTCAGGTGTGGATTTAAACCAGTTATCTGAGGAACAAGTAGGCTTGATCCATCAAGCATTGCTCAAACATCAGGTAATCTTTTTTAGAAATCAAAAGCTTGAACCTCAGGCTCAAGCAGAGTTAGCACGTAGTTTTGGCGATTTACATATTCATCCGATTTATCCGACAGTTGAAGGCGTCAAAGAAATTATTGTGTTGGATAGTCATCGTCAAGATTTGCGCGATAATGAACTTTGGCATACAGATGTGACTTTTAGCCAAACACCACCGTTAGGCTGTGTATTGCAAGCGATTAAAATTCCTGAAGTGGGTGGAGATACATTGTGGGCAAGTGGTGTATCTGCATTTCGTTTATTAGATGAAAAATTAAAAGAAAAACTCAGAAATTTGACAGCAGAACATGATATTCGCAAGTCTTTCCCATTAGAACGTTTTGCTTCAACACCAGAAGAAAAAGAAAAACTAGAAGCAACATTTCGTAAAAATCCACCTGTGACACATCCTGTTATTCGTACACATCCTGAAACTGGTGAAGAATCGCTATTTGTGAGTGAAGGATTTACGACAAAAATTCATGAGCTAGATGAAGCGGAAAGCCATGAATTATTGGAGTTTTTATTTAAATATACCACTCAAGAAGATTTTCATGTGAGATGGCAGTGGAAAGAGGGTGATGTCGCAATTTGGGATAATCGCTGTACACAACATAAAGCATTGTTTGATTATGGCGATGCGCATCGTATTATGCGTCGTGCAACGGTTTTGGGTGATGTGCCTTATTATCAACAAGCAGCTTCTTAAACGTTATTTTTCAAATAAAAAAACCTGATCAATTGATCAGGTTTTTCTTAAGGCAGATTCAAAAGCCAAGTAAATTATAATAGACTGATAAAATTAATCTGCACGACGCCAAATTGTACCTTGACGAGTATCTTCAAGTACCACACCTTGATCTAACAATGACTGACGAATTTGATCTGCTTTGGCAAAGTCTTTGGCTTTTTTCGCATCGACACGTTGTTGAATAAAATCAGCAATTTGCTCTTCAGATAAAGCCAATGCTTCCTGACCAATATCTGACTTTAAGAAGTCATCCACATCATGTTGACCTAGACCTAAAATATTGGTCAAGTGACGTAAAGTCGAGTAGTAAATCGCAGATTGCTCAGCATTTTCTTCTTTGACAGCACGGTTTAATTCTCTAATCACTTCAAATAACACTGCAAGCGCTTCTGAAGTATTAAAGTCATCACGCATGGCTGTATTAAAGCGTTCAACTAAGGTTGTTTCCAAAGTTTCAACAACGGTATTGCCATACACTTGCTCATAGGCTTTAAAAGCATGATAAAAACGCGTTAAGGCATTTTTGGCTTCTTTAAGTGCAAAGTCAGAGAAGTTAACAGGGCTACGATAGTGCGAAGACACAATAAAGTAGCGAATCACTTCAGGATGGAATTTTTCCATTACGTCACGAATGGTAAAGAAATTGCCCAAAGACTTTGACATTTTCTCACCATCGACATTGATGAAACCCACATGCATCCAATAATTGACATATTGTTCGCCTGTTGAAGCTTCAGATTGTGCGATTTCATTTTCATGATGCGGGAAAGTTAAGTCTGAACCACCACCGTGAATATCGAAATGATTGCCTAAGCAGCAAGTCGACATTGCCGAACATTCAATATGCCAACCCGGACGACCATTGCCCCAAGGTGAAGCCCAAGACGGTTCATTTTCTTTGGCATGTTTCCAGAGTACAAAGTCAAACGGATGTTTTTTCTCTACTTCAACATCGACACGTTCAGACGCACCTGCTTGCATATCTTCAAGTTTACGACCTGAAAGACGACCGTATTTGGCAAATTTTTCAACTTCAAAATAGACATCCCCATTACTTGATGGATAGGCTGTACCTTTATTAACAAGGTTGCCGATCATATCTTGCATTTGGTCGATGTAGTCTGTTGCACAAGGTGCTTCATCAGGTTCAGCGCAGCCCAAGCGTGCTGCATCATCATTCATTGCGGTAATAAAACGATCGGTCAAAGCCGTAATACTTTCGCCATTTTCATTGGCACGGGCAATGATTTTGTCGTCAATGTCGGTAATGTTACGTACATATTTAACTTGCCAACCTTGACTACGCAAAAAACGAATAATGTAGTCAAATGCAACCATCACACGTGCATGCCCAATATGACAGTAATCATAAACCGTCATACCACAGACATACATGTCGATTTGTCCTTCTTTACGGGGTACAAATTCAACTTTTTTACGTTGCTCAGAATTGTAAAGAACAAAAGGTTGCATAGGTCTTCTAAATGCTTCATTAAAATGGTGCTTCATCTTAACCTATGCGTTTTTTTTCATAAAGTTAAAATGAAAATAAAGATAGGGTTTTGATTGCATTTTTTGTTGAATGATTTTAAATAATGCTTGTTTTGAAAAATAACAAATTCCTATAAAAGAATGCTTTAAATGCTTGGGGAAATAAAATGAACAAAAATAGTGGTTTTGCTAAAGGTACATTGGCGCATACAAATAAAGGTTTAGTGCCAATACAGGAACTAAAAGTTGGGGATATGGTTTTATCCTTGTCAGAAAGTGGCGAAGGAGAGACAGCTTATAAGCGTGTAGTGAATACTTTTAAATCTGCTGAGAAAAAAGAGTTAATGGGAGGTCTGTTTGATATTTTCTGTACGGATGACCATCCATTTTGGGAAATTGGTAGAGGCTGGGTTCCATTGAAAGATATGTATTTGGATGGAAAAGGTGTTTTTACTTTATCTAATCTTCGTAGAAATGAATCGCCACTAAATAATAATATTGAAGGATCTTTACAGGTATTTGAAGTAGATGAAGGCACACATGATGTATTTAATTTAGGTGGTCTATATCTAGCACGCTCTGGTACGGAAGGTGTTGCTGTAGCTTATTTCAGTAATAATAAATATGACTATCGAGCAAAAGATGGTGGATATTTACTTATCGATTTTAGAAAATATCCTGCACAGTATATTCTAACAGATGATAATGATAGTCTTTTGGGCTATTGGAAAAATCAGTGTTATGAAAAATTCAATCTTGACAAAATTGAGGAAGAAAAAAATCAGTACATTGTCCTAAGGAAAGGACGAGATGATATCGAAATTGCAGAGTACTCCAAAATATTACACGATTTTGATTTACATGATCGTATTTATGCATATGAAAATCGAAATAATGTTGAACTATTGCAGGACATAGAAAAACGATTTGAAGGTGCTTTTTCAGATTATGTTTATAATATTGAAGTTGAAGATTATCACACGTATTTTGTAGGAAAATATGGTTATTGGGTACACCAATAACCTAAATAGAATGAATTTTAAAAATAGTTAAATCGGTCACTCTACATAAATTATGCACATTCATTGCTAAGAAAATGAAAATTATACATTTAGAAAATACCTTCGCTGCATAGCTATGATAAAATTGCCAAAATTATTTTTTGCTTGCAGCGAGTGATCCTCTCTGCAAAGATCAGGTAAATCGACTTTGAATCCTACAAACATGCCGAATCAGATTGATTTTCAAAAAGTTGCACTCGAAACCCTCAGCATCGAAGAGCATGCTTTAGAAGTCCTAGCATCTCAAATTGATGAACGCTTTAGCCAAGCCTGTGAAATTATTTTACAGTGTAAAGGACGTTTAGTGATCACGGGAATGGGTAAGTCAGGTCATATTGGACGTAAAATGGCAGCGACTTTTGCATCGACAGGAACACCATCCTTCTTTATGCATCCTGGTGAAGCAGGGCATGGCGACTTAGGTATGTTGGTCAAAGGAGATGTGTTGATTGCGATTTCTTACTCAGGAAAAAGCGATGAAATCATGATGTTGATGCCATTGATCAAACATGTGGGTGTGCCTTTAATTACCATTAGCGGTCATGACAAAGGACCAATGCCACAAAATGCAGATGTTGCTTTGACTTTGGGTGATATTCAAGAGGCATGTCCACTAGGGCTTGCACCGACTTCAAGTACCACAGCAACTTTAGTTTTAGGTGATGCACTTGCAGTTGCGCTATTAGAAGCACGTGGTTTTACTTCGGACGATTTTGCACGTTCACATCCAGCAGGGGCGTTGGGCAAACGTTTGTTATTGCATGTCAAACATTTAATGCATACAGGCGAAGAACTACCAAAAGTATCACCTGATACACCAATGAATAAAGTATTGTATGAAATTTCCAATAAACGTTTAGGTTTAACCACCATCGTCGATGAAAATGATACTTTGCTCGGGATTTTTACCGATGGTGATTTACGTCGTTTAATTGATAAACAACAAGGTTTTGATGTGAACTTGGCGGTGTCTGAAGTGATGATTCAACATCCATCTACCATTTCGCAAGAAGCACGTGCAGTTGAAGCTTTAGAAAAGATGAACGAAAAGAAAATTAACCAATTTATTGTGGTTGATGATGCCAATAAAGTCATTGGTGTAATCAGTATGCATGACCTAATCCAAGCAGGAGTAAACTAAACCATGGCTTCTTATGTTTTATTAGAGCAAGCACGTCATATTGAAGCTTTGGTTTTAGATGTAGATGGTATTTTAAGTGATGGTTTTGTGACTTTGACCAATACAGGTGACGAAATTAAATCTTTTGATATCCGTGATGGTTTGGGTATGAAATTGGTGCAGCAAGCAGGGATCAAAGTCATCATTATTACGGGTCGAAAAAGTAATATTGTTGAAAAACGGATGTCTGACTTAGGCGTAGATTTGGTTTTTCAAGGTCGTGAAGACAAAGGTGTTGCTTTACGTGAAGCCTGTGCGCAGTTCGGACTTGATCCTGAAGATTGTTTATATATGGGTGATGATTGGCCTGATCTTTCTGCATTTGCAATCGCAGGTATGAAAGTGACTGTACCAAATGGTCATGTTGAAGTTCGTCGTCGCGCAGACTTGGTCACACAGGCAATGGGTGGGCGCGGTGCGGTACGTGAGGTTTGTGATATGTTACTGATGTCTAAAGGTGTTTACCAAGCACTACTTGAAAAATATACAACAATCCCACATTAATAGAGAAGTCCTGCATTTAAATTCAATATGTTGATTATTATTTATGGATACTAAAGTTTTGTATGTCACTGCTGTACTGATCGCTGCTGTCAGTGGTGGTTATTACTATTACAGTGGAAAAGGCAATAAGTTAGATGCCAATGCTGCACAGAGCATGACCTATTCTGCTGAAGGTATTCATGTCTTACAAACTGATGAAAAAGGTGATTTGCATCTTCGAGCGACTGTAGATCATTTAGAGCAAGATCTGAAAAAAGAAACTGCAACGTTAGTCAACCTGAATGCATCAATGTATGAAAATAACCAAGTGAATTCGACATTTTATGCCAAACAAGCCAATGGTTATGATGATAATGAAAAAGTGGTTTTAAAAGGGCAGGTGAAAGCAACTAAATTAGGTGAACAGGGGCAAATGGTCTTTTTAACGGATGAGTTAACAAGTTATCCAAAACGGCAGGTTTTAGAAACAACTCATCAAGTCACTGTAACTGCGCCTAATGCATCATTTATTAGCCAAGGTTTAAATGCAAATTTAAGCACAGGCGAATACGAATTTACACATATTCGAGGAAAGTATGTACCTAACTAAATATTTATCCCAACCACAAACTTTCCTAAAACAGTCTTTGTGGCTTGCAGGTTTACTCTGTGTTTCAGCAAGTTCTTTTGCCTTGCCATCTGACCGTAATCAACCGATTTCGTTATTGGCTGACCGAGCAACCTATAATGAAAAAACGGGTGTCACAACTTATTCAGGTAATGTTGTGATTGAGCAAGGAACAATGAAGTTACAAGCGGCTTCTATTGTGGCGCAGCTTAATAAAAGTAAACAAATTAGTACCATTACTGCAACAGGCTCACCTGCAAAATTTCAGCAACAGGTCGATACTGCAAAAGGTGTGGCACGTGGTGAAGCACAAAAGATTATCTATGATGCTGAAACAGGTTTGATTAACTTGATTGGTAATGCTTATCTTTACCAAGATGGCGCGAGTATTCGTAGTGGTACTTTAAAGTACAGTATGAATAAGGGTGATATTGAAGCCAACGGTGGTACTGGTTCTACAGGAACACCAAAAAGTCGAGTTCAAATTATCATTCCGCCAAATGGCAGTAAATCTTTCCCAGGGGCACGTGATTAATGAGTCAGGCATTAAACCAACCACAAACCTTATGTATTAAGCATTTGGCGAAAGTTTATAATAAACGTTGGGTGGTAAAGGACGTTTCTTTTAGCATGCAAAGTGGTCAAATTGTTGGCTTACTTGGACCAAACGGTGCAGGGAAAACCACAAGTTTCTATATGGTGGTTGGTTTAGTGCGTATGGATAAGGGTGAAATTCATTTAGATAATGAAGATATTTCAGACCTTGCTATGCACCAACGTGCAAGAAAAGGCATTGGCTATCTACCACAAGAAGCCTCTATTTTTAGAAAGTTAAGTATTTCTGAAAATATTATGGCAATTTTAGAAACACGTAAAGACCTCAACAAACAACAGCGCCAACAAAGACTGCAAGAGCTGTTGGAGGACTTTAAAATCACACATATCAAAGACTCTTTGGGAATGAGTGTGTCTGGTGGTGAGCGCCGTCGTGCTGAAATTGCACGTGCTTTAGCAGCCGACCCAAAATTTATGTTACTTGATGAACCATTTGCGGGCGTCGATCCAATTTCTGTTGGTGATATTAAAGATATTATTCGTCAGCTGAAAGATCGTGGCATTGGTGTACTCATTACCGATCATAATGTGCGTGAAACATTAGCCATTTGTGAACATGCCTATATTGTGAGTGAGGGTGCTGTTATCGCAGAAGGTTCGCCAAGTGATGTACTCGCCAATGAAACTGTACGTGAAGTTTATTTAGGTGATGATTTTACAGTCTAGTATAATATTTCTAATTTAATTTGTGACTTAATTTGCGATTTAAATAATTGAAAAAGAGAGCATTATGACTCTCTTTTTTTATTGCTGAAATTTAAAAAAAACACGTTATACTAAGTTTGCTGATTGATTATTGTTAATTTTAGTTTTATGCCATTTACTCTTGTATCCGAAGTTTTTTTTGAAGAAGACATTAAAAAGAGTCGCTTTCAGGCGATTGCTGCACCTGTTGAAAATGAACAAGAGATCAAAGCCTTTTTAGAAAAACATTTAGATTTGACAACAACACATCAATGTTGGGCATGGAAAATTGGGCATAATGTTCGTTTTAACGATGATGGTGAACCTTCAGGAACAGCAGGTCGCCCAATTTTAGCAACAATTGAAGGAAATGAACTGACCAATGTGATTGTATTGGTTAACCGTTGGTATGGTGGGATTAAACTCGGTACAGGGGGCTTAGTCCGTGCTTATGGAGGATGTGCTGGACAATGCCTGCTATTGGCTGAGAAAATTGAATTAATTGAAAAGAAAAATGTAAAATTTAACTGCATTTTTAATGAGTGGGCAATTTTTCAATATGAGCTAAATCAACAACAGATAGAATATACAGAACAATATAGCGCAGAGGGTGTAGAAATTATTGCGCGTTTACAGTTGCATCAGATTGAACCCTTAGCAGATAAAATTCAATATGTTACACGTGGACGAGAAAGTTTAAAGCTTATGGATGATGCAAATGACTGAAAACCGCTTATTAAAATACCGTGATCAGCATAAGCATCGTTTGAATTATATGCCATGGTTATATTATTCACTCAAGCCAAAAAATAAAGTCTGGGCAGAAGCTTGGCAAAAGGAATATCAAACTTACTTAATGGAAATGGAAACGGTAGAAATTGGAGAAAATTGTTTTATTTCGCCTTTGGCACATATTTTTGCAGAACCTGGACGAACGATAAAAATAGGTGACAATACTTTTATTGCAGCTGATTGTACTTTGCATGGTCCTTTAGAGATCGGCAATGAAGTCGCGATTAATCATCATTGCATTTTAGATGGTGGGCGTGTTGGAATTAAATTGCATGATCAAGTACGGATTGCAGCTTATTGTCATTTATATGCTTTTGATCATGGTATGGATTTGGCACAGCCTATTTATCAGCAAGCCGTCACTTCACAAGGGATTGAAATAGGAAGCGATGTCTGGCTTGGCGCACATGTTGGAATTAAAGATGGTATAAAAATTGGCGCACATGCAGTTGTAGGGATGAATAGTATGGTCACAAAAGATGTAGCTGAAAAAGAAATTGTTGCAGGTAATCCAGCACGTTTTATTCGATATCGTGATTAGCTTAACATTTTGTACAAATTAATCATTTATTCATTCAATTAATTACATGAACGCGTTCCAACCAATCAAAAAGTTATGTTACTTTTAGGATAGAGAAATAGACCTAGGGCGAAAATGCCAAAGAGAGGCTAAGATGAAACGAGTGATTGCATGTATTGATTCTTCACCTTGTATCAATGCTTTAGCAGAGGCAGCAGCATGGATTGCGCAAAAAACGAATCGAGAATTGGTACTTCTTCAAGTGCTTGATTATTATCCTGCAAGTTATCATCTAGGTGAAATTAGTGGTGTGATTGGCTTTGAAAGTAATGCAATGCTACTCAAAGAGCTTGCTGAGCTAGAGCAAAAACAAAGTGAATTAGCACTTGATTATAGTAATAATTTATTACAACACATTTCAACGATGATTCAGCAAAAATATGGCATTGTTCCAAGTCATATACAAGAAAAAGGTGATTTCTTAGAGCAAGGTTTTAATGTTCTTCGCGAAGATGATTTTGTTGTGATCGGGCGTGTAGGTGAGCGTTCGGCAGAGAAAAATAAAAGTATTGGGAGTAATGTCGAAAACTTTATCAGAGGTGCTAAATGTACCGTATTAACGGTTGGTGAAAACTTTAAAGCACCTACACGATTTATTTTTGCCTATGAATACTCTGAAACTTGTCAAAAAATGTTAGAGCGTGTGGAAAAAAGTGATTTACTACGGCAGTTACAATGTCATTTAGTCTATGTCGGTGATCACCCTGAGATTTTAAATGAACCTGCAAAACGTTTAAAAGAAGCAGGCTTAGATGTTGTGGTTGAATATCGTTATGGTGATGTCGCTGAAAATATTTTGGACTATCAAAATCAGCATCAAATTCAACTGATTGTCTTAGGCGCATTTAGCCATAGTAAAATTCATCAATTTTTCTTAGGTAGTGTAACCACAACAATATTCCGTAATGCCAATGTGCCTTTATTGGTCGTGAAATAAAGCTCTACAGGGGTCTCATTAGACGTTAAAAAATGGCTTTGCTGAATGATCACGCACATTGTTTTAGCTCAATTGATGATGAGATCCTACTTTATTTTTAAAAAATGGTTAAAAATAATCTTGGCTAAATATGTGTTGTGTAAAAAATGATCTTTGTTGAATATTAATTATATTTCAATAGTTTATTTTAAAATAAAAAAGTTATCCACAACTCTACAAACAAGTTAGGTGGATAACTTTTTTGAAAGAAATGAGATGAAAAATGATCATCTCTTTAATTTTGATTTAAAAGTACAATATCACGAATATATATACATATTATGTATATAACAATTATTTGACAATTGCAATCGCAAAACCATCATGTCCTTTGCTGCCTACAGTTTGTAACGCTGTGCATGATAAAATTTTAGGGTGATTTTGCATTGCTTTATACATTTCACGAATGCCTTCAATGCTTGGTTTGTGGTTGTCAGGATTTAAAATATCGCCTGAACGAATCACATTGTCTAAAACAATAATCGTTCCAGCGTGTGATAAATTCAGACTTAATTCCAAATATTCAGGATAACTTTGTTTATCTGCATCAACAAAAATAAAATCAAAGGGTTCAGTATCGGCAGGTAATGCTTTTAAAATGTCCGCAGCACGCCCAACTTTTAAGTCAACTTTTTGAGGTAGCTGAGCATTATCAATATTTTCTTGTCCTAAAGCAGCATGGGTATCTCGACCTTCAATTGTCAAAATATAACCATCTTCAGGCAAGGCACGTGCAAGCCACATTGTACTGTATGCTGCGAACGTTCCTAACTCTAAAACTCGTTTGCATTTGTTCATCTGAATCAACATTTGCAACAGCATGCCTTGATTGGGTGCGACAGCGAGATGATCAGGAAAACCACGTTCATCTGTATGTTTTAAAGTTTGAGTCAGAATTGGATCATCTGGAATTAAATGTGATTCGATATAAGCATCGATGTCTGACCACATTTGTTGCATATTATGTCACCTGAATTGAATCGTCACTATAGAGCTAGGTGCATTTTAAACTTTTAAAAGCAGAGTGCAATTCATGTTGATATTTTTCGGCTCGATTTATCTTGCAAATATAAAAAAAGAGGTCAGTAGACCTCATTTTAAATACAGCATATTTTTAAAAATTACACATTGAACTATTGCGACTGAGGTCTGGTCCCCAAGTTCGATAACCTTGTGTATCAATATGGATTTGACCCGAAGCATATAGACCTAAGCCCATATTGAAGTTTTGCCCATACTGTGACCAAAATTGACAGAGCTTAAATTTGGTATTTTCAATATAAGCATAATCTTGCGGTTGTGGATAAGCAGAACCTATACGAAAGTCGATTGCAGAGTTAAATAAATGACGTGAAGAACCAGCACCACCAGCACATTGATTCAAAGGTAAATCACGATAAACTGAAGTAACTTCAAAGTCTGTTAATACTTTAGATGCAACTAAGTATTTAAAAACACGTAAAGTTTGAATCTGATTAGACCAAACTTCACGGCTTGGAATCATATATTCAGAGCGACCACATTTTTGCCAATCACGTGCTGTTCTAAACAGTTCAAAACTTGGAATAATATTCGCGACATTATTTTGTTCTAAAAAGCGTTCATATTCACGAGCACGAGCTTGGTTATCATCTTGCATCAACCAATAGCGATAAGAAGCAGGCAATACCTTTTGCGGTACCGTATGCTGAATCACGACTTTTTCTTGAGGTATATAAATACGTTGGCTTTGGGTTGGTGTTCCGATGGTCTGACCTTTTTGAGGGGTGGATGAACATCCGATCATCATCATTGGAACTATGCTGATTGCAAATAAGCCCTTCAAAATATCTTTCATTTTATATATGTGCTTGTGAGTTAACGAGCTATTTTATGCTAATTTTTAGCAGCAAATCTGTATAAATTGCAAACAAATGTACAATTTCAGTTGGATTTATAAAAAAAGACCAGCTGGGCTGATCTTTTTCTTGATTACTTCTCTAAATATTGAAGTTTATCTGGTTTACCATTCCATTCTTCACGGTCTTCTGGCTGATCGCCAATTTGTGTGATGTTTGGCCATTTTTCAGCAAGTTCAGCATTAAGCTCAATAAAGACTTCCTGACCTTCTGGTAACTCATCTTCAGAAAAAATTGCATTTGCAGGGCATTCTGGTTCACACAATGCACAATCAATACATTCATCAGGGTTGATGACAAGAAAGTTAGGTCCTTCATAGAAGCAGTCAACAGGGCATACTTCTACGCAGTCTTGATATTTACACTTAATACAATTTTCAGTGACAACAAAGGTCATGGCGTCAGCTACCTAAAAATATGGTTCTAATTAATAATGGTGTATTTTAGGCAAAAACTGATGCAACTAACAATTCCTTTTATTGATATTTGTTATATAAATGGCTGTTAAATTCAAGGTAAAATCAATAAATTGGTTATTATTTGCTCTAAGTGACCTGATATCATGTTAAATTGCATATATAGCATTTATTAAGAATAGTTTAGCTGATTTTATTGGAAGTAAGTGAGGTGCATGGCTTGGTCATCATATTGTGGTTATAAAGTGGGATAACCTATATTTCGGTACTCAATTTAAAAAATAAAAAATAATTTTTAAAGCGTGAAAAACATCACGGTTTTTAAATTTTGGTTATGTTGTATATTAAAAGCGAGATACAGCATAAATAAACTCAAAAGGGTATATGCTTAAAATGAATAAATATTATATTTTCATCCTCACCTTGTTAGGGTTTTACCAAACGCATGCTCAGGTGCTTGAACCTACTCAGCAAATGATCACTGATAGTTTCACATGTGTAGCGAATGAAAAAGAGAGTACAAATGTTTTAAACTATTTAAATCGGCATAAGCAAGAAATGACGGATCATGAAGTTCAAAAACTCGATTTTCCTGAAAAATATGCAGTGCTTAAGCAGCCTGTTCGTATTTTAGGTATGACAGCTCAATATTATGCAGTGAATAAGGTCGAAGTAGATAAAAATCATCAATTTATGACATTTAGTTTGTATATTCCACATCAAAACTCTCTTCAGTTGATTGAAACATTAGCAAAAAAATACCAAGCAGTGCCAGACCAAGAATCTCATCAGATGTTTAAAGAACAAGGCTTAAATATTCGTATGTATCATTTAAGTGAAACCCAAACAGAGAAATACAAACGCCAACTTACAATGAATAATGCATGGTTGCCAGATGAGCAGCATAATCCTTGGGCATTTGTTGAAATTTCATGTGCGTATATACCTAAACAATAAAATAGCCATAAAACCTTTTGAGTTTGAATATTTGGAATTTGATTGATTATTCAACTAGTTAAATTTGAAGAATATGAACTCAAGAGGTTAAATTTTTTATTGAAAAATCATCAGTCGTTATCTTGATTAAAAATACAACAATGTTAAATTCTAGTAAGAAACTTAGATAAGTTTTCTTTTTGTTCAAAAAAATGAGATGAGTTAGCTCATGTTTTCAATAAGTTAAAAGTATAAGTTTTGGTAATAATCAATATTTAAATTTAAAGCTGCAAAGGATTTGCAACATGATTAAAAATGATATTCAACGCGCCCGTCGTATGCATATTGCCGATATTCCTACTCGAAGCGCTCAGCGTTTTGGTCATAAAACGGCTTTAGTTGATCAAGATCAGCGTATCAGTTTTAGCGAGTTTGATCGCTATGTTGAACAAATTGCCATGCATATGCATGCACAAGGCTTATGCAAAGGCGATAAAATCATGCTTTTTTCGCATAATTGTTGGCAATTTCCTGCGATTTTATATGCAGCGGCACGACTTGGTGTCATTGGGGTGCCCATTAATTTTATGTTGAATGCAAAAGAAGTACATTATCTGTTGCAACATGCCCAACCTAAAATGTTGGTTGTCGAAGATGATTTGTGTGCGGTGATGGAACAGGCTTTAGAAAAAATTGACTTTACACGACCAAAGCAAGTGGTTCTTGATTTAAATCAACGCACTATATCTGCTCAATGGAAAAATTTTGAGGAATATTTGGTTCAAACTGAAATTAAATTACCTGATGTTGAACTACATGCTGATGATGCAATTCGTATGATGTATACCAGTGGTACAGAGTCTTTACCGAAAGGTGTTTTACTAAGTAGTGAGGCTTTAATGTCACAATATACCAGTTGTATGGTTGAAGGGAAAATGAGTTCAAATGATCGAGAAATTCATGCTTTTCCAATGTATCACTGTGCGCAGCTCGATGCTTTTTTAAATGTAGATCTGATTTTAGGTGCAACCAGTTATATTTTTAGACGTTTTGAGCCAGATGTTGTGTTGGAAATGATTTCAAAAGAAAAAATTACCAAATTATTTTGTCCTCCTACAGCTTGGATTGCACTCTTAAATGCTGAAAAATTTAATCCTGTTGAATTAACATCATTAAGTAAAGCTTATTATGGTGCTTCAGCAATGCCGAAAGCTGTGATTGAAACATTACTGGAAAAATTACCACATATTGGTTTTTGGCAGTTTTATGGTCAAACTGAAATGGCACCTGTCGCTACAGTATTACATCCAGAAGATCATTTTGAATACGCTGATTCTGTTGGAAAACCTGCATTTAATGTTGAAACACAAATTATGGATGAACATGGTGTGATTCTTCCACAAGGTGAAATTGGAGAAATCGTACATCGTAGTGTTCATTTAACTGTAGGATATGACCAAAATGATGAGAAAAATGCTGAAAGCTTTAAATATGGTTGGTTTCATAGTGGAGATTTAGGTTATTTTAATGAGCAAGGTTATTTATATGTGGTTGATCGTATTAAAGATATGGTCAAGTCAGGTGGTGAAAATGTATCAACACGTGAAGTAGAAGAAGTCATTTATCGTATTGAAGGCGTAAAAGAGGTAGCTGTATTTGGAACGGAACATCCACGTTGGATTGAGGCTGTGACTGCTGTTGTTATTCCACATCAAAATGTTCAATTAGATGAAAGAATGATTATGAACTTTTGTGCACAACATTTATCTGCTTATAAGATGCCTAAAATGATTTATTTTGATGATGTTTTACCCAAAAATGCCAGTGGTAAAATTTTGAAAAGAGAGCTAAAACAACAATTTCAATCCTAAAAATAATTTTTTGCATAAAAAACAGACCTTAGATAAGGTCTGTTTTGTTTATTGATTTATTAAGTGTTGAGTAACTCTTTTAATTGATAGAGTTGAGCAAGTGCTTCACGTGGTGTGAGATTATCGACATCTAAGTGTGCCAAAGCATCTAAAGCAGGAGATGGTTTTTCGATTTCAACGACTTTCTCAATCACATCAGGTTCAGTATTTATATCACTAAATAAATCATTTTGGACATTGCTATTATGCTGTTGCTGCTGTTTTTCCAAGATTTTTAAGCGTTTTTGTGCATCTTTGATGACACTCTCAGGAATGCCTGCCAGTTTGGCAACCTGTAAACCATGACTTTGACTTGCAGGACCTTTTTGAACTTTATGCAGTAAAATTAAATTTCCATTGAGCTCTTTTGCAGTCACGTGATAATTATCAATCGCATTTTCTTGTGCCAATTCAGTGAGTTCAAAATAATGCGTTGCAAATAAACATAAACATTTGATACGCTTAGTTAAATCAAGCACACATGCCCATGCCAGTGACAAACCATCATAGGTGCTCGTACCACGCCCAACCTCATCCATCAGAACCAAAGATTGATTGGTCGCATGATGTAAAATTTGAGATGTTTCAGTCATTTCAACCATAAAAGTTGATTTCCCTGAAGATAAATCATCGGCTGAACCAATACGGGTAAAAATACGGTCAATCGGTCCGAGTTGTGCTGACTTTGCAGGTACAAAACTACCGCAATAGGCGAGTAGGCTAATTAAGGCAGTTTGGCGCATAAAAGTCGATTTACCACCCATATTTGGACCCGTAATAATTGCCATACGATGATTAAAGTCTAAATGTGTATCATTCGGTGTAAATGGAGTTTTACTCAACGACTCTACAACAGGATGGCGACCCGCAATAATATTTACCCCAATCTCAGGACTATATTCTGGGCGATTCCAATGATTTAAACGTGCTTGATGAGCAAAATTTGCTAATAAATCAATTTGAGCAATGGCACTGCTCATCATTTGTAAATTAGCAATATCATCACGTAATTGTTCAAGTAGCATTTCAAATAGCATTTTTTCACGAGCAAGTGCGCGTGATTCGCTTGATAAGACTTTATCTTCAAAGGCTTTTAGTTCAGGGGTAATGTAGCGTTCAGCATTTTTTAAGGTTTGTCGGCGAATATAATGCTCAGGTGCTTGTTCTGCTTGGGCACGAGAAAGTTCGATATAATAACCACTTACACGGTTATAACCAATTTTTAAAGTATTAATTCCTGTGGCTTCTCGCTCTTGGATTTCAAGATCAATCAAGAATTGACCTGCATGATCTCGAATTTGACGTAGTTCATCCAATTCAAGATCGAAACCTTCAGCAATGACATTACCATCACGTAATAAAACAGGTGGATGTTCAACAATTGCTGACATTAAGTGTTGATGTAAGCCATTAAAATCACCTAATTCTTCATTGAGTTGTTGAATAAGAGATGTTTGAGGTGCTGTTAAAATGGGTTGAAGTGCATGTCTTAACAATGGGATTTGTGCACAAGCTTGACGTAATTGTACTAAATCACGTGGGCGAGCACTGCCCAAAGCAACACGACTTAAAACTCGCTCGATATCGCCAATGTCTTTGAGAACTAAACGTACTGGTGACTCATGATAACCTTTGATGAGTATTTCTATTGCATCTAAGCGCGCATCTAAAACCGCTGTATCACGCAGAGGTTGCATTAATGTACGACTGAGCAAACGCCCACCCATTGCCGTTTGGGTATCATTAATTAAGGAAAATAATGAAGTGCCATGTTCAAATAATGGATCAATTATTTCTAAGTTACGGCGAGTTACAGGGTCTAAAGCAATAAAATCAGTACTTTGTTCAAGCTTTATTGAGCGGATATGAGGTAAAGCCGTTTTTTGTGTTTCTTTGGCATAATGAATTAAAGATGCAGCAGCAGCTTTTGCAAGTGGTAAATGATCAATTCCAAAACCCGATAAGGTAGAAACGGCAAACTGATCACATAATGTTTTCTGTGCATTATTCAGATTAAAATCTACGTTTGGACGCTTGGTGATTGGGCATTCGATTTGTTTTTTTATTGATTCAATAATTTGTGTGTCAACTAAATCCTCGTCAATTAAAATTTCGCTTGGCATTAAACGTGCTAATTCTAAAGGTAGGGTTTCAGGTTTATATTCTTGTTGTTGAACTTTAAAAATACCTGCGCTTAAGTCGAGCAGGGCAATTCCCATTTGATTTTGTTGAACACACAAAGCCAGTAAATTTGAGCTTTGATGTGCAGTTAACAGGGCATCATCTGTTAAAGTTCCTGGGGTAATAATACGCACGACGGCACGTTCAACAGGTGCTTTTCCTGTAACTTCACCGACTTGTTCACAAATAACAACCGTTTCACCTTTTTTAACTAAGCGTGCTAAATAACCTTCAGCAGCATGATAAGGTACACCTGCCATTGGAATGGGGTCACCATTGGTTTTTCCACGATGGGTGAGGGTGATGCCTAATATTTTGGCAGCTTTTTTGGCATCATCAAAAAATAACTCGTAAAAATCACCCATACGATAAAACATTAATGCGTGTGGATGCTGTACTTTTAAATTTAGATATTGCTGCATCATTGGAGTATGGGATTGGATATTCGCTATGATATTATTATCAATCATTGTTATTAATTCCTTTATTTTCAATGTCTTTAAAAATATTTAGCATAAATAGATAATCCAAGAGTTAAGAGGAGATTTGAAAGTATGACCTGTCTAATTTTAAACAAGCCCTCATTTTTGATCAATATTGTAAAATGAGCAACTTGAAAGGATAACAAACAATTCAGACTTTCTCTAAGGATTAAGCTGACTTTGCGCATTCAGATAGAAGATGAAAAAAATACTGGTACGAAGTGAGGTGAAGAATGCTTTTATTCTTTATAAAATATGCCTAATTTTTTAGATGTGAATACTCAAAATCTAATGATCCGTGAATGATCGAATCTGGCTTTTGAGAGATATTATTTTGATTATATTTTGACTCAAATCGTTTTACATGATCTCTAAGCAAATTTTTTTTCTTCTTTAATGTAAGGTAATTTAGAATTTACCCCCACCATATATTTAAAATCTGCCAGACTAAGCATGTCTAAATCTTCCTCACTATTGCCATATGCATAAATTTTATTATATTGATTTAAATCATATTTTTCTAAAACTCTAAGTCTTTTTTGCTCGCAACTACAGTCCAGTGTCGAATATGATCCAGTAAATAGACCATTTTTAATCTCAGTACCTGTACAAATTAAATCGATATTTAAAATTTGACAAATTGCCTCAAGATAAATATCAATGGATGCTGAAACAAGTACAACATCATCGCCATTTTCTTGGTGGATTAATAATTGTTGATAGATTGCAGGGTCAAGTTGAGCCATTAAACGCGTTGAATATTCTTCTGCTAATTCTAAAATTTCATCAGCATCGGCATCTTTAAACATGGCTTTAAAGAGTTTTGGGCGCATTGCATCGGCAGGATAAACCTTTAAATAGTAGGCTTGAATCCAAGGCAAAATCTTAATACCTTGTTTAACAATATGTCGTTTTGATAAAGCATAGAAAATAAACCCTGTGAAACTGTCTTTTTTACACAAGGTTCCATCAAAATCAAATAAGGCTAGGTTTTTATGCGTTTTGCTCGTTGCATGCATGTTTCATATCGTCCGTTTACGCGGCTTGCATACCAGTTAGTATTATAATCACGGCTCAATTTTGGACCAGAAATGACTACTTCAGGCATAATAGCATAGATTGGCTCTTTTCCTGTTTTATCTTGATAAAGTTTAGAAACAGCAATATAAGTTTGTGTTTTTTCAAAACTTTTCTCTTTTTCTTTTTTTAGATCACTACGCAGTTGGCGCGGTGTGACTAAAATATTGTTTTTTGAAAATAAGGTGATAATGGCTTTTTCTGTTGTCGTCATTGTAGAACGAGGATCACCATTTTTATCATAAGAAAGTAAGTCACCATCTAGATCTAAATTAATATCAGATGATTTTTCAATCATTTTTTGGAAAGCTGCATTACGACTTGAATACATTCCCGAATTATAGTCTGCAAAACGATAAATTGGGTTGTCGTAATTTGTAGGGTAAATCATTAATCGATGTATACCATAATATAAGCCACCAAATTCAGTATAAAGGTCATCACGTAAAGCATTGGTGTTCATGCTTGTGCGTTTATGTTCTTTGGCATAGTTGATATGAACTTGCATCGAACCCAATGTAGTGATTGGATTTAATTTTTCAGCAAAATCCTGACCAACCAGTTTTGCAGCCCCTGTCAAAGCGCTGATATGATAATGTTTTGTCATATAATCAAAAATTTCACGATAAAGAACATCAAGCTCTTTTTCATTTTTGACACGACTCATTTGTTTAAGATAATTATCTTCAGGTGTCGGTTGGTTTTTTAGAACATCTTGGAAATAATTAGCGATAGGTCCACCAATTGTTGTTCCTAGCTTGTCCTCAAATTTTTCTTGTAAACGCGTACTGACTTCTTTAACGGCTTTATCGCCTAAACCGGGTACATTCGGATTTGCAATAAAGTTTGATTCTTGATCAACAACCGCAATAATTGTACAAATATTTTCCTTATTGCGTGGGATTTTTAATTCTTCAGTGATATCAAAAATGTCTTGAGCCCAAGATTTTCGATCATTGACTCGGTTAGGAATCAATTTACGAATTTGCTCACTTTCGAGTTCTGGTTCGTCATCATGTGACCACCAAGAGCCATTGCCACAAGCGCTGAGCCCCAGTACTAAGACCATTAAACTTGCAGAGCGAAGAAAGTTTTTTTGTCGAGCAATTTTTTTCATACTAACGAAAACACGCTTAGAAATGGATGAGCAGGGTGAAGCAGCAAATTATACTATGTCTTAGTTTAAATGTATGAATATATATTGTATACGCATCTGGCAGTAATACAGTGAGCTATAGCCCTAACACGTAGTGAATGATGAATATAAAATAATTTCAAAAGGTACAATAATTTAAAATATATAGATGATTTATTCTTTAGTTTTATTAAAGAATAAATCAGAGATGAACGGATGTTTTCTTATTGATAGATGAATTAAACTGTTTGTTTAGTATATTTAAATATTGTCGTATTTAATTTTTTAGTATTTTATTCTTGAATAAAACATTAATATCATTTTTTGTCTTGAGTTAATATGTTAATAATCAGGTGTTTGTGTATTTTTATTGCTGGATTTTAAATTTGTTTTAAAAAAAATAGATCAAATGTAAATTTTTATTGATTAAAATGAGACCTATTTTAACTTGGTATTTTTTGTTAAACCGTTTTGTCAGAAAATAGAATACTATAACATTGATGTAGATAATCCCCAATTATCTACATAACTTTTTATACCTGCGTCTTTTGGCTGCAGGTTTTTTTTACTATATGGTTAATACTTTATAATAATTTATTGAAGGCGGTAAGATGAATATATGTATAGGCGGTTGTTGGCATGGTAGTAAATTACTCAAAGATGAGGAAAATGGCTATTTTCTTGCAAAGGATAAAGTCACTGGTAAGCCAACCACATATGAGAGAGCAGTTTTGAAAGTTGGAGAAGAAATGTATGTTTTTTGGATCGCAGATGATCTGAGTCATTTGGAAGCAAATGAAAAGATCAAAATTTATCTGGACAAAGTCAAGCAAGCTTTAGAATAAAAATTTCATAAGATGATTAAGCCTCCTATTTTGGAGTTTTTTTTATTCTAGCGAGGCAAAGTCTCTTATTTTAAAACACACCTACAAATTCTTTTCCCCAAATTTCCCCAATAAAAGAACCTGTAGGTGTGTTTATTATTTTTCATAGTTATTGGTTTTGAGTATAGCGATAATAAAATAAAACTCAAGTAAGCTATTGTTTTATAAAATAAAACATAGTTAATTGGTTGGTTTTAGCTAGAGTGTTGATTTTTAAATTATATATCAAAGTAAAATAAATATTTTTTATAAATTAATTAAATAATCATTCTTAAAAAGAATGTTTATTTGGTTGATTTTAGAGCATTTAGTGGTAACTCTTCTATTTTAAGAAAGAAATGTGATTGTTGGCTGTGATAGATAAATATTTTTTTAATGCTGCAGTTTTAGTTGAATCCGTCGTTTCAGAAACTTATCACTGATTTTATTTAAATATTGAATGATGAATTGCTCTAAAGTTTTTGACACAACGGCAGCTTCAGGATTTAGAATAGCCAGATTAACAAGAATCTCTGCTTTAAGCTATTTTTTGGCTCATGGCTCTTTTGTAAATATTCTTGTTTTAATCAATAGTGGTAATCCTTTACGAGTCATTCGTATTTAAGCTTTGTAGCGAGTTTTATCATTTACTGTAGTTTATTCTGCGATGATTTCTATTTTACGCCACAGATATAATTTGCACCACAGAGATAATGATGGTGTAAATGAGGTGTTAAAATCGTAAAAATGTTGTACAAAACCTTTGGAATATGGGAAACATAAAATTGAGTAAAAACAAAGTAATTGAAGAATTGTTTGATAGATCAAAGCATTCGCCAATTTTTGTTGCCCCGATGGCAGGTGGGATAGATTATTTATAAATAATTATAATAAACAATATTTTATATTGATTTGAGTGGTGCAAGGTGCAATGGAGGTGCAACCACTCATGTTTTATTAGAAATGAACTTTAACTTTTCATCGCATGCCAATCTTTTTTAGCTTCTTGTCGAGCACTTGTCAACCATAAAGCAACATCACTTAAATGTGCACACCAAGGGGAGTATTTACCGTCTGGCTTAAATACAGGAAAGGGTAAGTCACATTTGCATGCGCGTTTATTAGCCTGAATGAGTGATAAGTGTGGCAAGTAGTCAGCTAAGAGCTCTTCTATAGCTACGACAGGTTTACGATATTTCATTTGAAGTAACCATAAAGTGTCAAATGGATCTTCAATATTTGGTTTTACTCCCATTATTTTTGCTCCAAAACAGATTGAACGGCTTGTTCTTGTGATGCAAAAAGTTCTTCGATTGAATTAGAAAGATAACAACCAATTGCAAAACTCATAGATTCAAGATCTAACCAGATATCTTTTCCATGTAGAACCACATAATCATCTTCAAAGACCACTTCAGCTTTAATCATGCCCTTGCTCCTGTGCTTCAATTATGGCTTTGTAAACATGGAACATGCTCGCCTCTTCGTTATATGCCTTCCACATTGCATTAACCTGGATTTTTTGAGCCTCTCTCGGCACCAAAACAAAACCTTCAGAAGTTGCGCTTGTTTTACCCAAGCGATAACCCTGTAGGCAAGCAAACCATGCGCACTCCACACGCTCATCGTTATATGAGTCGATATGATCTTTTTCTAAAGAATATCCACTGTGCTCAACAAATCCATCTTTAATCAATTGTTGCTCAAATGCATTTCTTAAATTTTCGAGAGCGTTAATGTCTTCCCTAATATCCATCACAGCATCTTGACCAAAAACACTACGAGCTTGTGCCAAAACCTCATTTTCAATCGCTTGAGCAAATTCATACACATAAGAGTGTAGATCCATGTTGCCACTAGCTTGCTCTTTTAATGAGAAACCATTTGCTAGAGCCAATTCTTGAATTTTTTTAATATCCATTACGCCACCTTTCCATCAAGCTGCTTAAACTCAGCATTAGTTAAAATACTTGGATTCCCCAAAAACTGTTCTAAAGTCATATGAGCTTTTTTTAAGCCATACGAGTAATGATCATCGTAATAAACCACACCATTTGACACAAAATAAGAACGCGCTGTTGATAAGCTGACATGTGAAGAAAAGGCACATGTTCTAGGTTTCTTTCTACGTTGAACGCGCTGCTTGTTTGTTAATCCCATTACAACCACCATAATTCAAAGTTAATAAATACAAATCCATTCACGACTAATAAAATTTCAAGGAAAAACAGAGTCCATTCCATGTCTTCTCCTTAGGCTGCAAATTTCAAATAATTTGCGCTATGTGCTTTTTTCATCTTTAGATCGGCACAGGCATTTAATTCATTTAAAAATTTCACACCATATTTAAGCCATTGTTTTAAAAATAATTCGTAACGGATAACGCAATATTCATTCATCTTGTAAGAAGGGTGAGCCTTACCATCACAATATATTTTTGCGACATTTTCTCCTTTTTTAAGAAGCACACCTTCTTTACTCACTTTCCCTACATGACCACCATTAAACATCCAGTACATAAATGCGGTACATAAGCTATGCGGAATTTCAGGTAATTCAGATTTCATTGAGCATCTCCATCAGGTCCATTCTCCAACTCAAATCGACGTGCACGAATATAGCCCATGAGTTTCGGTTGAATATCTGGATGACGACTACCCACATCAATCTCTAGTACATCTAATGTTGTGAGGTCTAGAGCATTTTGAATCTGCACCATTAATGAAGGTGGTTGCCCTATGGGTTGAGCGTCAACATTCAACTCACTTAAACGTTTACTAATTGCATTAATTAATGGTTTACGCTGTTCTTCAGTCCACGGTTTTGTATATCGAACTAAAGCATTGGCTTCAACAGGACTTTGTGCTTGACTTGCTCTATTGATTAAATCAGTTAGATTTTCTTGGTATTTCTTCTCAGCCTCTGCATTTGCTTCTTTGACCAAAGCTTTTCTACGAAGTTCAATATGCCCATCAAGATGGTTTTTATGTGTAGATACCAGCTTAGGATTGTTGTGGATCTCAATTACAATCGCATCTAATTCATCGGCGCTCATTTGGAAAATTTTATACATTATCTCTTGTTTTATTTCAGAGCTTATACGAGACTTTTCTGTATCACCAAAAAATGAATCATTTGCGTTATTAGTTTTAGAATCAGAAACTAAGCTATCCTCTGAATCAATCTCAGCTAATCTCGCATTAAAACAAGTATTAAGATATTCATGTTGTTCATCACTTAAAGTTCCGTTTGAAGCAAAAGTGGTGCGGATCTTAATTAACTCTTGCGCTGTTTGAGCTGCTGTAATTTGTTCTTTAAATTGAAGAATCAGCGCATTAATTTCATCAGCTTCAATTTGTTTAAATTTGGCATATAGCTGCTCAATCATTGATTTTAGCGAGTTCAGGTCTCTTTTATTCAAATCACTGTTGATCGTAATTTGAGTTTCAATAGCAAAGACTTCACGCTCTCTAGTTGCTTCGTTCAATGCCTTGATGTATCGCTTTTTTACTTCTGTTGAAGTTGGTTTCTTCGGCTTTTCTTCAACTGGTTCAGGTGCGAGTTCAGTAGTAACCTCAGGCTCAACAACAGTTTCAACTTCAATAGGATCTAATGAACCGCCGTTCAATGTGATAAATGCACGTGCATGAGCAATAGCATCATCTGAAGTTTTATGTAAAAGCTTTGAAGCAATCAAACGTTTTAAATAAGTAGCATTGTCGGCAGTGCTTAAAATTTCAATAGGACGATCCACATCTAAAAGATTGGGTGCGTAATACACGGCAGAATTAATCAAGTCATCAAAACCTTGTAAACACTCAGGTACTTCTAGATCCAATTGACCGATTGTCATAAAACGAGGTGCAAGACAAAACTCATAATCAGCACCGAAGAAGACCGTAGCAGGGAATTGACTCAACTCGCTAAAGTCGAGCAGTTGCCCGACTGCACGACACAACACTGCTTGACCAGATGACATTGCTTCAAAAGCTTGTTTAGCGTTTAAGATTTCAGTATTCATGCAGTCATTCCTTGTTTAGCCAATTGATCAATTTCTTGTTTCACTAATTCGATTTTTGATGCCTCAATATTCATGAGAGAGTCCACGCCAAAGTGCTCACAGACAGACTTAATATCCAAACCGCGTTCAGAAATAAAACTTTGCAAATGATCACGTTGTTCATTAGAAATAGTTTGAGGGAGTATCTCCATTTCAAACCATTTGGTCTTTTCTTTGTTGTAGGTGAAACCAAGTTGGTATGCGTAATACTTCATGCACTCCCACATGTTTTTAAAGTTAGGGTTTTCTTGTTTTAGCTCTGACATAAGCACATTGAAATCACTTGTAAACTTTGCTTCTGTACAGCTCTTTTCCCATTGTTCCCATTCGAGTTTCAGCTTTTGACTTGCTTGCTGTTCTGGGGTCATAGTGTTTAATGTTGTTTTAACTTGCTCAATAAGGTCACCAAGAAAATGACTATTTGAACTTTTACGAAGATCAGGCACAGAGACATTTCCTAATCCACCTGCATCTTTTGAGTGATAACCTTCTTGTGATTGGAATTTAAGCATACGCTCTTGAATACCTTTTTTATTTGTTTCCAAACAGAGGTAAGCCATAGCATCACATAAGCGATAAATCTCTTGTCGATTTTTCCCACCAAGATCAGGGCGAATAAGCGTTAAGTTATCATTTTTGTCTTCTGTTGCATGAGCAATAAAAACGACATCACGACCACTTGTAATAATTTTATTCACAAAGGTGCTAAACATGTTGTTAGCTACACCTTGTACATTTAACTTTAAAGAGCCATCACCTTTTGTATTGCGTGAGTCGTTTGCTAGATGTGCTTTAATTAGATCAAGTACTCGCCCGATCGTATCAAAAACAACGGTTTGATAAGGCTCTAAGTCTGCCATATTAATATTTACGATATCATTCCAACATTCAGCCACAACCACATCAGCGCGACGGTTCACACCTGTACGATATGCACCTTTATCTGCATCAATAATTAATGCTTTATTTGCTGTCATACCCAGTGTGGTTTTATACATACCAGGATCACCATAAAAATAGACTTTGATTGCACTTACAGTGATTGGTTGTGTTGGGGGGATAATATTTATAGACATCACACAGCCTCCACTAAACGATTACGCTCAATAAAACCAATCAACAAGTTATTGATATTGCGGTGGTCGAGTTGATCAGTGAAGTCGCGGTATGGATTGCCTTTCTCGTCAAAGACTTTGATTTGACCGAGTTCTTTAATTTCTACAGCAGTGAAGCTTGATCCTGGTACACCGTAGCTATCAGCATGAGTTGCATATTCAAAAGGGAACTTTAATGTGAACTCATCAAGTTGAATCACAGCATAGCCAGTGCTTAATGAAGTGATTTCTACTGTTTGCACGGCGTAAGTAGAAGGGATGTATTCAGATGCTAGAGGTGGTTTGTATTCAGTGGCTTTTTGGTCATATGCCAAAGCAACGATACCCGTCGTGAATAAAGCACTGAGTGTGCAAACCTGTAAAAAACGTTTTGGCTGTACACGATGTGTAACAGCAGGGTTGATAGGATTTAGTTTTGCATTCATAATTGATCTCGCATTAAGTTGTAAAAAGCGCATTTGATTTGAGAGTCGGTGCGCTTTTTTTATTGCTTGTGATATAAATATAGTCAAAACTATAAATACAGTCAATAGTTGAAACTATTTAATATAGTTATTTCTATAAAAATAATAATTATGCTTTAATAGACAAAAGAAAACCAACCACTAAGGTGATAAGAATGAGCATGCAGCTTTCGAATGAAATATTTGAATGGCGTAAACAATTTGTTGAAAAGCTAATACTGAGCGGTGTGAAGCCTAAGGATTTGGAAGAGCAGGTGGGTGCTGCACAAAAACTTATTTACGGAAATCACATTAGTACAGTCGAGATTGAATGCCCACTGAGGGTTTTAGGTGAACTAAAAACCATTCTTTTGGAATTTTCACAAAAGAATGGCTGTCATGTGATTTCTAAGGTAAATCGTTAAACACACGCGAACCACCAGCAAGTGGCTGGTGATGCAGTAGTTTCTTTATTGGCAAGTTTTGATTTAGTAAGCTCTAACGCTAGGGCTTCTATAATTTCAGGTTTCATATTTTCTCCGATATTTATGGGTGTTTTGAGAACAATGTTGGTGCAGAGTCTCAACTTCATAATATCAGGGAAAGTATGGATTTTTAAAAAGAAAACCCACACTGGGTGGGTTATGGAGTTTGTTAAAATGACTAGAACTGAATTTAGGGCAGGGTTGTATGAAGCTTATATTAAATCAGGTTTTCAAGATCCTGCATTGATACAAGGGTATATATCTATTGCTGAGGCATTTGTATTTGATCAAAAAAAACATTCAGAAAAAAAGCAGCCTAAAAAATCAAAATGGAGACTCAACAAAGCCATCCTCAAAACCTCTAAAAAAGATAAAAATCAGGAAAATGGCTCTAATGCTTTAAAAGGATGATATTTATTTTTTACTTGATTTAAAAAATTGTTTTACTATTTTTGGTAGCTTAACAATATTGCTATCAATATTAGAAGTTATGACTTCTATGTTTTCAATTTTTTTTCTGAGTTGAGAAAGAAGCCATTCTGAATTTTTCTCCTCTAGAACTCCAACAACACTTCCACAAGATGAGCACTGGATGAATGTAAAAGGGTATGCAGAGCCTTTTACATCACTCTTTATTTCCAACTCAAATGATGCTGAATTACAGTTACCACATTTAGATGTTGCCACTTCATTTCTCCACCCGATCAGTAAGCTGCGTCGGGTTCGCAGTTTTAATTATCCGTTTCCTTAGGAAATATTGGTTTTCCTAACTTTCCTTCTTCACAAAGTTGAACAATCTGTTCATTGGTTAAGACAGGTATAAAATACGTTTCTCCAATATCCTTTGACAGGATTTTTACCTCTTCTGCTGTAAGGACGATCGCCTCATTATTTGCTGCTGCATCATTAATTCGAGTAATAATTTGATTGATTGGTAGTGTTGAGTTGTCCACGTTTTTCTCCAATACTTAACGAAAGTTAATTAAAAAACTTATTTCTCAGAATACTTTTCTAAAAAATCATCTACCCAGCCTTGTGCTACATCAAGATTGGTAATATCAGCTAGTTTTAGATTGGTGCCTTCAGCTTCGTTAAAGCCTTCAATAATCGCTTCAAAGATATTTACCTCACTAATAACCTCACGTGCCATTTCAGCAGCATCATAGCTTTGCTTGGCTTTTTTAAGTGAAGCTATTTGTTTATCAATGCCAGCAGCAATTTTATCTAATGCCAATTTAAATTCTTGACGATTAATTGTGAGCTCAGTTTTGGACTTATTAAGTGTTGCAATCATTATTCTTTCCTTTTTTCTTAAGGTTGAGCAATCAACTTAGTGCTTAATACAGTGGGAAATATTTAGTACTTAAGGCTTCTATTATGTGCAACAACAACCCCAATTATAGAGATCTCAATCTGGTTTGAGTTCAGCGTTGGGTAATCAGGGTTTAAAGGGACAAGTTCAATAACATCAACACCAAACTCATTTACACCAATTACACGGTACTTTTTAAAAGTTGTTCTTGCTACTCCATGTTGAATCTCTTGTGCAATAACAAGCGAACCAGGTTTGGCTTCAAGCGAGCCATCAACAACAAGCTCGTCCCCAGGTTGAAATTCTGGAGCCATGCTTAAACCCTCAACTTTTAGCGAGAATACGCATTCTGGACGCAAATTTTCATAGGTTGTCCAGCTTATTCCTAAAGGATTTATTCCATCATAGCCAACTTCATTAAGCAAACCTGCTTGCACATAGTCTAGTAAAGGTATTTGTCGTAAAGGGGTATTAGTAAAAGAAACATTACTCTCAGACTTGCAGGTGTAAGCAGGCATCGAACCGATTCCTGACTTAAGCCAATTAACATCAACCGCAAGAAAATCCGCTATCTCGGGTAAAAAAGCTGATTTTTGAGTTTTTCCTGATTCCAAGGCTTGATATGTGGGCTGTTTTATTCCTGCTGCGTCGGCGACCTCTCCTTGCGTCTTATTCGCCTTTAAACGAGCTTCTTTTAATCGATCAGCCAAAGTACTCATAAAATAATCCTTAAATTTCTCCTCTATTTTATAGTTACAACTATAGTTAATCAAACAGTTGTAACTGTTGACAATTAATAGTTAAAACTATAAATTAACTATAAATTATAGGAGTTCAATGAATGAATATTGAATTGGTTGGTTTATACAAGAGTGTTGTTGATCACTTTGGTTCTCAAACGCTCACAGCACAAGCCCTTGATTTAGAGCAGCCGTCTGTCTGGGCTTGGGTGAATGGCAAAGCAAAAATGTCGTCCGAGACTGCATTTCTTGTTCAAGAGAAAACGAATGGAAAATTTAAATACAAAGACTTATTTCCATCTCGAAAGAAAGCTCAACAAGTTGCCTAGAGTAAACACTACAAGCAAATTATTTCTTTTCTTTGCTTAAAAATATACGTGAAAGAAAACAAGGATTTCACAATGCAAGAAATTTCACTGAGTAGAGAAGCTCAAACTGCCATTTTTAAAATGATTAACCAAACGCAAGGAATTTCACCAAAAGAAATTGCTCAGGTTACAGGTGATTCACACAACACGATCTGTAATTACGGAAATGTGGGTATGCCTAATCATTTACCGAGTTTGAAGAAACTCGAGGCAATCATGATGTACACGCGAAATCCTGAAATTTTGAAAGTGTGGGCACATCAGTTGGGTTATGCCTTAGTTCCAGTTGATTGTGGTTCTAACAAGCATCATGAGTTATCAGTTTTTGAAGCAATGATGCAGCACAACATAAAGTCGGGTAAAGCCAATAAAGCGGTTTATGAGGCTTATGAAGATGGCGTTGTGACACCGCAAGAATATGAAACCATCCATCAACTCACACAGAACTTAATTGAGTTAGCAACAGCTGTGGATCTAGCAGCACTTAAACAAATGAAGAAATACACATCATGTGTAGAAAAGGAAAAAGCCTGATAGTTGAGATCAGGCTTTAACAATTCAAACTTGAGGGCATGAATATGAAATTAAATTTACCACAACATCCATGCACTAACAAGTGCACCGAGTTTAAAAACGAGCCGTGCAATCACTGTTTAATTATGGCGAATTCGCCAGAATTAGAATCGACTGAAAGTGATTTCTTAGTTGGTGATGTGGTGTGTATAACGGAGGCTTGGCGACCTAATACCAACAATCTTTATGTATTTGAGAATGTCATAGGTGATACAGCACAAGTTAGTTTATTTACATCTGGTATTAGCAAAACTATGGCAATTGCCGCTGGATTTTGCGTGAGCGTTAAAAATATCCGCCACGCCACAGTCGCTGAACTCCATGCCAACCGCCGTTTAACCAAAGCTGAACACGCTTTAGCGGAGGTGTCATGAACGCTGAACAAATCATCCAATCTTGGCATGAACCTGCGCTGAACACGCTAGGTTCATTGCTCTCAGCCCGTAAAGCCAATTTACGCAAAATCAATCGCCCTGAAAGCAATGCGATGGTATTGCAGCAAGAATTCATTGAATCACTGATGGATTTTCATCGGATCTCACTGTGGTTAGCCAGTGAAATTGTCGCGAGTTTAATCCGTGCGAAGCGTGTTGCCAAGTACGGTCGTTTTCTACAGATCAAGGAAGGTGCTTCACATGAGTAAATTCGTACCCAACTCATTTCAGGTACCTAATGCTTTTGTAGATGAGGTCTTAGCTAAGATTTCAGATGCATCAAGCAAAATCTACCTAGTTATTTGTCGTAAAACGCGTGGCTGGAATAAAGAGATGGATTCCATCTCTTTAACTCAATTTGAAGAAATTACGGGTAAGTCTCGCCCAACAGTAATCAAGTGTTTACGTGAACTCATCAAGTTTGGTTTGGTTGTAGAATTGACCAGTACGTTCCACGGAAATACCTATAAATTAGGTGATGAAACAAGCATTGCAATGATGGTCAATTTCCCTAGTAAAAATATTTTACTAGGTGAAAATCAATCAAATGGGGGTAAAAAATCTTTACCTTTGCTAGTAAAAAATTTTAACTACGCTAGTAAAAATATTTTACCTCTACTAGTAAAAAATTTTTACACACAAAGCATCACTATCAAAAACAACTCTACAAAGAATAAAAAAATAAATAAAAAAAGTGAGCATGTTCCTGAACAACCCAAAGTGGGAACACAAACCCTATACGATCCGAAATCAACTGAATTACCAAATTCAATAGATCGTGATTTGTGGAACCAATTTGTTGATATGCGAATCAGCATTAAAAAACCACTGACGGCAAATGCGGTCAAACTCATTTTGAAAAAACTCGAGTCTTATGGTGTCTTGGCAAATCAATCTTTGGAAAACTCAATCATTGGGAGTTATCAGGGGGTATATCAACCAAAACCTGAAACACACTCCAATCATTTTCAAAACTCAAATACACCTGAAGAACCAGGTTATTTCTCTCAGATGTTCGTAGATCGTCAAGAGTCAAATGTAATCGATGTAACTCCTGATGACCAAAATTTACCAATGGCAGGAGGTTTTTACCGTGAATAATCTAATTTGCCAAAACGATATCAAAATGCTGATTGCAACATTGAGAACGATTTACGCAACTCAGTTTAATAAAAACTTTCCTGCAGAAGGTAAAAATGCAATTCCAATGAATATGGTTGAGCAGATTGCATCAAACACATTGGCAGGTGTAATGCCACACCAGTTCCAACGAGGTTTGGTTTTACTGAGTACATCAGGTAAAACCTTCATGCCAAGCTTTGCCGAGTTCCGTACTTTGTGTATTGGCCAAGATTGGTGGAATGCTGAAAAAGCATGGGTGAAAGCCTGTGAGTACACCAAGATTATTGAGCACAAAGCAGTTGAAATTGAGAAAGGTATTTTTCAGTTCCAAGAAATCACCACGATCGCTAAATTTGCTTTAGATCAGGTAAGCCTGCTGATTGCTGATGGTGAGATGCATCGAGCAAAAAGTGAATTCATGAGTGTTTACAGTGAATACTTGGCTGAAGCGCAATTAAAAGGACGTGTCCAAGAATGGTACCAAGAACCAAGACAATTGACTTGGGATAATGATCAAGAGAAGCGAGTTGAGCATGTTGCTGTTTCGAATGAAGAGGCTCAAAAGAATCTCAACGATTTAATGGCGAAGTGGAATCTGAAAAATAGAAAAATTCATAAACCACAAGAATTAAAACCGAAAGCTAAACCGTTGAACACGCCCATCATCAATGAATGGCCAGATCCATTTGAACAACCTGATGCGTATTTAAAACAATGCGAGTTAGATGGTTGTGTGGTACCTGCAACGATTCGTAAGCAGTTGGGAGGTGGTCATGTCTAAGATGAATTTTCAAATAGGCAACTACGTAACACACTCAAGCACAGGTCGCCCTAATAAGATCAAGCAAATCCGCATTAGTAAGGGTGTGAGATGGTTAGGATTTGGCTCAAACACAATTGGTTGGGTTAAGGCGGATGATTGTGCGGTTTGGAATGGTCCTAGTGTGTTTGGAGGTGGAGCGTGAATAATCACCTATACAAAATTGGTCAAAAGGTTCGCCACAAATTGAGTGGTCGAGATTTTTACATCATTGGAATTAAAACATCATCGTATGCCATGACTGGATTAAGTGAGGCGAGATTGATTGTTCATGAAAATAAAAATGCTCCATCTCGAAACGGATTAGTAATGTGGCCATGTCACTGTAAAGTGATTGGAGATGGCAATGCTTAAACACATCTCTTGCGAGTCAGATTTAAAAAGCGTAATTCCTGAGACTTGGGCAAACGCTGTAACACGTTGTCAGGGTGGCGCACCACACAATTGCGGTGCTGATGGTCTTTGTGAACATGGTGGTGCTTGCTTTGAGGTTAAGGAATTAAGTTTAGAGCAGGCATTGCTTGAAATTGAACATCTTAAAAAAGAACTCGATGTAACAAGGGTGAGAAACAAACAAATTGAAGTTGGTCATTTAAATTTAATTGCTCGATTGGAACATACGAAAGAATTAGCGCTTAAAGATGGCAAGAGTGAGCGTGTATTCATGATTCGTCAATGTTTAACAATAATCAAGGGAAGTGTAGATGGATAACAAATTCAAAATAGGTGACCTTGTGCGAGTTGATACTTTGCCTGATGCACCACTCCGTGAAGTTTTGGGGGTGAGAGGTGATTTTATTTTAATCAACTTTGGAGGTTGGGAGGGATGGGTACAGGCTGGTGCATATGAGCTGATTTTGAGTAGTAAATTATGAGCAGCATTTCAGTTGCTGAGTATAAAAAACTATCTGGAAAACCACGGCGTACCAAGCGCCGTGTTGTTGTGAAGAAGGAGCGAGTTATTAGCGAGGGTGAGGCTAAACTCGCTCAGCATTTGAAGTCGTACAAGATCGAGTTCCAGACTGAGTTTCAATTTAATCCTGAGCGTAAATGGAGAGCGGATTTTTATATTTTAGGTAGTAAGGTTTTAATCGAGGTTGAAGGTGGGATCTGGAGTAATGGGAGGCATACAAGGGCACAGGGTTATTTAGGGGATATGGAGAAATATAACTCGGCACAAGAGTTCGGTTATTCAGTGTATCGGTATAGCACTGAGCAGGTGAAAAGCGGTAAGGCGATTGAAGACATTAGACGGTTGGTAGGTGATTTATGAATGGAATTGAATTTCTTGCATGGGTAGCAGCTGGAGCGATCATCTTTGGTGTGACTGCTTCGATCATTATTTTTCGAATGATGTGTCGCAATCACAAGAAGGCAGTCGAAGAATTTAAGAAACGTAGAAATTTAGGGTGATGGAATGAATATGGCGACAGAAGATTTTGCAAAACATAAAGACTTAATGATTATTCATGATTTACGCCGTTTATTATTTAAACCAAGTGCTGCACTTGTGGATTTCACATTATTGGATCTTGCACAAAAAACAATGGATGGTTTTAAAGATGGGGTGGGTGGTGCTCCCACATATGGAAGCAAAGTAAATAGTTCTGCTTTGATGATGCAGGATATGAGTGCGGAAAATTGTGCAATGTTATGGGCTTTGGTTCGATCAATTACTCCGAATGATCGTCACTTTGCCTTATTACATAATCTCCTAACCAGTGAGATCCGTTTAAAATTCAAAGAAGATGGGTTTCAAACAAAGCAGATCCCAAGTAAAGAGGCTGCTAAAGGTGTGGCGCGTTCAGCATTGATTCAGTTTTTATTTAAACGCGGTCTTTGTACTAAGTGTAATGGCAAGGGTTTTTTATTTGCTAAAGATGCTAGAAAGCATATTGAGTGTAGCAAGTGTGAGGGTAAAAAAGAGAACTCTTATAATCAGTCTGAGCGTCATCGTATTTCAGGGTTAGCAATTGCTCGAAAGAATTATCTGAAAACTTATGAGCAATATGAGCAATATGCTTTGGTAAAACTTGGCGATTGGCGTGTTGACTTAGATGCACATTTGCGTGGTTTTTTCTTCAAAGTTGCAGAAGAATACGATTTGTAATTGCATAGGTGCAAAATTAAGGGTATATTTTTCTATACTGGTCGTATTACGGTTTTCTGGGACCAAGTCATTAAAACCTCGCATTTGCGGGGTTTTGTTTTATTAAGGGTTGCAATAGAAATGAAATGGATTTTACCTTTAGCTTTTACAATATTTTCTACATCAAGTTTTGCTTATAAAATTACTGATTATTCAGGTAAATGTTTTACAGTAAATGAGAACAAAACGGAATCTTGTTTAATTCAAAGAGGTGTAAGCCCTGGTGGTGGTTTTATATATTTAGAAGTTGGTCAAAAAGAATACCTGATTGAGCAATCGACTACTTGTGGTGGTAATTGTAAGCCTTATTTGGGTACGACTCCTGAGGATGTTCTTCCTGCTAAAAAATATAAAAAAGGACAGTGGGATTGTTATAAGCAAGAAAAAGGGAAACTAGATTTGTGTTACTCAATTTCTAAATAAGCCTTATATTTATAAGCTTAGCTCACATTAGTGGGCTTTTTTATAAAAAAGATAATTATTTAGCGGTAAAAGGTGAGTGTAACTTTAGATTACACAATCCAAATTTGTAGATACATTATCGATTAGAAACTTTAAGAAAGTTTATTAGTGGTTGATACTACAGCTAATAATTGATAATTTATTGTTTACAAATAAATTGTAGAGATAATAATGGGTAGTTCTAATGACAAAGAAAATAAAAGTACATTGCTTTCAATTATCTTATTTATTTTGTTAATGGTAGCTTATGCATTTATTGGAACTAGCCTTTTGAAAACAGATAAAAATAATGTGCAGATTAAACAGGCGAAGTCTCAAAAATATTTTTAAGCAATAAAATTTAAAGAGCCATATTCATACTCCGGATGATCTGGGTGTTTTTTACTTATTATTTAAGTGATTAATTAGGTTATATAGGTTTATTGTTGTATATTAATTAAGCAGTAATGAAATAAGGTAGTAACATCATGGACTACTTTTTAAATGTTGTATTTTTCTTTGTTGTATTTTTAGTAGCCACATTAATTATTTTCCTCTTTGGAAACATTGATTCTGGTATGTGGTTTATAGGTAGTGTTCAGTCATAAATAAAGCTCACTTTTAGTGAGCTTTTTTTGTTTTCCATAAAAGAGACAATTATGGATAATTGTTGGCATTCAAATCAAATCGCTTGTATCGGTTACTAAATTACATAAATCCATCATTAAGATGGTTAAAAACATATAAGCTTTGTAATCTGATCTAAAAAGTGGTTTTATGAGAATAGTGTAAATGGTTTCACTATTTTGAAAAAACGATTAACAGTTTATATTTCCACAGATCAGCAAATATTAATACTCACTACTCCGCAGAGTGAGTATTTTTTTTCATTTGTAATTTTATTGACACTTATTTGCTTTTTTCTAACAAACTTACCAATGATGTTTACTTTTACAATCATTATGATGTCATTCTATTCTAATAAATAGATAGAAATAACCTTGATCAGCGCAAACAATTAAGGTCAAAAGCCTCATAGCAATATGAGGCTTTTTTATTTGCAGGTAATAAAATCTTTGGAAGACCATAATTTATAGCTTTATTTATATAGTAAAAAATGTAACTAATTAATTATTTTAGGATATTTTTTTTAGAGCCTTTAGAAAAAATAAGAAAATATTGAGACTTAGTTATATTTTTGTGTAAATGACAATTACAAAAGTTACTTAACACGTCATTTTTGTAACTTTTGATTGTAGTTTTTATTGCACATCTCTTTATTCTTAAATTTCTATAGATTACAACTTAACAGGAGTACGAAATGCCTCAATATCTCGCACTAGCTGAAAGTGTACTGGAGCGTATTAAAAGGGATGATCTTCAAATTAATAAGATGGACAGATATGATTTTTTAAATTTAATCATTTCTAATGTTAGAGAGTTAACTCAGTCAACCCATTTAAAAATGAATCAAAAAATTTGTAATGCAATTTTTAACTTTGAATCGAAAGTTATAGATTTGAGTTTGCTTCCTAATAATCTAGAATATGAAGATGAATTTTTATTATGGTTAGCAGGGTTTATTGAGCAAATAACAATAGATGAAAATAGAGTAGATCTCCCGCCCTTAAAAACACTAATAAAAGATCGTGATAAAAACAAGGTATCCAAGGAAGTAAAGGAGTTGTTTACCGATAACTTAAAGTCTGCTGAAGAAATTAACCAATATTTCCGTCAGAATAAAAATCAAGTAGCAGCTCAAGTAAATTAACTTATACATAGACAGTTGTGAAATTGCCTATTAATTTTATACCTACGATTTCCTACAAATTGTAGGTTTTTTTATGGGCTAAATTTATGGAAACTTCCGAATACACCGCACTCACCAAGAAGCAACCATTAAAACCAAAATCCAAAACTCGACCATTACCCAAAGCAACACAAAAATATTTAGAAGCTGAAGAAACCTTATTCCAAGAATTAGAAGAAAATAACATTGGTTATCGAAGAAAATTCCAATTTGAATCCACCAAAAATTGGCGATTCGATTTCTATATTGTGAAGCTCAATCTTCTTATTGAAATTGTGGGTAGCCCATGGTCAGTGGGTCGTGGTGGTAAGAAGATTGCAAATGCATTTAACAAATATGAACTCGCTGAAAACATGGGTTATGCGATTGAACGATTTGATCCACATACAGTTGAGTCGGGTTATGTGATTCGTTGGATTAAATCACAGTTATATGTATTAAAAGATGGAGTGGATCAAGAGAGTCTCTAATTAAACTTATACGTTTTGTAAAAAAGTAATATTTTTATGTGTTTTTAATTAACATATGATTAAAATCATAGTAATATAGTCGGAATAGGTAATACCCCAATTACCTATTTAATTTTATACCCACAATTTCTTAAAATCGTGGGTTTTTTTTATTTAAATTTATGCTATATATTAAAAATAATAATATGAATTAGGGGGATATGATGAATATCTGTATAGGTGGCTGCTGGCATGGCAGTAAATTATTGGCAGACCAAAAAACAAATTATTTTTTAGCAAAAGATAGGGCAACGAGTAAGCCTACGAGATATAGAAGACTAGAAGTAGTTTGGATGAATCACCCACAAACTTTTTGGGTTGCAGATAATTTAAATCGTTTAGAGGTCACTCAGAAAATACAACCTTACTTAAATAGGTTGCGCTCAAATTTAGATTATCAAATTTAAGAAATAAATTTTTAAAATATATATTGAGGCATGTTGAGCATCAAATCAGTGTTAGAGGTGTACTAACATTCTGCATGCTCAGCAAAAGAGTAAAGTAATTGATTAAGACCCACATTATGTATGTGGGTTTTTTATTGGATGAAATATGGAACAGATCAGACCATTTCCACCAACAGAACTGCTTGATCAAGCTGAGGAAGAGGAAACAATCCGTTTGGCACCTGCACCAGATCTAAAAGATTGGGTTGTTAAAAACTTTCTTACCATTGGCGGCGCGTTACATAATCCTGATCATGACCACATTGCTGAGCTACTTCACGACAATGACGAGTTCTTAGCATTTGCTTGGGCATCATCTGCGGCTCAATCTAAAAAACGTATGGTATTGGGTCAATGTGAAAAGGTGATGTTTAACGTGGGTGGATGGAAGAAAGCACGACAAGAACAACAGATGCGGGACTGGTATGGTTTCATACCGACGTATTTAATTACGATTGATGCGAGTTATTGTGAAAAGAGCAATGATCGTAATTTTTGCGCGTTACTGGATCATGAGCTTTATCACATTGGTGTAGAACGCGATGAAGATGGTGAAATGCTTTATAGCGATATGACAGGTTTACCTAAACACTATTTGGCAGGTCACGACGTTGAAGAATTCTTTGGTGTTGTTAGACGTTGGGGTGCGAATGAGTCAGTTAAACGTTTGGTCGAAATCACCAAGAATGCACCGTTTGTTCCTGATGTTGATATTTCTAAGTGTTGTGGGACGTGTGTGATTTGAGCTGAAAGGCTCTTTTTTTTGGCAATCTTGCTTGACGTAGCATGACAAAGGTGAGTTTATGGCAGCACTTAAAGAGCCTGTAAAAATCTTTATAGTTCAGTCTCTTGCTTGCTTTGAAACCCCTCAACAAGTAGCTGATGCTGTCAAGCAAAGATTTGGGTTGGAAATTGAAAGACAGCAATGTGAAAATTACGATCCGACCAAATATGCAGGTCGAAACCTGAGTAAAAAATTAAAGGATCTATTTGAGCGAACTCGAACAGACTTTAGAGAAAATATTGAAGATATTGCGATTGCGAATAAAGCATTCCGACTGAAAGAACTTCAAGGGATGTATGACGACTCTGGTAGGAATAAGCGACTTAAGCAGAATCTACTAAAACAAGCTTTTCAAGAAACAGATGGGCGAGTTACACGGCAGGAACATACTGGCGCAAATGGTGGTGCAATAAAAACAGAGACTGAACAAAAACAATCTCTACCAAAATACACACCAGATGAACTCGCCAACATGACACCACAAGAGCTTTCACGTTTAGCGATTACAGGTAAGTTATGACTTATGCATTAGAAGAAATCGCACCACTCATTAAAGATTGGACGATGAACACGCGTTTGCCTGAAGTTGTAGCTGAAATGACACGGCGCTATTACTACAAGGCTTTAATTGAGCAATGCGAGTTGAGCCAAGAGGCTGAGGTGTATAAATGCAAGAATGATCCTGTGCATTGGTTTAATCAGTGGATCTGGACATACGATCCACGTGGTATGGCATTTGGCTTACCTGCAAATATTCCATTTGTACTGCGCCCTAAGCAAGTCGAGTTAGTCGATTGGTTGTTGGAGCGTGAGAACACGCAGACACATGGCTTAATTGAAAAAAGCCGTGATGAGGGAATGTCTTACGTTGTTTTAGGTTTTTTCCTACATCGTTGGTTGTTTGTCGAAGGTTTTGCAGGTGGTGTGGGAAGTCGTAAAGAAGAACTCGTGGATAAGAAGGGAGATCCTAAAACCCTATTTCATAAGTTCCGTGACATGTTCTCAAAAATGCCAGATTGGATAAAGCCTAAAAAGTTTGTCGAAAAAGTTCATGACAACTATATGCGAATCATTAACCCAGACAATGGTGCAACCATCACAGGTGAGGCTGGCGATAACATTGGTCGTGGTGGACGTACCACAATGTACTTCCTTGATGAATGGGCATTCGTAGAACGTCAAGAAGCAGTAGATGCAGCAATATCACAGAATACGAACGTACACATTAAAGGATCTACTCCGAATGGTATTGGTGATCGATTCTATCGAGATCGTTTCAGTGGTCGTTATTCCGTGTTCACAATGCCTTGGCGAGCTAATCCAGATAAAAATTGGACTGTGGAATATAGTGGGAAGGTTATTCATCCGTGGTATGAAAAGCAATTAGCCACATTAGATGATGTGGTTTTAGCGCAAGAAGTTGATATTAACTATGCTGCATCTGTAGAAGGCGTGTTGATTCCAAGTGCTTGGGTTCAAGCCGCAATTGATGCGCATATTAAACTTAAAATTCAACCATCGGGTGAACGTATAGGTGGTCTCGATGTTGCAGATGAAGGTAAAGATAAGAATTCATTTGCTGATCGTCACGGTATTGTCTTGCAGTATTTAGCTACATGGTCAGGTGTTGGCGATGACATATTTGGAACTACGCAAAAAGCGATTGATATTAGTCTTGAGCGTAATTTAGATCATTTTCTTTACGATGCTGATGGGTTGGGAGCTGGATGTCGAGGCGATGCGCGTGTGATCAATGAGCTCAATCAAGAAAAAGGCATTCCTGAGATTGATGTGGATCCATTTAGGGGTTCAGGTTCTGTATTTGAGCCAGATGAGGAAATGGTTGAAGCGCGAAAGAATATTGATTTCTTTGCAAACTTGAAAGCGCAAGCATGGTGGTCACTCCGTTTACGATTCCAGAACACGTATCGTGCGCTTAAGGGAATGGAGTTTGATCCTGATTCGATTATTTCATTGTCCAGTGAAGATTTGCCAAAGGCTGAATTAGAAGCCTTAACAACTGAGCTGTCACAACCTACATACACAAAAAATGGCGCAGGTAAGATTCTAGTCAATAAACAACCTGATGGTGCCTCATCCCCAAACCGAGCAGACAGTGTGATGATCTGTTTTAGTGGGGTTCAAGGGCGTAAGGGTCTTAAACCTGCAGGTGCAGGTAGTCGAGTTTTTTAATTCATAGGTAAATACATGGCAAAGTCAAATAAAGGCAAAGCGTCAAAAAAGGCTTTGTCGAGTGGAAGTTTATATTCTCAAGAAGCTGTAACGCGTTTTTTAGTTAATTTTGGTCGTCAACCTGATACAGATGAGGTTTTAAGGAAAGCAGGTATTCAACGGCACAAACTTAAAATCATGCTAGATGATGATGAAATTGCCCAAACTGTTGAAACGCGCTTAGATGCTCTACTTGCTGCACCATTTCGCATTGAACCAAATGATACGGTAGAGGCTGAGTTTCTTAATGAGACAATAAAAGAGTGGTATTTTGAAATCGTATCATGTGGTCTAAACGCGCTGTTCTTTGGTTATTCTGTTCAAGAAGCTGTGTATGAACTAAAGCCCGAAGGTTATGTTGGTTTAAAATGGATTGGTGAGAAACCGATGCAATGGTTTGAGCCAAAGAATGATGGTCGCTTAATCTATCGACAAGATGGCATGATGACTGAAAAAGAGGTTGATCAAACTTTTAAATTCTTTCTAACACGTCGTAAAGCGAGTTATGAGCAACCATACGGCAAAGCCTTATTGGCTACTCTATATTGGTTATTCTTCTTCAAGCAAAACGGTTTCAAGTTTTGGGCTAAATTTTTAGAGCGTTTTGGCACACCGATTTTACTTGCAAAAGTAAAGAGTAAAGGCACAACCACTGAAGATATGAATAATGCATTGCTGAATGCACATGCTCAAAGCGTATTGACGATTGATGGTCAAGATGATGTGCAGATGCTTTCAACTTCTGGTACCAGTGGATCTACAGGTGGTGCGTTTGAATCTTTTAACAATCAATTGCTTCGCCAAATCCAAAAAGTTGTATTAGGTCAGACACTCACGAGTGGAAATGATGGTGGTGGTAGTAATGCTCTAGGTCAAGTACATGAGAATGTACGGCTTGATAAATTGAAATCCGATATTCGTTTGGTCACACCTACACTTCAAGCAGTTGTTAATGCATTGTGCAAATTAAACAATTGGAGTGAGTATAAGGTGATGGTGGGTGAAAAACCCAAGCCATTGAATAAGGACCAAGCTGAGCGTGACGCACATTTAAAGAATGCTGGAGCAAATCTTACACCGCAGTACTTTAAGCGTGAATATAGTTTACAAGAGGGGGATGTTGCAGAACCCGAACAAGTATCACAAACTCAATTTAACGCGCTACCAAAGCGCGTTTTTAGTTTTAAAGCGAGTTCGCAGAATATATCTTCACAGCAACAAGAAGTTGAAGAATTAACGGATGGTCAAGGTGATTTACAGCTTTTAAGTAATGAACAAATTAAGCAACTTGCTGCTGAGTCGAATAATCCAGAAAGTCTGATATTTAACTTAACGCAGTTGATTCCTGGTGCAACACGCACTCAGTTCACAACTGCTTTAGACCAAGCCTTATATGCTGCTGATATTTTAGGATATGCAACAGCGAGTGAGGAATAATGCGACCAGTTACATTTCTTGAAGCGCTTCATTACGCTCATAGTAAAAACATTGTATTACCTGATGAGTTTTACTCAATGGATCTTAAGATGCGACAAATGGCAACCACTGTGAGTTTTTTGTCGAGTCTTGAACAAGTTGAGTCGGTAATTAACTCGTTAAATAAAACTTTGGCAAATGGTGGTACTTTTCAAGACTTTCAGAAACTTGTCGCTGATGCTGAAATTATATTACCGAGGCACTATCTGGATAACGTATTTCGAACCAATATCCAAAATGCCTATGGATATGGGCGTTGGGTACAACAGGAGAGAAATAAATCTGGTCGCCCTTATTTAATGTATTCAGCGATCGAAGACAGTCGAGTTCGTCCTAGTCATCTTGCTTTGAATCGAATTGTGAGGCATATCGATGATCCATTTTGGTTGACACATTATCCGCCATTGGGATTTCGCTGTCGCTGTACTGTTATAGCACTTACGGAAGCAGAAGCACTCAAATATGGAATTACACCTGATGACAAATTGCCTGAAGTTGCTGAAGCTTTAGACTGGAGTTCACATCCATTGCAGTTTGGCGAGTTGGAAAGTCTGGTTGATAAAAAGATTAATGCTTCAGTTTTAGATCAGGAGTTTCTACTCAGTCAAAAACAAGCAATAAAGGCAGAATGGGGTGCATCTAAAAAGTTAAATAGTCTTTTAGCGCCAATGAGTCCATTAAGTCGAGACTTATTTGACACAATTGCAAATACTGTTATTCCGCTAGATCCATCAATTAGACCAAGCGCTATTAAAACATTGATTGATTATGTGCAAAGTAATGATGCTGCTTTAACTGCTTATTTAACTCAACCATCAATCAGCCTTGCCGATGATGTACTTAAGCGTTGGGTAAAAGAGGACATGGCAAAACTTCAAGCAATATCAGTAAATACAGCGACCACAGTAACAGGCTCAACGATGCTTGCTTATGCAGCATCTCTTGAGGTTGGTAAGACTATTACTCTGAACGCGCCATTATTTTTATCGGGTCAGTCAGATGTGATGATTCAAGTTGAAAATGCTAAAGGTCTTGGGATTGATCTTGAAAAGTTGAATGCTGGGCAAGGTGTTTTATTTGAGCTTGGTTTGGCATTTGAAGTGGTTTCGATTGAAACCAAGGATGGCCAGATGGTTTATACAGTAAAGGCTTTGATTAATTAAATGTAATAGTGATTAACAGTCAACAGAACAAGATAACCACCTTCGGGTGGTTTTTTATTGGAGCATGGAAAATGCCAGATGATGAAAAGCCTAATCAGTATTGTTTTCAGCTCGGGCAACTGAGTGTTGATAGTGCTGAAGAAGGCAAGAAAAAACGTACATTTTCGGGTGTTGCCTACAGCGGTGAACCCATCACAGACCACTGGTATTGGGATCGAATCATTTTTGATTTGGATTCTATGGAAGTGAAAGGGCGCATTCCTGCCTTGCTTGAACATTCACCACGACAACGTGCAGGAGCAATCAATACACACTCTATTGATCATCAAACAGGTTTAACTGTTTCAGGTGATCTAATGAGTAATGAGTTTGGTACTCAGGTCGCCCAAGACTCGGACGATGGCTTTCCGTGGCAGATGTCTGTGCGAATTGAGCCATCAGCCATTGAAGAAATTCAGGCAGGTGCATCTGTATCAGTCAATGGAAAGATTCATCAAGGACCTATCACCGTGTTCCGTGGCGGTCGTATTCGTGAAGTGTCTTTCTGTGCCTTAGGTGCAGATGACAATACCAACGCTGTGGCAGCAAGCCACACCCCTAAAACTAATTTTAATCAAGAGGACACAGACGTGACCGAACTCGAACAAGCAAAAGCAGAACAAGCAAAAGCTGAACAAGAACGTGATGCTGCACAAACAGAACTTAAACAGTTCAAAACAGATAAGCGTGAAGAAGATATCAAATCACTTGAAACTGTATTGAATAAACAATTTAGCGCAGAAGAAAAAACATCTTATACCAATATGGATGACTCATCTTTTGCATTCATGTCGCAACAAATGAAGCAGTTTGCGGGTGGTCAGCCTACACCAGCACCACCACAAAACAATACGGTACCACCACAGTTTGCGCATTTGTTTAGTCACCAAGCAACAGGTGGACAAGGTACTGGACAACAGGGTGGTGAAGAGAAACACCAATTCACAGCGGGTGCTCAAGCATTTGCAGCACAAAATAAAGGGGCTTAATCCATGAGTAATAAAACATATTTAGGCACAGTAACTCGCGAAACGCGCCCATTTAATTTGGATGTTTCTAAGTTACGTCGTGCGAATGCCAAGGTTACAACGGCAAAAACATATAAAGCAGGTGATCTGCTGACGCTTTCTGAAGCCAATGTGGTTGATCACGCACTTGATGAAAAAACATGGAATGTTGTTTGTGGTCAAGATGTAACAGCTGCTCAGGCAACAAAAATGGCAACAGATGGGATAGAAATCCCGATTTATTTTGGTGGCGTGTTCAGTATTGAAGCAATCCGTTTAGCAGGTGTGTATCTAGATCCTACCAAATATGATGCGGCACGTGCCAAAGCAACCCTAAACCATATTGAATTCTCAAAAGTATAAGGATCTAAATTAATGGCTCAATCATTTATTATTGATGGTGCACCACTCGAATTACTTGATGTAGGCGAGTTGGCGCTGATCCACTCAAACTACAAACCAATGAGCACTTGGATTTTAGAAAAGTTTTATCCAAATCGCCCTGCGTTTGATCGCGATGAAGTTCCACTAGCTGAACTTAATACGGTTCACGATCTTGCTCCATTGGTTTCACCACATCAACCTGGTAAACCATTTGACACTAAACGCGCTGCAAAAGTTGATTTTGTTAAGCCTGCGTATTACAAACCTAAAAATATGGTCACTGCTGCAACGTCATTTGATGAAGCCTTAATGGAGCGTTTGCGTACTGCAGGTATTATCTCAACAGGTAGTCAAAAGCTATCTGATCAAGAGAAAATGATCATTGCTCAAATTGCAGTAATGAAGCGTAATCATGATGCGATTGATAACTCGATCTTACTGATGGCGACAGAGTTATTGTTAAATGGTAAGTACCTGCTTCAGTCAGATGACTATGAATACAACATGGTTGATTATGAGCGTGACGCATCTTTAACATTTACGCCTGCAACCCCATGGAACCAAACAGGTGCAAAACCAGTTTCAGATTTAGAGTTGATCGAAAAGCGACTACTTGATGCAAATGGTGGAAGCTCGAAAGCTTATTTAATGTCAGGCAAGGTTTGGGCTGCATTATTTGCAAATGAAGAGTTTAAAGAGCGCTTCATTAAGCCTTATGCAGGTATTGCTGTGCCATATAAACCAAGCCTAAATGTTCAAGAAGATGCCTCTTTTAAAGGTTACTTGGATGATAAGGAGCTTTGGGTTTATGACGGCACCTATCGTTTGAAATCTGGTGTTAAGCGCTTTATTCCTGATGATTATTTTGGTGCTATTTCTGATCTAAATGGCTCTATTGCTCAGTGCAAAATTAAAAACACATTAGCAAATGGCGCTGTACAGAAATACTTTGACCGTCAATGGTATAACGAAGATCCAAGCGGTATTTTCTTAATGACCGAATCTGCTCCACTTGCTGTGCCATCAAATAAAAATGGTGTGTGCGGTGGTACGGGCTTTATTGTATAAGGAGTAAAAATGCCAAAGTATATTGCGCAACAATCCATCGGGCATTTTATGCCAGGTGATGAAATTAAGGGCTTGAGTGATGAACGCATTCAAGCCCTTTTAGCATCTGGTGCTATCGCAGAGCCGAAAGAGCCAGAGCTTGAAAAGGATGATGGTGCAGCAGCTCAGTTAGCGAGTTTGACTGCTGAGAATGCCGAGCTAAAAGCCAAAGTGACAGAGCTTGAAAAGTCGCTTGCTGCATCTGAAAAGAAACTCGCTGCTGAAATTAAAAAGACAGCAGCATCTTAAAAATAGGTGATCTATGTACGCCACCCGAAATGATTTAGAAACACGTTTCGGGGAAGGGGAAATGCAGCAATTAGAAATAATGCAAACAGTGAGCAATTCAATTGAAGAAGCTTTGCAGGATGCATCAGAAGAAATTGATAGCTATATTGCTGTGCGTTACAAGCTCCCTTTACCCCAAACGCCAAGTACTTTGAAACGAATAGCGTGCAATATTGCGCGTTACCGACTTTATTTTCAGCGACCAACGGAAGAAATTGAAAATCGTTATAAAGCTGAAATCGACTTCTTGAAACGTGTTGCTGATGGAAAAGCTGTCCTGAATATTCTCAATACTCAAAATGAAGTGACTGAAGAAAAACCTGTGAACTCGCCAACAACAATGCCAATCGGTAGTACTTATCGTGGTGGTGTTTTTGGTGATGATGTACTGGGAATGATGCCAAGCATTAAGTGAGGTGTATATGTCGGGTATTGGTATAACGATTGATGCAGATGCTGAATCTGCTTTAATGCAAGCCTTAGCGCGTTTAACAACTTTTGATCAACAAAAACCTGAACTATTCGATGCAATCGGTCACTCTATTGTCAGCAATATTCGTAGTCGATGGATAAATAGCGAGGGATTGGAAGGTAAATGGCGTATCTCAGGGCGAGTAAAGCGACAAGGTGGGACAACTTTACGTGACACATCACGCTTAATGAACTCTATTACTCACAATGTCACGGTAGATGGTGTTGAGATTGGTACCAATGTTGAATATGGTCCCATTCATCATTTTGGTGGTGAGATTCACTATGCTGCACGTATACGCCGTATGTACTTTAGACAAGATCAGCGTACAGGCTTGGTAGGCAATAAGTTTGTCAGTAAAGCGCGTTCTAACTTTATGCAAGAGGTCATGGGTAAAGCATACAAAGTTAATATGCCACGTCGACCATGGTTGGGTCTAACCGAGAGTGATGAACTTGAGGTGCTAACCATAATTCAGGAGCATTTAATAAATGACAGAAGAAAGTAACTTTTTTGCTGTACGCAGTGAGATTGCTGAGAAATTAGCTGAAATTGTTGATTTTAAAAAGATCTATACACCTGCGAATTCAGCGCAAGTGACAGAGTTATCTCAAGTGACTCCTAACGCCCAAGTTTACTATCGTCGTGTGCGTAAAACTGATGATGCGGGTAAATCATCAGCAAATATGTTGAACCAACAGTGGGAAGTCACGATTAGTGAGCGTCATGCTGCATCACAAATGTTTGATGGTTCAGCGGTGCTTGAAAGCGTGGGGCAGCTTACAACAAAAGTATTGAAGTTATTGTCTGGTTGGCAACCCAAGTCAAGCATTCGACCTTTAAATCTGATTGCGGTTGAAGAAGATTATTCAGCAACATGTGTGTATATCACGCTTGTTTTTGAGTCTAAATTTATTGTTTAAGGAAAATTATGGATAAGCAATACAAGGCTTTAAAACCCGTAGGTCGCTTTGATGGTGGCGATACGGTTGGTGGTCTGTCAAATGAACAGATTAAAAAATTAGTAGCAGATAAAGTCATTGAAGAAGTGAAATCATCTGCAACGGTAAAACTCGCTAAAGAGGTAAATAAAGCAAATGGCTAAGAAGAACTATATTTCATTGCAAGGTAAATTTTATTTATCTGAAATCGTAAACGGTGTTGCAGGTGCAATGCGCCACATTGGTAACGTTCCTGAATTTGAGCTTGAAATTACTACAGATCAAGTGGAACATCAAGAAAGTACGTCTGGGCAACGTACAACTGACTTTGTGTTGACGAAAACAACAGGTGTAAATTTTTCAGGTCAGCTTGAAGAGGTTGATGCTGAGAATTTGAAATATATTTTATCGGGCATGACTACTGAGGTTGCAAGTGTACCAGTCGTAGATCAAGCGCTGGGTACTGTGAAAGTTGGGCAGGAAATTAAACTCAATGGTTATGCGTTAACTGATGTCACTTTTAGTGCAGGTGCTACACCTGTAGCTAAGGAAAAATACACGCTTGATGCAGTGTTTGGTACTGTGATTTTTAATGAAGCAATTGTAGAGCCTGTAACAGCGAGTTATACCACTGGTGCAGTCAGCAGTACTACGATTGCGAGTGATTTTAATAAGGAATATGAATTGTTCTTTAAAGGTATTAACACAGCAACAGGTGGTCACATGGCGGTAAATTTGTGGCGTACTAAGAAGTCACCTGAAACCACATTCCCTCTAATTCATGAGGAATTAGGTCAGTATGAAATTTCAGGTCAAGCGCTATCTGATACAACAAAAGGTACGGATGCTGCGCTTGGTTTGTTTGGTTGTGTGGTTAATATTCCTGCAAATTAAAAAATTACAGGCACAAATGATGGCGCGTTAAGCGTCTTTTTTTGTGCCTGTTTTTAAGGATTTCATCATGAATGATTTTTTTCTTGCAAATAATGATGTATATATCAATAAGTATGGTCAAGAAATTAGACAATTTAAAGTCAAAGAATTAGAAAATTGGGTTTCAATCGCTGAACTTATTCGAATCGCACTTAAAAGAAATTATTCAGATGAAAGTATTGAAGCTGCAATTCAAGCAAATAAGTTTAAAGCAATAGCGATGTGTTTACTTGTAACAGATGCAACAGGTGCGCAAATTGATGAGATGATTCAAAATGATGCAGATAAATTTGTTGAATTATTTAAAGATGTGATTAATGTGAATAAAGCATTCTTTGATCAAGAGGATGCTAAAAAAACAAATAAACAAGAGAGTAAAAAAGACAAAACAACATGGTTTGATTCATTTCAAACATTGATTAGTAAAGGGCATAAACACGAGGATATTTTAAATTATAGTTGGGGTGCATTTATGAAATACTTAAAAGCAGCTCAGCGTAATGAGCGAAACCATTTATTAAGCTATGGTGCAACAATGCGGTTTGCTTATCATGCTAATAACAAAGGCTATGCGAGTTATACCAAAGAGATAAATAAAGAATAAATTTACATTGATCAATAATTGTCTTTTGGCTAACCTCTAAATACAACAAAAGGGGAATTATTGTGAAAAAATTATTATTAGCATCTTTATTGTGTATTTCTACATTTGCTGCTGCGACAGAAGTTCGTTCAATTCGAACATCAAATGATTTTATTGAACTCGGTAGCTCTAAAGATTCTGTTTATCAGAAGTTGGGTAAACCAAATAATATTAGTCATTATGTATTAAAAGATCGTGCTGGTTGGTCTCATGCTGCTATTGATTTGAGTTATAAAGTCGATAATGAGAATTATATTGTCACTATTGTGAATGGCGGTGTTTATAAAATCGAATGGGTGCGATGATTATGAGTAACAAGGTTGTTGAGTGTGTCGCGTGTGGTCATGTTGGCGCAACAGGTAAAAAGGGAAGTACTACAATTTTTATTGTTTTACTTCTTGTTATGTTTCCATTGGGTATTATTTATTGGATGCTTAATCGTGGTGGTGGTGTATGTAGTGCATGTAAAAGTAGCAATATCCGTTTGTATGTGCCTAAAAAACAAATACAACAATCAGCACAATCAATAAGTAATAATGTTCAACAAATACAATGCCCTGATTGCTGTGAGTATATTCGTTACGATGCTAGAAAGTGTAAGCATTGTGGAAGTATGATTGGTGGATAAAAGATTATTTATTAGTGTTATGTTTTAAGTGTCTTAAAGCGTATTCGTAAAATAGAAGAATTAATAATAGTTGGGTGAGTTACTGTAAAAAGTTGTAAGTCAATTTTATTGAATATTAAACAATCAAACTAAGTTTTATCAAAAAGCCGAGCTAATGTAGTTCGGCTTTTTTATTGCATATTTAAAAGTTGAGTAAATCGAATGGCTAGAGATCTTACATTTAAATTAATACTTAATGCAGATACAAATAACTTAACGCAAAATTTAGAAAGAAGCTCTGATGCTGCAAAGCAGATGTTTGATCGTATTAAACAAGAAGCAGATCGTTTACGTCAATCGATGCAAATGTCGGATGAAGTCAGCACACTTGTTCAAAGTTTTGACAATGCAAGACTAGAACTAAATAGGCTTTCGGATGCATCAGAAGTCAGCTCTGAAAATATTCAACAAATGGGTGAATACGGTCAGCAAGCAATTAACCGAATGCAAAGCGAGTTGCAGGAAGCGCGTTTGGAGTTAAATCGTCTATCTGCTACAAATGCCACACCGCACGATATTCAAAACGCTCAAGATCGAGTTCGTCAATTAGAGCGCGGTATTGATCAAACACGCATAGCAGTTGAAGCATACCAAGACGCAGCGCGTGCAGCTTCGGAAACACCGCCTGTACCTACAGAATTTCAGCAACAAATCTCTCGACTAGTTACAAATCTTGATGATGTTAGAAATAGCATTGATCAAAATGGTCGAAGTGCAACACATACAAGAGAGCAATTGGAGCAGCTTGCACGAAATGCAACACAACAATTGCAATTGTATGAACAGCAGCTTGAAAGCGCACGTTTAGAAGTTAATCGCCTTGCGGCAACAAATGCAACACCTGAGGATATAGAACGTGCTAGACAGCGAGTCCGTGAACTTGAAACGGGCATTGATCAAGCTACAAATTCATTGCGTGGTTTTGAGAATGCAGCAGGGCGTGGAACACGAGAGCTAGAGCAAGGTGCAAACAGATCAGATGCGGCCCTTGGTAAAGTGGGGCGCAGTATCAACGTACTACAAGGTGCAATGGCTGCACTCGGAATTGGCTTTGGTGTACATGAACTCGCACAGATTGCTGATAATTTTCAAAATATTTCAGCGCAAGTAAACCTTGTTTCTAATGATAGTAAAGAATTATACGAAGCATTGGAAGGTGTTCGACAAGTTGCAACGCGCACAACTTCAAGTCTTGAATCAACTGCTAACCTTTATGCGCGTATCAATCAGGCGGGTAAGGATTTAGGCGTTACTCAGAAGCAAGCATTACAAATTACAGAGGCGATTAATCAATCAATCCAAATTAGTGGCGGTAGTGCTGCTTCTGCTGATGCAGCAATTACGCAATTGATCCAAGGGCTTCAGTCTGGGGTTCTTCGTGGCGAAGAATTCAATAGTATGATGGAGCAAGCACCGCGCTTAACAACGGCTTTAGCTGATAGCTTGAATGTTACGAAAGGTGAACTTCGCGCAATGGCGGGCGAGGGGAAGTTGACTGCTGAGGTTGTAATCAAAGCATTGAAAGAGCAGTCTGCTGTAATTGCTGAAGAATATACTAAAATCCCAACCACTATCGGTGGTGCATTAACAAACCTGAAAACAAATTTCACCATGCTGATCGGTGAGATTGATTCAACAAATGCAGCGTCAAAAGGTATTGTTAGTACACTACTGATGCTCAGTGAAAATCTTGATGTTCTAAAAACATTATTTAATGATACAACTCAAGGTGTTTCATATTTTGGCGAAATTCTTGGAACGATTGACCCATCCATTATTGAATCAGTTAAGAATGCTATAGTTACAGCGTATGATGCTATAAAAATCTTAATTTCAACTGTTGTGGATGTTGGTGTAACTATATTTGATACATTCTCAACAGGTCTGGATGTGTTGTTTAGCTGGTCTGGTGTTATTGATGGTGAGGTAAATCAGAGTGTTAGTGGTTTAGCTGTTATCATTAATAGTGTTGCCATTGCAATAGGTGCTTTATCTGATGGCACAAAAGCAATAGGTATTGGTGTTAGTTTTTTAGTGGGGGCTTTTTATGATGTTGCAGCAGCAGCCACGTATTACATCAAGATGCTTACTTGGGGTGATGTTCGAAAAAAACTAGATGATGACTATAAAGTACTAACAGAACAGCGTGATAAGTATTATGCCGAAGCAGAGAAAAAAGTACTAGAATTTGAATCAAGCACTAAAAAAGCTCTAGACAATAGTGTTTTAAATGCTGATCAAGCAAATCAGAAAAAACTTGCTGATCATAAAGCAAATTTGACACGCATTTTGAGTGAAGAAGCTAAAGCAGAAGAACAGCTTAAAACAAATGCTGAAAAACGAACCGAACTTCAAGCAAAGTTAGCGGAAGCACGTGCAAATAATGACACTGTTGCAATTGGTAAAATTGTAAAGGAATCAAATGCACTGGATGAGGTTGATAATAGAGTCACTCAGAATCGCGTTCAGCGCGATAAGGATAAACTCGAATCAGCTAAAATCTTGGCTGAATCATCAATGGCTTTAAATAAAGGTGTTCTTAGTGATCTAACTAAAGAGGAGTTTTTGCGTGATGGGGTTATCGCAACAATCAATGATCAAGGAAAGCTTGAAGTTACTCATCATGAAAACTCAATCAGGCAAAATGCGGAACGTTTTGCAAAGCTTGAGGCATTATCTGTAGAAGAGAAGAAGCTTGCTCAAAATAGAGTTACTTCAACTCAAGAAACTGGTAATGCAATCATTCAAAACGAAGCATTTATTGCATCTGAAAAAGTGCGTTTAAATGATGTTGCCAATGCTGCATTGAAGGCGGGTAATTTTGAAGCATATAGTCAAGCAAAGTTAGATTTAGATGCTTTGGGTGGTGCTCAAGTAAAGGCAAATCAGCAGCGTGTAGATCAGCATCAACAGTCAAATAATGCTATTCAACAGATTGATGCATCTTCTTTTGCGATGCAAAAAAACTACTCAGATGAACAGGTTCGTTTATCACAAGTAGCAGTGCAAGCAAGAAAAGCAGGTGACTTTGATGCTTGGTCACAGGCAATGTTGCAAATTGATCGACTTGCAGCATCACAAACTCAGGCTGATCAGCGCGTTTCGCAAAGTGACTTAGATACATTGCGTAAGAAAGAGGAAATCACCCAAGAGAAGGTTTCGCTTGCACAACAAATTATTGACTCAACAAATGGCATCATCACGAAAGAACAGGAGTTGCAATTTACATCGCAAGGCTTAGTGGTTGAGTATGATGAGCAAGGTAAAGCTGTCATCAAGAGAAGCCAAACTTTCTCAGAGGCTGCAAAAGCATTAGGTCTTGATACTAGCCAAGCATTGAATCTTGTTTCAGAAGAATTTACCAAGTCAGAAGCAAGCCTAGATGTTGTTATTAATGGTCTTCAAGACATGGGTGCAACGGGTAAGCAAGCAACCGACATGATTTATCAGGGTTGGCAAAAATGGGCTGATCAGGCAAAAAACCAAGCTGAGATTGATGCTGCAAAAGCAAAATTAGTGGAGTTTGAAAAACAAGGTGTGCTCTCAGCGAAACAAGTTCAAATGGGCATGGAATATCTTGACCAAGTGAATGCAAAGATTCCTGAGAATATCTCTGAAATCGAGAAAGCTTATAAGTTGCTTGGTGTTACTTCAAGTATTGAGGCAGATAAAATGGCATCTGCTCAGATGAATGCTTTTAATGTAATGAAGCAATCTGGCACCGCATCGGCAGAACAGATTAGACAAGCACTCATTAATATGGCAGATAAAATTTATGCATCGGGTAATGCTGCAAAAATTGCTTGGTATGAAGGGGAGCTCGCTGCTGCTGGTCTTTCTTCATCTGTAGATGAGGCAGGAAAAGTCACAGTAGATGCTGGAACAAAAATGGAACACTCAATGCATCGCGTTCGTGATGCAACACGTGGTGCTCAGCAAGGTTTTCGTGATCTTGGTGCTGTTGCACGTGAAGAGGCATTATCTACAACTGAGGCGTGGGCGAAAGCACTTGATGCACAATCAGGCGGAATGCATAAAACACCTCAAGGTTCAAAAACTCGTATGGCGTATAACACTGAAGAAATTGCAGCAGAACTTAAAGCAATGGGTTACGACGATAAACGAGCGAAAGAGATAGCTGAGGATTTATATCAAAGCTCGAAAGGTCCTATGAACGGATACAAGAGTGCATCCTCTACATGGTTGGCTAAGAATGGCTATGACTCTGTTGGGGCATTTGCAAACGGAGGTGGTGGTCTATCTAATACACTTTATATCAAAGAAGCATTAGAAAAATATCAAAGCTATGCACCATCTACCAATACTGTTTCGATATCCAATCCCAAATCAACTCGTCGATTAGAAGTATCCAATGGTCAACAAACAGCAAAATTAGAAGGTTCTGATCAAGATGTAGATACGCTAGAAAGCATCATGAGTGAATTTGAAATGCTTAAAAAGAGTACTTAAATGAAACTAATACGTGTAGCAACCAGTGAAGCCGTTCTTATAGAGAACGGTTTTTTTTGGTCTGATGAATTTGATTACAAGCCGATTGAACAGAAACAGCAGTTTGCAGTCGATGGAACTTTAATTATTCAGGAAGGCAAAAAGAAAGCAGGACGACCCATTACTCTTGTGCCATCTAATGAAGGCATGGGGTGGATCAAGCGCCGCGAGTTGTCCAAGCTACAAGATTGGTCAGCACTGCAAGACGAACAATTCATACTTGAGTTTGATTACCCGCACGATAACCGTCGCTTTAATGTGAAGTTCAATCATCAAGAAGGTGCGATTTCAAACCCAAAAACAGTCAAGGATATTCCAACTGTTTCTGAAGATGACTATTACTCAGTCACGATTAAATTCTTGGAGTTATAACATGCCAATTGAAACCAATAATTTGGTTATCTATAAGTCTGAGCGTTTAACTGATACCACTGATGGTGGCGGCAAGTACTCAGGGCAGCAGCTTATTGATGGTCAAAGCAATAATTTATTTAACGATATTTCAGAACTCGATCGCACTATGGGTGATGTGTCGATGCGGAAGATCTTTCCTGCTGTAACGACAAATGACACCGATGTTTTAATGGGTGCCACGGTATTTATTTCCGAATTACCAGCAGATCCAAATGTTTCGGCAACATTGTTCAGTACAAAGGATTGGACAGACGAGCGTCAAAGTGCACAAAACCGTGTTGAGAGTTATCTTGCAAAAGGTGGTCAAGCAGTCGGTTTGCCACTCGACACGCATTGGAAAGGCATGAAGATCCTGCAAACTGTGATGTTTCCAAGTGAAACGGAGCTCAGTGCAGGGAATTCTTTCGTGATTATCTCAAATGAAGGTGGTGCTTTAGAGTTTGAGCAATACGTGCGTATTACTAAGGTTGAAACGCGCATCGGTAAAATGATTATTGATGGTAAAGAGGTTGAGTATAAAGTTGCAACTTATACTTTAAATGATCCTCTGCTTATAGATTTTGTTGGGGTATCGGTTCAACAGTGGTATAGCGGACAAAAATCTACTTCAATTTTACGTGAAACTTTAGTGGCAGATACAGGCAATTATTATTCAAGCGTGGGTGTTGCTGATGATGTGAATGTAGGTACATATACAGTCAATGCAAAGAGTATGTTTACTCAGTTAATCCCTGCAGCTCAGTCTGAAACTCCGATTATTGATGTCAATGCCAACTCGGAAAATATGACATTAATTGCAGGGAATAACGGGACCATCTCAGCGAGTTATCCAACTACGATTGGTGAAAATCAAAATCTGTATTTAGCCTCGAGTGTGATGCCTGGTACTGTGGCTTTTACGCTTTTCAACCAATCGATCACGGATCAGGGCGGTATCTTAAAGAATAACAATGGTATTCAAGTCGGAACAATTGACTATCAGCGAGGTTTAATCCGCTGGACACAAAGCGCAGGTACAGGTAATGCGACGTTAAATATCACTTTTAAACCTGCTTCTGCACCCGTGCAACCTTATCATTCTTATGCTTTGCCTGTGACGCAGAATAATCAAAGCGCCAATTGGACAGGGGTGATTACTCCGATTCCTGCGCCCGGATCGCTGACCATTTCTTATATGGCACAAGGTAAATTCTACGTGTTGAAAGATGATGGTTCAGGTATGTTGACTGGGGCGAGTTCCTCATTTGGATCTGGCACGATCAGCTATGAAACAGGATCTTGGTTGCTCACCACAGGTGCTTTGCCTGATGTGGATACGCCGATCTTATTGCTTTGGGGCACACCAATTACAACGTTTATTCGATCAAATTTAGCAGTTCAACCTGCTGCATTTGAATTTGATTTGGCACAACAAGGAATTGCTGCAAATAGCGTAACAGTGTCATGGTTGCTTGAGGGACAAAGCAAAACAGCAACATCAAACGCGCAAGGGAAATTTACAGGCGATGCCACAGGCACCATCAATTATGCCAAAGGTACAGGGCGCATTGTTCCAAGCAAACTACCGCAAAAAGGTACGGTGTTCACTGTGAACTATAACTACGGTACTGCACTGGAACAGACCAAAGCGAGTAGTCCTGATGCTGATGGGAAGTTAGTGCTTAATATTGGCAGTGGTGCAGCGATTCAACCGAATAGCGTAGAAATTGTAGTGCCGGTACGAGGATCCACACTCGCAGAAGTGACTTTAGTTGATCAGCCGATCAATGCGACTACAGGCAACATGGTCGACCTGTTCGGCAATATTCAAGGCACCATCACCTATGCTTCGGGGTTAGTGAGTATTACTCCATATCTCGATAAAACTATTGAAGTTACAAAATATACAGGTGTGCAATATATGTCATCTGGAGTGAGGACTGCCTAATGTCTTTTTTTTTACCACAAACAACCGAAATTGAAAAAGTTAATTCTCGACATGTTGCATACAGTGGCAGCCCTGATATTAAAATTAAATATCGGGATAGCTCAGGGACCAATGCTGATGTAAAGCAAATCACTGCTGAAAAGCTACAGTTTGATTTAACGAATGGTTTTGATGAGCAAGTTATTGTCGGTTCGGTGCGTTTCAAGCTCGGAAATAATACTTTTATTGATCGAGTCGGCACGCTGTATCGTGATGTGGATCCATCTAATAATAGTGGTACTTTGTCGGGTACGGTTCAATATGGCACAGGCAAAGTCGAGCTAAGCAGCTGGACACCAAGCGTTGATAACAATCTTGTTTTGCAGAGTTTAACGACAACCACAGATATCCCACCAATCAACCAAGTCAGTTTTCGCACACCTGCAATTCCGATTCGTCCGAGTTCTTTAACTGTAGTTGTAGGGACTTTGGAATTTGGTCAACTCACTTTACGAGCTGATGACAACGGTGTGATTGAAACTGCTGAAGCACATGGTGGGATTAATTACGACACAGGTTTTGTCGATCTGTATTTCTATAAAAAGACTGAAATCACTGTAGATAATCGGGAAGAAATTGAAGCAAAAAATTGGTATAGCGTAGAACTTGAATATGAAGAGTCAGGTAAACAATATATCAATTATCCAGTGTGGGTTGCACCTGAATCAGTACGCTACAACGCTGTGGCTTATAGTTATATTCCGCTTGATCAAGAGATCCTTGGTTTATCTGCAACACGCTTGCCACTTGATGGGCGCGTTCCGATTTTCCGCGTGGGTGATATTGGTATTATTAGTGCAACGAAAATGCATCAAATGACTGATCATGTCGCGGGTAAAACTTATGCACTGGATGATCAACGTATTGCCTATTGTGAACTTGAAGATAGTGCAGGTACTAAAGTCCCATACGATATGTATGTGGTGGATTATGACTATGGAAAATTTACTTTAAGCGGTGATTTTGCGTTAAATACTTTAGTTTCGCCGATTTCTGCCAAATATCGTTATCAAGATATGGGTCTAATCAAAGACGTGCAAATTAACGGTCAGGTGACATTTACTAAACCTGTAACGCATAACTACAGTGCTGCTGACTCGATTGTTGGATCTGCATTAGTGATCGGTGATATGCAAGCACGTTACACTCGAAAGTTTGTACAACAAACATGGAATAGTACCTGGGAAGATGAGGCATCAGGCGGTGCAATTTCAGCGCAGTACAATGATGCTTTATATCCGATTATTGTTACAAATAATGGTGCAGCACAGGAACGTTGGGCGTTGGTGTTTACTGACAATACGAATTTTAGAATTATTGGCGAAACATCTGGGCAGATTGGCACAAGTACTGTGAATACAGATTGTGAGCCAATCAACCCAGTCACAGGCGCACCATACTTTAGCGTGAAGAAAGAAGGTTGGGGTGCAGGTTGGGCATCGGGTAATGTTTTGCGCTTCAATACGATTGCTGCAACGTTCCCAATTTGGTGTATTCGCACTGTAAAACAATCCGAACCAAGTCAGATTTCAGATCAGTTTCAAATCATGTTGCGCGGTGATATTGATCGTATTGTTTGAAGATTAAGTTAATTTTATGACCGCTTTGTGCGGTCTTTTTTATGAGTAAATAAAAATGGTCGCAAATACAGATATTAAGTTTTATGTGCATACCAATAACAATGCACCACAGCTTACTAATAATTTTGGTTGCATGATAGATGTGTTAGATGCGTGTTTGGTGAATGGTTTTGGTGCTCAATCCGTTTCGACGCTTAAAGCATCAGGCAAAGTTGTCACTGTGACTTTTGGTGCCGCACATAATTTGATGCAATACCAAGTGATTAAGATTACAGGAGCGAATCAATCAGAGTTTAACGGTGAACATCGAATTTTATCTGTACCAAATGCGAATTCATTTACTTTTGAACTCGCGAATACAGCAACGGTAACGCAAGCATCGGGCACAATTGTATGTTCATTACCGCCATTGGGTTGGGAGAAACCTTTTAGTAGCACACATAGCAGTGGCACAGGTGGAAAAGCAGCGTATCGTTCTACCAATTTACTCTTACCAAGTCGTCCTTTTTTACGTGTTGTTGATGAACTAGATCCTGCATACACAGCAACGTATGCGAAATATGCAAAAGTTGGTCTAGTTGAAGATATGACTGATATCAATACGATGTTGGGTGTTCAGGCGCCGTATGACTCAGCTAGTCCTGATAAAAATTGGGTGGGTACGGGTTCAGGGACATCAGCAATGAATGGGTGGTCGAGATGGTATTATGCTCATGGTGCGGCATTTACTACAGCGACTAGTGATTCATCAGCACCACCTGTGGGTAATAGAAGTTGGGTGCTGGTTGGAACAAAAGATTATTTTTATATCCTTCCAACTGGAGTTACTAACAATACAGCAGCATTGTTTTATGGTTTCGGTTCTTTTGAAAAATTACTTCAAAATGACACAAGTAATCAGTTCTTGATTTCAACACTCATAAATAATACTGTAAATTCAGGGTATTATAAGGGGCAATCCACTGGAGGGGCTGGATCAGTATCAACCCAAAAAACACTAATTCAAAGAGCATATACACAAAATGCGCAGTATGTTGAAGCAACAACATTTTCACTTGCAGCGGCAGCTCAAGTTTACTCTGGGTCAGCAAATTACATTGGTGCTTCGTCGTTAACTAACAGTAGCCCATTCGCTCCCGTTTATCTTAATGAGACTGTACTGCGAGGGGTATTAAAAGGACTTTATTGGCTATTTCAAATAAAACCCTATGCGCATTTAGCATTTGTTGAGAATGATAAAGAAATCTTTATTGCACTCAATTGCGCGTGTACAACAACTACTGAAGGACAAGTCATTCTAAAAATAGGAGATTTATAATGTTGTTAAATCTCAAAGTAATTTCTGCTGTGAATAATTCAATAGAAGTCATACTGGTTAATACTAAAGGCTTAGCAATTATTGGTACTGTAACTGAAAAGAAAGTTCCAATTCCTTGTCGTGTGCGCTTGTTTGAGAAGAACACAGGGCGCTTAATTGCCGAAACTTTAACAGACGCACAGGGTAATTATGAGTTTGATCATTTAACTGCAGTTAAATTCTTTCTTGTTGCGCATCATCCTGCATCAACTTATAACGCTATTATTCAAGACAATGTGGTGCCGAAATGATTAGACCCTCACTTAATGCCAGTCTGTCATTACTACAGGCTTTAACTCTGTTTATAGACAAAGGTAGCGCAAATGCTACCTTTTCTTTTTATGATGATGCCAAACCTGCAAACACAACCATTGCAGCGAATGATTCCGCAAAACTTGTCACGCTTGAGCTAGAAAAGCCTTGTTTTAAGCAAATTAATTCAAACAGTATTGATTTAATGCCGACTTCAGAAGAAACAGTCATTAAAACAGGTACAGCAGTTTGGGCGCGTCTATACAACGGCGAAGGGCAAGTGGTTGCTGACTTTGATTGTGTGACTGATATGACTTTGAATACACGCAACTTAGTATTGGGTGGTTCGTGGAAATTGGACTCAATTACTTTTAGACCATCAACTTAAGAGGTGTACATGTGTCGAACTATACACCGCCCGATTCACACAATGTAATTCTGAATTTTGATGAGCTGAGTACTGGCAGCACCACTTTAGATTTTGGCGCAGAAGAACACTATGTGCCGAATACTCTTGATGCTGAGATTGATCTAAGCTTTATTTCTGAAATTGTAGGCACATACAAAGATGCTGTACCTACAGATCAAAATCGTATTGATGCGGTTGTGGATCTATCGTTTTTTACAGATATTCTAGGAACTTATGATCTTAATTTTAATCAGAGCATCTATTCTTTTTTAACAACGATGTTTCAAAAAGCAGTTGGCACTGAAACTGGACTGACTGCACGCTATGCTAAGCCGACTTTTAGGGCACAAAATAGTGCTTTTTATTTTGAGCAAGCACAAAGCCTGAGTCGTTATATTTCAAATCAGTATGAGCGAACACAGGTTTTACAGCGTGATATTCGAACTGTTTTTGAAGAAAGTACAGGGTTAAATACTGCGAAAAGCGTTTCTTGGAATCATGCTGAAAAATGCGTTATTGTTCGCAATATATTATTTGATGAAAGCAAAAAATTAAGAGTTCAACGCGAAAACCACTGGGACGAACTGATTAGAAAGCGTAAGCAATTCACTTTTTCACATGAAGTTGCTCATGTTTTTGAAAAACGTTTCGGGTTTATATGGGATACAGGCTTAGAACTCGTCACCAAATCCGACATTCCTTGGCAGCAAGCGCAGTCAATTTATTATCGTAAGCATCCAATTTTACCTTGGGCAAAACCCAAACCTAAAGAATATGTCGGTTCTGGTGATCTTAATTTTATTTGTTTATGGCATGACGTTGATGCACACAATGTTATTTTAAATTTTGGTGATGAGGACTGTATTCCGAGTCTTGCACCGCGTGATTGGTGGTATATCGTGAATAAAATAGAAGTCAGTCGCCTAGACAATGGTGAAAAAATAAAAGTCATTGATGGCAGCTATAACACAAGTCGAAGTCAGTGGTGTTGGTCCTACAACCTAACTGTACCTGCATCTGAAATTGGCAAACTTGAACCAATTAATGCGCAGCCTGTTATCCTGAAAATTCAAGTGAATGACAATATTCATCACATGTTGCTTGAGAACCGCAGCCGCTCCAGACGCTTTGCACAAGATGTTTGGAAATTAACGGGGCGCAGTCAAACTGCATTACTTGATGCACCTTATTCACCAACACGGTCTTTTCTGCAAGAAAATGAACGTACTTCTGTACAGCTCGCACAAGCTGAATTGGATCGAGTGAATAGTGATACACAATTAAATTGGCAATTGATTGATGAACTCGGTTGGATCGTACCAATCAATAGTCTGAGCTATGCTAATCAGACCCCGATTGCTGTGATTAAACAGATTGCTGAGGCTGGTGGAGGTTTTGTTTATAGTGAAAAAGGGAGCAATCAATTAACAATCAAGCCGAAATATAAAAAGACTTTTTGGGATGCGATGCAATTTGAGGATTATGATAGATTGCTACCTGAGGGCTTGGTGACAAATCAATCCACAGATTATGAACCTTATCCAGACTACAATGGTGTAACACTAACCAATGATCGTACAGGTTTTACAGGGCAGGTAAAACGTACAGGTACAGCAGGTGATGTACTGCAAGAAACAGTGAGTAATCCATTATTTACAGCGGTATCTATGGGCAGTTATGGCAAAGCATTGCTGGCTAAAGCAGGAATGATCGAAACCCATAGTCTAGAAATTCCAGTACAAAAAGATGTTGGAGAGTGCGCACCGGGAGAAGTTATTGCTTTTAATGCGGAATGGTGGGGCATTGTAGAGAGTGTTTCCGTGTCATTTACACATGCTGTGATCAATCAGAATATAACCGTGGAGCGTGTTCTCAATGAGTAATGTTTTACAGCGTTTATTTGATTTGATGCCGAAAGCACCTGAATTCGTCGGCACAATTACTAGCGTGAATCACCCTAATTATAAAGTTCTTGTCGCAGACGATTCGGGGCTTGTGATGTGCACAAGTAGCACTGTTTATAAACTAAATGATCGGGTTTTTGTATCAAATCAAGAGATTAAACGACTTGCACCTGCAGGTGTGGTTGTTCAAATAGAAGTTTAAAAACTTAACAAATCAAGTGTCCGAAAGGGCATTTTTTATTGCCAAAAAATTAAGGGGGCATATGTGAATGAACCAAGCGCATCAATTTGGAAAAAGTTAAATGAAGTATCAGATCGACTGCAAAAAGTATCAGAGCAGTTGGTAGAAACAAATGCAATTAATAAAGGTTATCACCAGGCACTTGATCAGCAACGAGTAAAAGTGGAACTGCTTGAGCAGCAAAACCATAAAGCACAAGGCGCAATTGCGATGCTGAAATGGGGGCTTGGTGTGGTGCTGACTGTTGCGTTGTCGGGTGGCACATGGACCATCAATTCAATTAATCAACTTAAACAAGATATGGCAATTATGCAAAGCCATCGAGAGGACAATAAATGAAATTAATCAATGAAAACCCATGGCAATATTTGTCAGTAAAGCTCCCAACATTGGGAGCTTTTTTTATGCTTGTATTAATTCCGCTTTTACAATGGGCATTAGATTTTCAGCTCATTCCAGAAGAACACGAAGCCGTAGTTATTGGAATTGTAATTCCATTGCTTGGATTAATCGGCAAGAAGATCTATCAACCAGAGCTACATGCACCACAATTAAATGGCATTAATAGTCTTTTGGCCACACCGAAAAATTCAAATGATTTAGCTTGGATGGTTGAAGCTAAAAAATATATTGGCTTGCGTGAAATCGTTGGCAAGCAACATAACAAAACTATCTTAGGATGGATCAAAGGACTTGGCGGTTGGTTCACTGATGATGAAACGCCATGGTGTGGGACCTTTGTTGCTCATTGCTTAAAGACTGCAGGTGTGAAATATCCAAAACATTGGTACCGCGCCTTAGATTATGTGAACTACGGATCCAAACTCGCAAAGCCTGCCTATGGATGTGTTGCAATTAAAACTCGCAAGGGTGGTGGTCATGTTTGTTTTGTGGTTGGTCGTGATCAAAAAACTAAAAAATTAGTCTGCTTAGGTGGGAACCAAAGTAATGCTGTTTCTTATGCATTATATTCCGATGGTGAATTTCAAGAATTCCGTTGGTATGGGAAAACGTGCCGACCTGCGGAGTCGCGTTATAATTTAGCAGTACTGAGTGGAGTGAGTGCGACGAAGGTGAGTGAGGCTTAAAGTAGAATATCTAGATTTGTTCTGAGTAGCTTATAAAATAAGTTACTCAGTTGGATATTATTTGCTTCTTTTAGTATTAATAGATAGAACCCAATGCTGTTTTTGGCAGCGCTCACATATTTGGTCAATTTTCTTAATTAAATGAGTATTTCCACAAAACATACATGAGTAAAATCTTTCAGGATAATAGTTAATTGTTTGTTTGTATTGATCTGGAAAAATTGGAAGCCCCCATTTTACTTCATCATCGTGAAATAGTATTAAACTTAAGCAACCTTCTGTTTCCAATAATGCAATTTTTATTTGCCCTAAATGTTCAATTTGCTGTTGGCGCATCTCAGAAAAAAATTCATCGTAAGAATATTTTTCATTTTTAATGCCATCTAAAACCAACATACCATCTCGAACAATATACATAGGTTTGCCTTCTAGTAAGCTTTCAATTTTTTTTGATTTCATTGTTAAATAAGTTGTACATCTATAGAGCACTAGAATACAAATAAAAATAGTAAGGGCTTGTATAAGAGGAAGATCCTCTGTAAACATTGGATCACCAGCAATTGATCCTAAACATAAGATAATAGCAATTTCGAAGATTGAAAGTTGTCTTACGCCACGCTTACCAGAAAACCTTAAAAAGATAATAATCATCAGATACATGATGATACATCTTAAAATGATTTCAAGAATAAAGCTTAATGATGAATCATGAATAAAAATTCTAAATAGTTCCATTATTAAAATTCTTATATAGATAACTATGAATATACCATATTCATAGTTATAAGCTGATTGATAAATTAGTCTTTATAAAGTCTATTTTATAAAGCTAATAACTATTGCTGTTTAGTGTAAATAATATCTGATAAATCAAAACCCAGTGTTTTAGCATAATCTAGATATTCATTTAATATTTGTTGATCAATATTTGGATCACGACTTAAAACCCATAAATATTTTTTATTGGGACTTCCCACCAGAGCAGTTTGATAGTTTTCATCCAGTTTCAAAATCCAATAATCACCACGACCTACAGGTAGCCATCGAATAATTTTAGGTAAGAAACTTACTTTAAGCTGACTATTTTTTGGAGCATTTTTTACAAAAGCTTCACCAATTGATTGGTTTAATTTCCCATTTTTACTAAAGCATTTATTATCAACTACGATATTTCCTTTCTCATTCAATGAGTAATTTGCAGTTACGTTATAATCACAAACTCTTTGAAAGTATAAAGGTTTTCTGGCAACTTCATGCCATTGCCCAGCATATTTGTATAGATCTACTTGTGGGGCTGTAGGTATGTCATCAGTATTTGCATTAACGAAAGTTGCTACGCCTAATAAAACAAGACCACCAATAAGGGCAATTTTTTTTAAATTCGATTTAAACATAATTTTCTCTTAAAGTAGATAAGGTGTAGAACCTAGAATTTAGTTTAAGAAAACTTAAATCCTTGTAAATTTTTATTATTAAAATATTAATATTTGTATAAATATAAGTTGATTTCATATAAATTAAAAATAATAAGCTTCAATTAACAATTAAATAAACTATGAAAATAATAATATTTAAATATTTTTACATTAGAGATACATCATAAAAATAGGTGGTGAAATATAGTAGATATTACTTTTTTTAAATGTATAAATGCTACATCTAAAAAAAGAAAATCAATATAATTTTAAGAGGAATAAGAAGATGACAAATCCAAATAGACCTGAAATTGATCGTGAAGTAGTTAAAGATTTACCAAAAGAACAAAGAGATGATTTAAATGCTGACCCTATTACAGGTGAACCAGGAGCTCATCCTGTTGGTACAGGTCTTGGGGCAGCTGGTGGCGCAGCAGCTGGTGCGGCAGCAGCTGGTGCGGCAGTAGGTGCTGTTGGTGGTCCAATTGGAGCTGTTGTAGGCGGTGTAGTCGGTGCTGTTGTAGGTGGTTTGGCTGGTAAAGGTGCAGCTGAAGCAGTGAACCCGACTGAAGAGGAAGCTTATTGGCGTAGCACAGCCAATAGCACTCCTTATTATGCAGATACCTTAAATACTTATAGCGATCTAGATTACGACAAAGATTATCGTTCAGCTTATCATCTAGGTTATACAGGTCGTAGTGAATATCCTGCTGAAACGCGCTTTGAAGATGCGGAACATGACTTAAAGTTGAAATGGGAACAGGTGAAGGGTACTTCACGTTTAACTTGGGAAGAAGCGAAACATGCTGTACGAGATGCTTGGAATCGCGTAACTCACTAAATGACAAGTTAAAAAAGAGAGGGGCTTTTAGATCCCTCTCTTTATATTAACACTTCACCATATAAGGGAATAAAAATGTCAAATCAGAATAAAAGTGAAAAAATTCAGCAGCTCGAATCGGAAGCCTATGTAGATCCTCAAAATAAAACTCTTACAAGCTCATTAGGAGTTAAAGTTGAAGATAATCAAAACAGTTTACGTATAGGTAGTAGTGGTCCAACCTTGTTAGAGGATTTTTTGCTCAGAGATAAGTTAATTCATTTTGATCGAGAGCGTATTCCGGAGCGTGTGGTACATGCACGAGGTGTAGGTGCTCATGGATATTTTGAGGCTTATCAAGGGAATGAAAAATGGACTAAAGCTCATTTCTTAACACACTCTGATATAAAAACTCCTATATTTGTACGGATTTCCACAGTTCAAGGAGGACGAGGTTCTGCGGACGTTGTCCGCGATGTGCGTGGTTTTTCCATAAAATTTTATACTCAGGAAGGTAATTATGATTTAGTGGGTAATAATATTCCTGTTTTTTTTATTCAAGATGCTATTAAATTCCCTGATTTTGTTCATGCAGTAAAACCTGAAGATCATAATGAAATTCCTACAGGTCAATCTGCTCACGATACATTTTGGGATTTTGTTTCTTTAAATACGGAAGCTGCACATATGACAACATGGGTGATGTCAGATCGTGCAATTCCTCGAAATTTACGATCTATTCAGGGTTTTGGCGTTCATACTTTTAGGCTAATTAATGATAAAAATGAAGCTTTCTTGGTGAAATTTCACTGGACACCAAAGCAGGGTGTAGCGCAAGTAGTTTGGGATGAAGCATTAAAGCTCAATGGTAAGGATCCTGACTTTCATCGTCGAGACTTATGGGATGCAATCGAAAAGGGAAATTATCCTGAGTGGGAGCTAGGTGCTCAAATTTTTACAGAAGAACAAGCATTGGAGTGGGAGTTTGATGTCTTAGATCCAACTAAACTTGTACCAGAAGAATTAGTGCCTGTGACGCGATTGGGTAAATTTGTGTTAAATCGAAATCCTGATGAATTCTTTGCAGAAACAGAGCAAGTCGCTTTTTCTCCCGCAAATATTGTTTCTGGTATAGACTTTAGTAATGATCCTTTATTGCAAGGTCGTTTATTTAGTTATACAGACACACACTTGCATCGCTTAGGTACACCTAATTTCAATCAAATACCGATCAATAAACCAGTATGTCCGTTTCATACAAATCGTCGTGGTGGATTTGCAAATCAACATATCCATAAAGGTAAGGCTAATTATGAACCCAATTCAGTAGATAATAATTATCCGCGGGAAGCAGCAGACGATAAGCAAGCATTTACTAGCTATCCAGAAAAAGTTCAAGGCAGTAAATTGCGTGTTCGTGCTGAAAGTTTTGCAGATCATTTTTCTCAAGCTACTTTGCATTATCGTAGTTTAAGCAAACATGAGCAGCAACACATGAAGGATGCTTATGCATTTGAATTATCTAAGGTGCAGGCAGAAGAAATTAGACAGCGTGTAGTATCTGAGTTACTAAGTCAAATTGATGAAGATTTAGCCCATTATGTAGCAAATGAACTAGGACTAAATGTGGAGAAAGCAAAGATTAAATCGCCTAATTCAGAAATAGTAATCTCCAAAAAGCTTAGTATAGATGCTTTTCCTGCCCTTGATATTGCACAACGTAAAATAGCAGTACTTGTACATGATGGTGCAAATGCCACCACTGTAAATAAAATTAAAAAATGGGCGGAAGAGAATAATGCTATCGCAGAAGTTTTAGCTCCAAGTGCTGCACCTGTAAAATCGGATGATGACCAAGAGATCAAAGTAGATGGTCGTCAAAATGGTGAGCCTTCAGTAACTTACGATGCTATTGTCGTTGTTGATGGTAATAATTTTGATAAGTTTAAATCTGATGGTGTTGCCAAGCACTATGTATTAGAAACTTATAAACATTTGAAGCCAATCGTTTTGGTAGGAGATAAATCCAAAATTATTGAGGTGTTAAATATTAAAGAAGACCAAAGTGTATTCATAACTGAAGATTTTTTATCTATACAGAAAGATTTCAAAAATGCTATTCAGCAACATAGAAACTGGGATAGAGAAGAGGTAGCAAAAGAAATACCGGCTTAAATGCAATGGTACTATGAAGCTTTTTTGTTATAGCTTTGATTTCTATTCATTGAGAGTAGCTATGAGTTGCTCAATATAAAATTTGAAACTATTGATAAGAGCCACCTACCTTTATAGATAGGTGGCTCCTTAACTTTATCTTTTCTCAATATGGTAATTTTCATCAAAGAAGTATGAGTCTGAAATGTCTAGCCATGCATTTAGCTCATATTCAAATTCAAGCACCCGATTTTTAAACAACCTAATAACACGATTATTCTTAAAACTAAAATGCGAAGTTTCAGCTGGTAGCTCAGACCAATCTACTTCACCACACTCAGAGAACCAGTCTTCCCAAGCTATTTGAATTTCAGATATGTAAAACTCTTGCTTCTCTTTATTCCAAGAAAATGGATGCTCTGTTTGTAATTTTTTCACATGTTTTCTAATAAAAAACTTATTCTTTTTGTGGTGCTCAATAAATTCAGCAATCTGATTTTTAATAAATTGATATGGAACATCAATTTCACTATTAATACTTAAATCATATGCTTCAAGAATATCCATTGCACCAAAAGCACGTTGAGTTTTATTCCACTCTTTATAGTGACTGCTATAGTCAGAGTCAGCATGACCAATTGCTTCAGCAAAGTCTAAACGTCGTTCACCACGCTTCTTTAAATTCACATATCTTTTTAATGTGTTCCATGATTCATGCAAAGTAATTGTTTGAAGTTTAGGGATAGAAAAACCATCCTCAGCGTAACGAGTTGCAGCTTCATGCCGTAAATCATGAAAGCGAAGATCTTCAATTTCAAGTTGAGAACACGCTCTGGTGAAGTATGTTGAAATAGTTGCTGCATTCATTGGAATTAATAATTTTTCATCGCCACCTAATTCAAGCATTCGAGCGCGTGTTTCTTTATCTAAAAATTTATTAATTAAGTCGATAGCCTTAGGTTCAAAGTGGGCATATTTATGGTTTCCTTCAGACCCATCTGGATGCTTAGCATCGCGCACGAGCCATTGTGTATTATGTTTATCATAATCAGAGAGTCTCAAAGAGCATATCTCATCTTCACGTCTACCTGAATAAATGGCAAACCATATGATTAAATGCATTGGAATGGATCTGCGTTTACGTTTCCATTTTTGATAAAAAAGTGTTGTGAGAGCTTGCAGTTCATCATTGGTGGGTAATCGATCTCGTACTTTAGATTTAGTTACAATCCGTGATTTACGTAAGCCAATTAAAGATTTATCAAACTCAGAAATAACATTCTCAATTTGCTCACCCCAAACATATTCAGCGTGAACCAAAACGGCTTTAATATGACTCATATCTTTTAAAGCGGTAGATGGAGCAACACCATCAATTCCTTTTAAAGGGTCTCCCTTGCGTCTAGAAATTGCATGATCCGCAAAATCCTGACGTGTTAATGAATAAATATTCTTCTCTGCAATCTCCATGTTAGATATATAGTTTAATGCTCCTGTTTTTGTACGAGCAAAATTATCTGCCTCGCTTAAATACCTTTTAATGAAATCAGCCAATGTTGCTTGCTTGACTTCAGCAACAGGGTTAAGAATTTTATCTGGATTCAATTCTATTTCAGCTTCGGTGCGTTTAATCCACTCATCAGCTAAAGATTTTTTACTAAAAGTTTTGGATGCTTTGAAATCAGGGTAGCCTTCTTTTTTTATGCGAACTTGAGCACGATAGCGTATAGTGCCATCCAATAGTTGACGTTTAGTGACTGTACCCATTAAATTGCACCCTGAGATTTCTACGGTGCAATCAGGGTGCAACAACAGGGTGCTAGAAGTCAATAAGAGTCGATTCAAAGAAGTTAAACGAGGTTAAAGAAATTGAGTCAAAACAATGTAGTTAAAGAATTGTTTGATAAACCAATAAGTAAGAAACTTTGGGTCGCACCTATGGCAGGTGTCACAGACCGTCCCTTTAGAACTCTTTGTAAATACTTTGGTGCAGGTCATGCCGTTAGTGAAATGATGACGTCTGATCAAACTTTACGTATGACCAAAAAAAGTCTGTATCGTGCCAATTTTGATGGTGAATTGGCGCCGATTTCCGCACAAATTGCAGGTTCAGAACCTGAGCAACTTGCTGAAGCTGCACGTTATCAAGTATCAAACGGTGCCCAAATTGTTGATATTAATATGGGATGTCCTGCTAAAAAGGTGTGTAATAAACTGGCAGGGTCAGCTTTACTCAAAGACGAAGATTTAGTCGCTCGTATTTTAGATGCTGTTGTGGCTGCGGTAGATGTTCCTGTGACTTTAAAGACCCGTTTAGGTTTTCTAAATGGTCATGAAAATATTATGCGAGTTGCCAAACGAGCTGAAGAAGCAGGCATCGCAGCATTAGCACTACATGGGCGTACGCGTGAAGATATGTATTTAAATACAGCACGTTATAGCTTAATCAAAGAAGTGAAAAGTATGCTGTCTATTCCTGTTATTGCAAATGGCGATATTGATAGCCCTGAAAAAGCCAAATATGTTTTGGATTATACAGGAGCCGATGCGGTCATGATTGGTCGAGCTGCGCAAGGTCGTCCTTGGATTTTTCGTGAAATTGCACATTATTTAGAAACGGGCGAACATTTAGCTGCACCAGATATTCAGGAAGTAAAAGAAGTATTACTCGGGCATTTATCTGAGCTTTACCAATTTTATGGTGAATACTCAGGTTGTCGTATTGCTCGGAAACATATTGCTTGGTATACCAAGGGTTTGCGTTCAAGTAATGAATTTCGTCAAAATATGTATAAAGTTGAAAGTACCATTGAGCAAGCAAAAGTTGTTGAAAATTATTTTAATCACTTACTTGATCAAGGACAGATCATGAGTGATGTTCAAGTTGAAAATGTAAACTTACTTGAAATTAAATAATTTAGCTTTGTGTATAAAAAACCACGCTAAAAGCGTGGTTTTTTTAAGCAGTTAAATCTAATTGAAATTAGATTTTACCTACTAAGTCGATTGAAGGAGCAAGAGTTGCTTCGCCTTCTTTCCATTTAGCAGGACATACTTCACCTGGGTGAGCATGTACATACTGAGCTGCTTTAACTTTACGAAGAAGTTCAGATGCATCACGACCAATACCACCAGCATTGATTTCGATGATTTGGATTTTACCTTCTGGATCGATTACGAAAGTACCACGGTCAGCAAGACCAGCAGATTCGATTAATACTTCGAAGTTTTTAGCAAGTGTCCAAGTTGGGTCACCAACCATTACGTATTGGATTTTTTTGATTTCTTCAGAAGAATCATGCCAAGCTTTATGAGTGAAGTGAGTGTCAGTAGAAACTGAGTAGATTTCAACGCCTAATTTTTGGAATTCAGCATAGTTGTCAGCAAGGTCACCCAATTCAGTTGGGCAAACGAAAGTGAAATCTGCTGGATAGAAGAAAACTACAGACCATTTACCTTTAAGATCAGCTTCTGTAACTTCGATGAATTGACCGTTTTGGAAAGCTTGTGCTTTAAATGGTTTAACTTCAGTATTAATTAAGCTCATCATTATCTCCATGATTGAAGTGAGTATCTAATTTAAAATTAGCATAAAGTATATTTCTTTATTGGGGAAATAGTATTTTTTTATGGTTAAAATCGGAAAAGAGAATTAACCAAACACGAAAACTATTTCTTCAAAAGATCATTTTGTTCATACAAGACAATTTTCAATATTGATTGATACATTAAAAATATGTTAATTGAATGACAAAACAATCCAATCAAATACACAAACAAGATGCAGTCAGTGACAGTGCTTTTCAAGGGTATTGTTGCAAAAAAGAAATAAAAAATATTTTAGTGTATATATTTTATTCAGCTAAGATGCTCATGGCTTGGCATGAAATTGTATAAAATGATCATTGATCAAAGTATTCGCGTTATTGCTGTGTTGGCTTTGCTGATTGCATCATTATCTCTGTTGGCAGGAGATAACGCATTTTGTCTGTATGAATATATCGGTGAAAATACCGTCTCCTCACTTAGTGAATTTAATGGTGGGATAAGCAAAGATCCAGACATATTTGGCATGTGTGCCATGACGGCATTGATTTTCTTGCTTCCCTTACTGTTGTCTTATCATCGGGGATGGTATGTATTGTTTTTTGCCATACTGATCGTGCTGCAAATGATTTTCCTGAGTACCATGATCGATTCACCTTCGGTATTGGGCTTGGTTTATGACAGTATTGTGTATTGTCAAAATTATTGGCTTTTGGCGTGGGTGATTGGACAATTGCTATTTTTTATTTTAAGTTTAGTATTTGTTTTTAATGAATTTTAAAAATAAAAAGATATTTGAAATTAATATTTATAAAATCATCATTTTAGTTTTCTCATATTTGGCAAGTTGTTGTATTTTTCAGATCGTCAAGACAGATTCAAACATCATGGGGGACGATGAAAATAATGGCTACTCATTATTATAAATTTATCGCAATTTTTATTTTAGTGCTTGCGTCCTTAAGTACCTTTGTTGCATTTGCGCATGATAACGCTTTTTGTGTGACAGCTTATGGCGTGGCAGAAGTAATCTATTTTAATCAACTGAATGGCTTTACATCGGATGAGCCTTTGCTTTTTGTTTTTGCAGGAATCATCGGAATATTTTTTGCTGTTTTTCTTGGTTTTACTCGAACTAAAATTTGGTTTTTGGTGATCAATGTGTTCCTGCTTTTGTGCCTTGCAATTCCGATGAATATGTTTTCTACAGCACCTTTTTATCAAGTAATGTATGACAGTATTTTTCTATGTAACCATTATATATTGTTGATCTCTGTTGTGATGTTTTATGTATATTGCTGGGTTGTCGTGCTGTATTTATTTAAATCTAAGCATTGAAAATAGATTAATCTTTAATTCTATAAGCGCACAGCGTAAAATATACGATTCAATTTTTAATATTTAGGAATGTGCATCTGTGCCAAATCAGTTTAATGTCGATCAATTGGTCATGGTTCGTGATCTTCATCGTTTAAATCGGCTTAAAAAAGGCAAAGAAGCCAACCCAGAAAAATTTCAAGAACTATTTGAAAAATCTAATCAACAAGTTAAAAAAAGATGTGCAAGTTTACCCACCATTAAACTGAATCAAGATCTGCCTGTCACACAATATGCAGATAAATTGATTGAAGCGATTCAAAATAATCAGATTATTATTGTGGCAGGGGAAACAGGTTCGGGTAAAACCACACAGCTTCCACAGATTGCCATGCTCGCAGGTCGTGGCTTGACGGGTATGATTGGTCATACCCAACCACGCCGTTTGGCTGCACGCAGTGTTTCACAACGTATTGCGGAAGAAGTGGGGCAAAAGCTCGGTGAATCGATTTCCTTTAAAGTCCGTTTTAATGAGCAAGGTTCTAATGACTCGATTGTTCGTTTGATGACAGACGGGATTTTGTTGGCAGAACTGTCCAATGACCGTTATTTAAATAAATATGACACGATTATTATCGATGAAGCGCATGAACGTTCGCTGAATATTGACTTCATCATGGGCTATTTAAAAACCATTGTAAAAAAACGTCCTGATTTAAAAATTATCATCACATCTGCAACTTTAGATGTAAATCGTTTTAGTCAGTACTTTAATGATGCACCAATTTTTGAAGTGGAAGGGCGCAGCTTTCCTGTAGAAGTCCGTTATCGTCCAATTTCAGAAATGACGATAGGTGGCAGTGATGACGATGACTTTGATGATTTTGAAGAAAATCTACCGCGTGCGGTGGTCAGTGCGGTAGAAGAATGTTTTCATGATGCGGAAAGTAAAGGGCATCCTGAACATGCGGATATTCTGATTTTTGCCAGTACCGAACAAGAAATTCGGGAATTACAGGAAACGTTGCATAAGTTTGGTCCAAAACATACCCAAGTTTTACCGTTATATGCACGATTGGCTTTGGCAGAACAACAAAAAATCTTTAATCCATCGGGTGGTGGACGACGCATTATTATTGCGACCAACGTTGCAGAAACAGCTTTAACTGTCCCGAATATTCGCTATGTGATTGATAGTGGTTTTGCCCGAATTTCTCGTTATAACTATCGTTCTCGTGTTCAGCGTTTACCGATTGAAGCAATTTCACAAGCAGCAGCCAATCAGCGTAAAGGGCGTTGTGGTCGTATTGCACCGGGTGTTTGTATTCGTCTTTTTAGTGAAGAAGATTTTCAAAGTCGTCCTGAATTTACCGAACCTGAAATTAAGCGTACCAATTTGGCATCGGTGATTTTACAGATGCAAAGTTTAGGCTTAGGTTCGGTTGAGTCTTTTGATTTTATTGAGCCACCTGATCATCGTTTGGTGAATGATGGTCGTAAGCTCTTGATTGAGTTGGGGGCGATTCATGATGAATCATCAGATAAAAACTCCACTCTTTTACAAAGAGGTGAGGAACGGATGGAGTTCCGCAAGGGAGATTTAAATAGTCGTAGCGAAAATTCAAATCCTCCTAAATCCTCCTTTGACAAAGGAGGACTTCAAAGCAAAAGCAAAGAGAATAAGAAGGACTTATTAAAAGGCGAACTCACCAAAATCGGTCTACAAATGGCGAAAATGCCAATCGACCCACGCCTTGCCCGTATGATTTTAGGCGGTGCGCATTTTGGTGTTTTAAATGAAGTCCTGATTATTGTCGCAGCCCTTGCAGTGCAAGATCCGCGTGAACGTCCTGCCGATAAGCAAATGCAAGCAGATCAGAAACATGCGTTGTTTAAAGAAGCGGATTCGGACTTTTTATTCTATATCAAACTATGGAATACCCTGACAGAAAACCGTGAAAATTTAACTGAAAATAAACGTCGTACTTTTGCAAAACAACATTTTTTAAGTTGGTTGCGTTTACGTGAGTGGAAAAAAACCCATGAGCAATTACTTGATTTAGCTCAAGGTTTAAAACTGTCTTTTAATGACAAAAAAGCCAGTTATGAAAATCTGCATCGTGCATTACTGACAGGTCTATTGTCTTTTATTGCCAATAAAACGGATGAAAAAAATGTCTATATGGCAGTGCGTCAGCAAAAAGCCCGAATTTTCCCTGCATCTGTCTTGCATAAAACCAATACGCCGTGGGTGATGGCATTTGAAATGGTGGAAACCTCGCAGGTTTATTTGCGGACTTTGGCAAAAATTGAACCTGAATGGATTTTATTGGCTGCACCAAATTTATTGAAACATCATTATTTTGAGCCGCATTGGGCGAAAAAACCGGGTGTAGTCAATGCTTATGATCAAATTTCACTGTTTGGTTTAATCATTGAGCCAAAACGTGCCACTAACTATGAAAAAGTAGATCAGCCTGCGGCACATGAAATCTTCCTACGTGATGCTTTAACCACAGGGAATTTGGGTACGACACCGCCATTTTTAAAGCACAATTTACTGAAACTCGAAGAAGTTGAACGCGTTGAAGATAAGTTACGTCGTCGTGATTTGGTGGTGGATGAAGAAACCATTTACCAGTTTTATGCATCCAAAGTACCTGCGGAAATTGCCAGTCGCCGTGCTTTTGAAGATTGGCGAGCAACGATCGAGCCGAAAAATCCACGTTATTTGTTTGTGGATGATGATGATTTGTGGATGAATGATCGTCCAACCACACAACAATTTCCTGACTATTTACACAATGGTTCATTGCGTTTAGCGGCAAGTTATCGTTTTGATCCAAGTCATGATGAAGATGGCGCAACGGTTAAAATTCCTGTACAAGCCCTGCCACAGGTTGATGAAAATATTTGGTCGTGGGGAATTCCGGGATGGCGTCTGGATTTAATCGAAGCGCTATTAAAAGCTTTGCCTAAAGATAAACGCCGTAATTTGGTGCCGATTCCTGATACAGCAAAAAAATTGATGAAAGCGGTAGATGCACAGCATTTACGTGAGCATATTTTCGACTTTTTAGCATTTCAACTGCGTGGCGAACAAATTACCGCCAAAGATTTTTCGTTTGAACGTATTGATCAATATCTGATTCCATTGATTAAAGTCATTGATGAAAAAGGTAAATTGATTGAAAAAGGACGTGATCTTGATGAGTTGAAAGCACGTTGCCGTACAGAAACACATAGCCCTGTCAAACAACTGAAAGGTGAATTTAAAACCTTCCCTGAACAGTTTGTGTTTGAAGCCTCGCAAAAAGTCACAGGCGTAGTGGTGAAACAATATCAGGCGCTTGTGGCAACCAAAGCATTTGCGCAGTTGGATGCAAAAGATGAATCGGGTGTGGTGATTCAAACCTTCAATGATCAGGATGAAGCGATTAAGCAACACCGTGAAGGGGTGATTCGACTGATTCATTTGCAATTAGGCGATTTGATCCGTCAGTTGAAAAAGCAAATCTCTAAACCTTTGGCTTTGGCTTATTCGCCATTGGGTGATTGCGCTCAGCTTGAACAAATGCTGGTTTATGCAACCTTACAAATGAGCATTGAAAAGTTACCCATTAATGCAGAAGAATTTGCGAAATTAACAACAGATGTTAAAAAGTCATTTTTAAGTCATGGTCAGGAAGCCTTGAAACTGATCAGTGACATTTATATTCAATGGCAACAGATTCGTCAGCAATTGCTCATGCTGGATCAAGCTGTATTTGGCAAAAATATGGATGATATTGAAGATCAGCTTGATTTGATGAGTCTGGCGAATTTTGTCTATACAAAATCAGCTGATGTTTGGCAAGAATATCCACGTTATTTAAAAGCATTGTTATTGCGTTTGGATCGTTTGCCGAATAATCTAAGTCGAGATGATGCTGCAATTAAAGACGTTGATCCGTGGATGGATAAATTGTTTAAGTTTAAACAGGATCCACGTGTCAAAGATGTGTATTTTATGGTGGAAGAGTTAAGGATTTCTTTGTTCTCTCAACCGATGAAAACCAAGATGCCAATTTCAGCAACCCGTATACAAAAAGTATGGGAAAAGCTCGGAATCAGTTAGAATAGAAATAATTTGAAATATTTGTGAATTTAGAGAAGGAGTTTTCCATGGGCATCCGCATTACAGGAACAGGCTTGTATCATCCCGAGGAAATCATTACCAATGAAGAATTGGTGGATTGTTTAAATGCTTATGTAGAACAATTTAACAGTGAAAATGCTGAAAAAATTGAAGCAGGTGAAGTCACTGCACGTCGTGGTTCAAGTGCAGATTTTATTGAAAAAGCTTCAGGTGTGAAACGCCGTTATGTGATTGAAAAATCAGGTGTGTTGGACATTAATCGTTTACGTCCACGTCTAGAAGAACGCTCAGATGAAGAGCTTTCTATTCAGGCTGAGTGGGGCGTAATGGCTGCGAAGCAAGCGATGGAAAACGCAGGTGTAACTGCTGAAGATATCGATGTGGTGATTTTGGCTTGTTCAAATTTACAACGTGCTTATCCTGCGGTTGCGATTGAAATCCAAACCGCGTTGGGTATTCAAGGCTATGCTTATGATATGAACGTTGCATGTTCGGCTGCAACTTTTGGTTTAAAACAAGCCTATGATGCAGTGAAAACTGGTGCGCGTCGTGTGTTGTTGGTGAATGTGGAAATTACTTCGGGTCATACTGACTATCGTTCACGTGATTGTCACTTTATTTTTGGTGATGTGGCAACAGCATCGATCATTGAAGAAACAGACAGCAAAACAGGTTTTGAAATTGTGGATACACACTTATTCACGCAATTTTCAAACAATATCCGCAATAATTTTGGCTTCCTGAATGGTTCAGAACTCACATCTCGTGATGATAAACAATTCCGTCAAGATGGTCGTAAAGTCTTTAAAGAAGTGTGTCCATTGGTTGCGAAAATCATTTCTACGCAATTGGAAAAGAACAGCATTCAGCCTGAAAATGTGAAACGTTTCTGGTTGCATCAAGCCAATGCCAATATGAATGAATTGATTTTAAAACTGATTGTGGGTAAACAAGTGGCGGAAGCTGACCCTGATTTAGTGCCAATTATTTTGGATGAATTTGCCAATACTTCTTCTGCAGGTGTGATCATTGCGTTGCATCGTACTGCGGATCAGGTCAATAATGGTGAATATGGCGTACTGTGTTCATTTGGTGCGGGTTATTCGGTAGGTTCGATTCTTGTGCAAAAGCATGTGGTTTGATGACTGAAAATATTAGTAAAACAATGAACAATGTGATCTGTTGAATGATTTGTTTTTAAAAATAATCCCTCCCCTTGCGTAGCAAAACTACTGACCTTTAAAAAAGGGAGGGGTATCACTTAACTAAGTCTGAGTGATACGCAAAATTCCCCTCTTTTTAAAAGAGGGGTTAGGGGAGATTAAATGATTTATCTAAAAATAAGTTTTTGTAGAGATACAACATGACCCTAAAAAAATTAGAAATTCAACATAATTCCAAATTATTACGTGTAATCAGTGCATTGCAACGTTATTACTTCCGTCCGACTTTTTTAGGGGCTGAAAACCTCAATCCTCAAAAACCTGCCATGTATGTGGGAAACCATACTATTTATGGTGTGTTGGATTCTCCGATTCTCATCGACTATTTATATAATGAACATAAAATTGCCATCGTGAGTTTGGCAGATCATATGCACTTTCATATTCCTGTCTGGAAAGAAGTGGTGAAACGTGTGGGTGGTGTCGATGGCGTACAAGCATATGCCAAACAAGCGATGCAACAAGGCTATTCCATTTTGGTTTTTCCCGGCGGTGGTCGTGAAGTCATTAAACGAAAAGGCGAAGCTTATCAACTGATTTGGAAGCAACGCTATGGCTTTTTAAAACTGGCACAGGAATTTGGTTACGACATTGCGCCATTTGTGGCTTTAGGTGGAGATGAAGTCTTTGAACTGGGTTTTGATGCCAACGTATTGCTTAGACAAAAATGGTTTAATAAAATTTTATCCAATCCAAAAATAGGTTCGTTTTTGAGAAATGGCGAGGTGATTCCTTCGATTCCAAAGCATATTATTCCCAAAAGAATTCCGTTTTATTTTAAATTTATGCCACGTTTAAGTATTGATCAGATTGAAACGATGGAGGATATGATTCAGTTTCGTGATGATTTACAGCAATTGATTTATGCTGAGATTGAAGCTTTAAAAGTGTATCGAGAAAGTGATTGTAAATAAATAATCAAAATTTTCTCTATAGATCATACTTCCATTTACATCAATGTCAGCTAATCTAGTCTCTATCAAAATAAATTAAAATGATGAAATCATGTATACAGCCTCATGCCTGTGTGGCGGAATTCAACTTAAAATTAATACAGAAATTCCTCAAGTGTTTGTTTGCCATTGTGGGCAATGTCAAAAAGCACAAGGTTCAGCTTTTGTTGCCATTGCGCCCATTGAAACTAAATACTTAGAAATTTTACAGGGGCAAGCATTATTTTCAGAATATTTTGCAACTGCGAATAAGAAGCGCGTGTTCTGTAAAGCATGTGGTTCCCCTTTATTTAGTGCGCGTTTAGATTTACCAGAAGTGATTCGTTTAAGAGTCGGAATCATCAATGAACCATTGAGTGCACATATTGCATCACATGCTTTTATCGACTATAAAGCAGCATGGTTTGAGATTTTAGATGAGGCTAAAAAATTCCACGAAGGGCTCAATTAAAAACGAAAATATAGCGATATTTTAGTGTAATTTTATTTGTTTTTAACGAGAAAATAACGCATTCCATATTTATATAAGTTTAAGGAAAATAACAAAACTTAAATAATTTGCCGAATTTTTCGGCGCATACTGATCCATGTAATAAAAAGTCACATAACAAATAAAATTTCATGTGAGGAGTATTGAAATGGATCTGATTTCATTATTGAAAGAAAGAGTGACCCCCATAGTACTAAAAGGTGAATCGACGTATTTAACAGAGAAAAGTACAGCATTGGCTGAGTTTTTCCCTTTTCTTTTAACTGTATTAAAGGCGAAGCCCAGTTTAATCTCGTTGTTTCAAAATAATTTAAATCCAAGATTAGATGATTTATTTAATACACATAGCACTTTGAAGGAACAATATCTAGATAGTGTTAGTCAACATGTGCCTCCTGGTGAAATTGAAAATGTTTTAAATCGGTCAATTCCAGCGACTTTAAATGTATTAGAAGATGAAGCGGGCTCTCATGACCCTGCTGTAATACAGCATTTTTTAGAACAAAATTATGATGCAATTTCTGCGGGCTTAGCTCCTTGGGCGCGAGGGATTTTAGCCGCTTTAGGGCTAGGTACTTTAGCTGCAACAGCAAATACAACATCACAGGCTGTGCCTCCTGTTACGCCAACACCTGTTGTGGAGGAGAAGAAAAAATCAAATTTTTGGCCAGCATTAATTGCTTTATTGATTCTATTGTTTTTGGCTTTTTGGTTACTGCGTAGTTGTAAGACAGAAGAGCCAACCCCCGTCACCAATAGCACAATGACCAGTTCTAGTCAGCAACCTGCATATTTCCAAATCTCAACAGACCAAGCAGGTGCATTAGTCACATGTCAGGCAAAGATTGGTGATGCAAATTATATTGATATTTTACAAAAAGAAGTCAAACAAATTTTTAGCCATCAAAATGGTTGTGGTGTAGATTCGAGTAACAATTTTAATGCAGCTCTCGTAGATCAGAATGCTTTAGTGAGTGTATTAAAATTGTTGAAAGGTGTACCAAATGTCAATTTGGTGTGGACAGGAAATCAAATCAGTTTACAAGGTGCAGATACTGCGAGTTTAAAAGCGTTAGCAGATAAAATCACACCGTTGGTCAAAGATGTGCAAGTCGTTGTAGGTGAAGCAGCAAGTTTAGATGAGGGCGCAGCGGTGACAAGCAGCATTGACAAAGCGAAAGCAGCTTTGAGCAATATTGACCCAAATCAAGTTCGTCCCTTAGATATTGCGACTGCATTAAACTTACAGATCATTAACTTTGCGACAGCATCCGCTGAGATTCCTGATGTGAATAAGTCGGTATTAGACCAAGCCGCAGCGTTAATGAATAAAGTACCGAATGTACAATTGGTTGTAAAAGGCTATACCGACTCGACAGGAAATGCTGAAGCAAATAAAGCATTATCACAAAAACGAGCAAAATCGGTTGTAGATTATTTGGTTGCAAAAGGTGTAGACCCAAGTAAATTACAAGCACAAGGTTTTGGTCAAGACCAACCTGTCGCAGACAATGCAACCAAAGAAGGGCAATTTAAAAATCGTCGTATTGAGTTCGAAGTGATTAATACTGAAACAGGTACAGTGCGTGAAGTAGATAACAACGGGGTTGAAGAAAAAACGCAATAATCACCAATAGCATTAAAACGGGCGATTTAGGTCGCTCGTTTTTATTTGCTTTCGTTTTAGATTATCTTGAAAATATGCAACTAGAAATAAAGTCTAAAATTGAGAAATTGACATGATGCGTATAAGTTTTATTGGTTCGGGTCGAGTTGCAACCCATTTAGCACAGGCTTTTGCTCGGCAGTATCAAATCGTACAAATTTTTAGTACTCATTTTGAAAATGCACAAAAACTTGCCAGTCTTGTACAGGCAGAAGCAATCCATCATCTTCAAGATTTTCAAGATAATATAGACTTATGTGTCATTGCTGTAAGTGATCAAGCTATTGCGCAGGTGATACAGCAGCTCAAACCTTATTTAAAAAATACACTGGTTGTACATAGTTCTGGAAGTACACATTTAAATGTATTGGCAGACCATTATGAGAATGTAGGCGTATTTTATCCTTTACAGACCTTTAGTTTTGAACGTGAAATTGACTGGGAAAATACCCCTTTATTTATTGAAGCACAGTCCGCAGTGAGTCAACAAAAACTAGAAATACTAGCAAATAGCCTAAGCAATAGGGTTTATCTCTATTCTTCAGAACAGCGTTTGAGTTTACATTTAGCTGCTGTATTTGCTTGTAATTTTAGCAATGCATGTTATGACATGGCAAAACAAGTTCTTGATGCTCAACAAGTAGATTTTAGTTTATTGTCTCCTTTGATTTTAGAAACCGCTCAAAAAGCCGTTCAAAATGAACCTAGATTGATGCAAACAGGTCCTGCGATGCGTGGAGACCATGTGATTTTGAATATGCATCAAGAAATGTTAGCTGCTTCACAACAACCTCATTTGACTGATATTTACCGCATGTTAAGTGAACAAATTATCAGTCGACAAAAAATAGAATAGTCTTGAGCTATATTTAGCTTGCAAAGAAAATGTGTTCATTTTATAGTCGATTTATTCTCTAAATAAAAACTTATAAAAATGAATGATCAACAATATTTATTAAAAGTCGTGCAATGGAAAGATTTAGTACATTTACAAACAAGAGATGTTATTTCTGAATTATTGATTTCAATACCTTGGTTATGTGCATCTTTGGCTTTTGCGTATTTGGCTTGGTATCCATTGGCATTATTTTGTTCATTTATGTTTTTTTTAACAGGCTTACGTCAAGTGCATAATGCTTTTCATTTTGCACTTGGAATAAGCCGAGAAAAAACACATTGGGTCATGTGGGTATTAAGCATTCTCATGTTAGGTTCAATGCATGCTGTACAAATTAATCATTTACGTCACCACCAATTTTGTATGCAAGATGAAGATGTTGAAGCGAAAAGTGCCCGTATGAAATGGTGGCAAGCCTTATTATTTGGTCCATTTTTTCCACTCATGTTGCATCAAAAAGCATTTAAAGTTGGCACAAAAACTCAGAAAAAATGGATGCTTGCAGAGTTGATTGCAAATGTATTATTTCTGGTTTTAGTTTTTGCAATTTTAGATTTTACTTTTTTAAAATATCATGTATTGGCAATGTTAATAGGACAATGTATGACGGCATTTTTTGCAGTTTGGACAGTCCATCATGATACTGAAGATCATATTTATATGGCACGTACTGTGAGAAATGAGTTTAAGCGAGTCGTGACTTATAATATGTTTTATCATGTAGAGCATCATTTATTTCCTGCTGTACCCACTCGGCATTTACATGTGTTGGCAAAGCGTTTAGATGCTTATGATCCCAATGTGGAAATTAGAGAAGTGTTTTAGTCGCTCTAAAAATGAAAAAATAAGCATGATTTTTTAATATCAGCTTTTAAACTGATTCATGAAATCCGTCAGTTTTATGCAGATGACGGATTTTTAAATCATTCAAAAATTAAAAGCTAAACAAGATATTACAGTCTTTTTCAAGTAAATAAGCCAATTAATCAGAAAATAACGCTGAAGTTATTTAAAGTGAATAATGGCAGAAATGAAGAGATCTAAAGCATTTTGAGTGTTTTGATTTAATTCAAATGAACAATTGATCCGAAGATGATGCGGTGTTTGTTCTGAACGATAAAATAAAGCCCCCGAAGCAATACCAATATTTTGTTGTAATAATGCATGATAAAGCACATTACTGTTGATTTGCTCAGGCAAAGTGATCCATAAAAAATAGCCCGATGGATAATAATGCACCTTACACGTTTCAGGTAATCTTTTACTGAGATATTGATAATACTGATTTTTTAAACGCTTTAAGGTGTTTCTTAAAGTTTTGAGATGCTTTTCATAATAACGATGTGACAAATAATCTGCTAAAGCACTTTGAATAAATGAATTGACAGAGAGCGTACTCATCAATTGCAAATGCTGAATACTTTCAGAAAATTTTCCTGCATAAACCCAACCAATACGAAAACCTGCACCCAATGTTTTAGAAAAAGAAGAACAATGCAGAACCAGATTTTGTTGATCAAAATACTTCATTGATAATGGTTTTTTATGATCAAAATAGAGTTCTTCATACACATCATCCTCAATCAGATAAATCTGATGTTCCTGCAATAATTTTGCCAATTGTAATTTAATCTCATCACTGACCGTAAACCCAATCGGGTTATGACTGTTGAGCATGAGTAAACAGACTTTAATTGGATAATTTGACACAGCATTTTTAAAAGCTTCAAGGTCGAGTCCATGTTCAGGGTGTTCAGGAATGGTGATGACCTTTAGACCCAGATGTTCTGTCGCCTGCCACGCCCCATAGAAAATAGTTTCTTGCAGTAAAATATAATCCCCAGGTTTGGTCAGGGTTTGTAAAGCCAGATTCAGCGCATCCAGACCACCAGACGTGATGACAATATCGGAAGGATCGGTGGGAATGCCTTGCATACAATAACGCTGTGCAATAAGTTTGCGTAGTTCCAGATTGCCTGGAGGCAAACTTGGCATTTGTTCATAGCTGAGTCGATGTCTTGCACGCTGTGCCAAAGTTTGCATGAGCTTGGAAGAATACAATAATTGGCTGTCTGGAAAAGCAATCCCAAAGGGCACAATCTGTTCCGACTGGATGGATTTTAAATAACGAAACACCGTTGAGTTAATTTCTATTTTTTCATTCAGAATCACTGTCTTGGCAATTTCCACACTGTCTGGATCTTCAGCAATAAAATAACCCAGTTTTTCTTTGGAATAAATCAGTCCCTGCGCCTCCAACTCTTGATAGGCATTCATGACTGTAATTAAGCTGAATCCTGATGTTTCCGCCTGTTGTCGCAAAGAAGGCAATTTTTCGTGAGCTTTCCATGCACCACTTTCAATCAAGTGCTTGAGACTGAGAGCAAGTTGTTCTGATTTGTACATAGGAAAGCACTCAAAAGATTGGACGGACGATGAGGATGAAATTTTACATTTTAAATATTATAAAATATAACAGAATGAATTGTGCTGATGATGTTGTTATAGTTTTTTCCTGACTTTTTGTAGCTACACACTCTCAGACTTAGGATCTAAAATCTTTAAAGATAAAGGATGAAAGGGCAGAGGTGCTACGGTGTTTGTAACTGAAAAAATGAATGCAATTTCAAGGCTGACTGAGCAGCAAGGCTTTTCAGAGCGGCTACACAAAAAACTCGAACAGCACTATGTCAATCTGGAAGCCACTTTATTACGTGCCAAAGTTTTACGTGAATTTTCCACCTCCAAAGTCCATTATATTGCCCAATCTGCCATTCAAGAGCATCAGAGCAGTCTGGCTTTTTTATTTGCGCCCTTTATTTTGGCAAATCTGAATCAAAGTGTGATCTACCATAGCCCTGCAACGCCATCTGTACTCAATGTGTTGAACCGTTATTATCAGGCGGAGCAAAAACAAAATTTAAAAATTGATGATGTATTGTCTGCTTTAAATCTATATCTGGATTTGGATGAAAATGAATTAGACGAAGTAGAATTTTTATATTTTTCCTTGCTCAAAGCTTTGTGCCGTGCCGATGTTACACAAATTTTCCTGATTACCGCATTGAAACTGGATATTGCCATCATTGCCGAAATTGAACAGTTTTTCAGGGTGGTCATCCATGTGATTAGCACTGATCCACAGGATAAAATCATCGCAGTTGATGATGTGAATATGCGCAAACTGTTATTTAAAAACAAGGATGATCAATATGTTGCCTTGTGTGGGAAATTTGCCACGCTCAATGCACAATTGTTATTGTGCTATGGCAGTTATAACTGTGCTCAGGCGACGCATTTGGTGGATGATATGTTCTATGCTGAACATATTTATGAAAAATTATCGGTATATGCCGAATATATGCAGACCCGTTTACAGCATCAAGCCAGTCTCAAACATGTCCAATTTCTCGCTTAAAGCGATTTTGGGCTTACTTTTGTCTCGGCGTTTAACGTATCAGGATAATATGCCATGCGTTTAGGCAGGCTTGGCAATATGGTCACTATTGCACGACAAATCACGGTCATTCTATTGGTTTGGGGATTGAGTTTTATTTTACAGAAATTCCTGCATATTCCAGTTGCATCTGGCGTGCTGGGTTTTTTTATCTTACTGTTATTATTGCATTTTAACGGACTGAAACTGACTCAGGTGGAACAGGGTGCAGATGTGTTACTGGCTGACTTGCTCCTGTTTTTTATTCCGCCTGTGGTCGGGATTCTTCAATATCAACAGTTGCTTTGGCACAGTGGCTGGAAAATTTTTGTGGTAATTTTTATCAGTACAGCGTTGGTGATGATGGCATCAATAGGAGCAGTGCGACTGTTTTTGGATGAGGATGTCGAGGCATGACTGATTTTTTGGGTATTTTTTATTTGGTGTGGACGGTTTTGTGCTATTTTTTTGCAAAAAAATGCTTTGTTCAAACCCAGAAAATTTATTTTTCACCCATTATTACGGTGCCTTTACTGACCATGCTATTGATTGTGATCCTGCATCATGATTTTTCTGATTATTATGGATATACTCAATATCTGGTGGCGATTCTTGGACCTATCACCGTGGCTTTTGCCATTCCTGTGTACCGTTATCGGGAAATGATTCGACAGCATTTTAAGGTGCTGATCGTCAGTTCAGCAGTTGCCATGTTGGTGGGTATGTTGAGTAGTTGGGCATTGGCAAAAGCATTTGATTTTGATGATATTGTCACCAACAGTTTATTGGCGCGTTCCATTTCCATTCCATTTGCCTTGGTGTTAACAGAAAAACTGGGTGGATCCATCAGTTTAATTCCGTTATTTACTGTGATCACGGGCTTGGTCGGTCTGCTTTTTGGCGATATGTTATTGCTTTGGATGAATTTTAAAAATCGTATTGCACAAGGGGCAGCATTGGGTAATGCAGCGCATGCAATGGGCATTGCCAAAGCTCGTCAACGCCATACATTAGAAGGTGTAATTGCCAGTTTATCCATGATTATTTCAGGTATTTTGATGGTGTTATTTGCACCTTTTATTGTCAGAATTTGCCAATTTTTAATTTTTTAAAATGGTATTTTTGAAATTTTGTTAAATTAATTAAATTGTTGATAATAGGTGAACACTGGCAAAAAGCATCATAGAATGCTTAAAACTGTCTAATCAGGAAATTGACAAATAGGTCAGTTTTTGACAGATTGATTTGCAGTGCTATTTCGTGATTTAAAACATGCAACACAACAAAAAAAATGAAAACTTAAGTGATTTCGATCATTATCATCGCGTGACCATTTTAGGTGGTGGTTTTGCTGGTTTAGGTGCAGCCATTAAGCTCAAAGAAATGGGGATAGATGATTTTGTGCTATTAGAAAAAGCCTCAGAATTAGGTGGGGTATGGCGTGAAAATACTTATCCTGGTTGTGCTTGTGATGTTCCTTCAGCTTTATACTCTTATTCATTTGCACCAAATCCTGCTTGGAGTCGTGTCTTTGCCCCTCAAGCTGAAATCAAAGCGTATTTATTTGATGTTGCTAATCAATATAAAATTATGCCACATGTCAAACTGGAACATGAGGCATTACAAGCAACATGGTCAGATGAAGATGAGTGTTGGATTATTCAAACAAATCAAGGGGAGTTTCGCTCTCAATTTGCGATTATGGCATGTGGTCCAATGCATGAACCCGTGATTCCAAATATTAAAGGAATTACATCTTTTGACGGTGAAATTTTCCATTCATCTCGTTGGCGACACGATATTGATTTAACAGGAAAGCGTGTTGCTGTCATTGGTACAGGTGCATCAGCGATTCAATTTGTCCCACAGATTCAACCAGATGTAAAACAACTGACCATTTTTCAACGTACCGCACAATGGATTTTGCCAAAATCAGATATGCCATTACTTGCACCTGTACGAGCTATGTTTAAATTTTTACCCTTTACTCAGCAGCTTATGCGCGGCTCAGTGTATGGGGTTTTTGAAAGCATAAATGGAGGAATTCAAAGTCCTGCGGCAATGATGCAATTTCAAAAAATTGCTCAATGGCACTTAAACTTTCAAGTGAAAGATCCGATATTACGTAAAAAACTAACACCAAACTTTATTATGGGTTGTAAACGAATTTTGCAATCAAATCATTGGTATCCTGCATTAGCACAAAAAAATGTAAATGTTATTGCGGATGCACTAGCAGAAATCAAAGGTCGAACTTTGATTGCTGCAAATGGTGAACATTGTGAAGCTGATGTGATTATTTTGGGCACAGGTTTTGAAATTGCAGACCCACCTATAGCCAGTCGTGTCTATAACCGTTTTAATCAAAAAATGTCTGATGTTTGGCAGGGTAGCGCAGAAGGCTATATGGGAACGATGGTTGAAGGTTGCCCAAATGGTTTTTTAATGTTTGGACCAAATATTGCAGTCAGTTCTTCGGCATTTATTATTATTGAAGCTCAATTAACTTATATTATGGATGCAATTCGACAGGCGTTAAAATTAGGTATTCATACAATTGAACCGCATCCTGAAATTACTCGAAAATTTAATGAAGAGGTTCAAGCTGCATTACAAACAACAGTATGGAATAAAGGCGGATGTCAAAGCTATTTTATTGATAAAAATGGTAAAAATAGTACGGTTTGGCCTTGGACAACATTTAAATTAAAACAAAAAATGAAACACTTTGATTTAAGCGAATATCGAGTGAACTATAAACCTGAAAATGCTACAAAAGTCACTCAATAATCGGTTGATTCTGATAAATTTAGATGATATTGTTTTTTGTATTAACACATTAAGTTTTTCATGTGTTGATTTTATTTAGCTCAAAGTGAGTACTCCTCTTTGAGCTATTTTTTTGTCAAATGTTAAGAAAGCCCGATAATAATGGATAATAAACCTGCTGCGATGAGTGGACCAACAGGTACACCACGTAACAGAGCAACGCCAGTTACTGTACCAATCAATAAACCTGCAACAATATTTGGTTGATTACTCATCAATTTCACGCCACGTCCACCTAGCCATGCAACTAAGATCCCAATCGCAATTGCTAGCAAGGATTTCCAACTGAGGAAAGACTTTAAAATAGCACCTCCTGCGATTTTACCACTTGCTATAGGCGTGAGTACACCAATCGTTAAAATAATGATACCAATGTTTAACCCATGATTTTGAAGAAGATAAAAATATTCACTAAGAGGCGTGATACGAAAAACAATCAATACAGCAGCAGCAATCGTGACTGCACTATTATGACTAAAAATACCACATGCCAATAAAACTAAAAGTACGATTAAGTTTAAATCTAGATGTGACGCAAAATTCATCATGAAGGTAGGAGACTAGCATTTGAGGAAAGCTTGAATAGTATAACAATCTTAAATGGGGCATACAAAGATTGGCGATTCGGCTACAATCTTTAGGCTAGATTCATACGATGGTAGATCAGAATGTTGCTCGAAAAAATTTTACAATCTCAAGGCTTTGGAAGTCGTAAATATTGCCAACAACTCATTAAAAATGGTGCAGTAACAATTGAAGATCAAGTGATTGATGATTTAAAATTTAAAATATCAGAACAACAATTGAACTTTAAAGTTGATGGTAAAGCTTATCTTTATCGTGAACATGTATATTTAGCACTGAATAAACCAAAAAATTATGAATGTTCTCATCAGGCTACACATCACTTTAGTGTTTTTGACTTGGTGGATGACCTGTTATTGAATCGTGGAGTGCAATGTATTGGTCGTTTGGATCAGGATACAACAGGTCTGCTTTTATTGACCGATGATGGTAAGTTCTTACAAGCATTAACGCACCCTAAAAAACATGTACCTAAGGTGTATATTGTTGAAACAGCAGATGAAATTAGTGAGGAACAAATTGAAAAACTCACCTCAGGTGTAGAGCTTCGAAATGAAAAAGGTATTTTTGCTGCAACAGATGTACAAAAAATATCAGAAAATAAATTATCATTAACGATTCATCAAGGTGTTTACCATCAAGTAAAACGTATGCTCGCTGCTGTAGGGAATAAGGTGATTACATTACATAGACAGCAAGTGGGATTATTAGATTTAGGACAATTAGCACAAGGTGAGTTTATATTTTTAGATGAACAGCAGATTCGAGCTGCAAAAAACTTAGATGAATTAATTGTCACGTTATAATTCATTTAATATATTTCAGCATATAGAGAAATAAAATTATAAATTTTGCTGTTTCATTGATTTTTATTTTAAAAAGCAATGATAGGTAGAAAATTCATCATCTCGAACAAATCCCATTTGCTCATATAGCTGATGGGATTGATAATTATTTTTTTGTGTTTCTAGGCTGATTCTTAAAGCATTTTCATGACGAGCAAATAAAATAGCAGTATCAATCAACTGTTTTGCTGAGCCTTGTCTGCGATAAATAGGCGTAACATAAACATCATCCAAAATATAATAAGTTGAACAAGCTAAAGAGGAAAAACCTAGATAAAGTAAAATAAAACCTGTGATCACTTCATTTTTGACATGAATAAAAATAACACTTTCTTTATTTTCAAAACGTTGCTTTAAAAAATTATAAGATTCTTGAAGGTTGGATGATGCACCATAAAACTGGCGATATTCATCAAATAAGACAGAAAGTTGTTTTAAATCTAGTTCAGTTGCACGTTTGACGATCATCCTGTTCTCTCTGTTGTTATCATTCTAAGAAATAATAACGAAAAAACGGGTTGCTCAACTCAATAAATTGTTTGCAAATGCGACACTGTTAAGTTTTGTCACTTTTTTCATTTAAGATGGCATTGAGTTCTGCAAAAATGTCTTCTTCATCTAAAGTTGATTTTTGGGTGTTTTCTGTACGTTTTGTATTTTTTAGCTTTAATAATTGTTCCATGTCTATGTTTTGATTTTCAATAGTAAAAGGAATAGATTTGGTTAACACAACTTGTTTGAAAAATAAACGGACTGCCTGTGCAGGTGTCATACCTAATTGTTTAAAAACAGCAAAAGCTTGCTTTTTTTCTTGTGAATCAAGACGTACTTGATAAACTTCGGTTTTTCGCATCAATTAACCAAAAAATAAGTGAAATTTGAAGCTTTCATTTTAATCAAACGAAATGTAAATTCAATAATTGCTACTCAAAAAACACAAAACGTCATTACGTTGTCATGCTAATGTCAGTTCTTTTTTTGACGTGAAGTACATTTTTCGTTGACTAATTGGATCAAAAAACGCCAATTCTTTAGCCAATAGCTGTAAAGGTTGACTAAAATCAGCATCATCTTTATGTGAAACTTCAGGATAAAATGGATCATTTTTTATAGGGATATTGAGATGATTTAAATGTACACGTAACTGGTGCTGCTTACCTGTTTCTGGTTTTAGTTGATACTTTGCCCATTTGAAATTATGTTCAATTAAATCAATTTCGGTAATTGAATTAACTTCACCTGTCACAACTTGCATAGTGTAAAAAGGATGCCCTTTCTCCATTCTTAACTGGACAGTTTGTGGAAACTTTAAATCAGCATGAAAGGGTGCAATGGCATGATAGAGCTTTTGTACTTGTCGTTCTGCAAAAAGTTGCTGATAAATACCGCGTGTATCAGGGCATTTGGAAAACAAAACAAGACCTGCTGTTTCTCGGTCTAAACGGTGAATTGGGGTTAGATTGGGGTTTTGAGTTTGTTTTTTAAGTCGAACAAGTAGTGTTTCTTGTAAGTACTTGCCTGTTGGACTAATGGTTAAAAAATGTGGTTTATCTATCGCAATAAAATGTTCATTTTCAAATAAAATTTCTTCTTTAAAAGGAACAGTAATTTCGTGTGCTAAAAAACGATAATAATAAATATGCGTATTTTCAAGATACATGCTGTGAAGCGTCAAAATTTGACCTTGTTCATCAAAAATAAGTTGATCTTGAAAACGTTGTTGCCATTCTGTTGGGGTAATATGTGGGAATTTTTCACATAAAAAATCAAATAAAGAGTGAGGTCTATTTTCAAGCTGAGGTAGATAAACTTGACTGGCATTCACGCCATTTATCATGGGTGGAATAAAGGTTGAATGTAAAGTTTGCATCAAAAATAGAGATCCAACTAGGATAAAACAAGGTTAAGAGTAAAATGCTTTTACACTTTTATTGGTTAAATTCTACGGGATCGTGAATAGGTTTTAAATGGTTGCAGTGTTATTATAGTCACTTGTTTCTACCCTGTAGTGAGTAAAATGCAGTATTCAGTTCAACTAAGCTTAAACAGTGAGCAAGACACACAAACACTAGCGCAAATATTGGCGCAGCATATTGCTCAGGGCGTAGTTTATTTGATTGGTGATTTAGGTGCAGGAAAAACAACATTAACACGCTATTGGCTACAAAAATTAGGTCATCAAGGGGCTGTTAAAAGTCCAACCTATACATTAGTTGAACCTTACGAGATCAATGGTAAAAGTGTTTTTCATTTTGATTTATACCGTTTAAATGATCCTTATGAGCTTGAATTAATGGGTATTCGTGATTATTTAGATATCGAAAATGCATTATTTTTATTTGAATGGCCATCAAAAGGTGGTGACGAAATCCCTCAAGCTGATGTTGTCTTAAATTTGTTAAAAACAGAAGATGAAGATGTACGTAAGCTCATCATTGAATTAAATGATGCGGTACTTTATGAACAGTTACAGGCAAAAGCCGTATAGGTCGTCGCATGTCAACTCAAGAAGTGAATTTAAAACGAATTCAAACATTACATCCTGCATTGGCTAACCAAATTGCAGCAGGAGAAGTGATTGAGCGCCCATCTTCAGTTGTTAAAGAATTATTAGAAAATTCCATTGATGCTGGTGCAACAGCATTAATTATACGTATTGCAAATGGCGGCAGCACTTTGGTTGAAATCATTGACAATGGTCATGGGATTCATCCTGAAGATTTAGCGTTGTCTGTGACACGCCATGCAACCAGTAAAATTCAAACAGCAGATGATTTACACGCAATTGTAAGCTTGGGTTTTCGTGGTGAGGCTTTAGCATCTATTGCGGCTGTATCACGTTTAACATTGATCAGTAGTCAAGATGATTCTGGCGTTGGTTATCAGGTTGAAGTGAACGGCACAGCTTTTGATCATCAAGAAATTCAGGCTGTTGCAAGTCAAAAGGGTACGCATATTCGTATCCAAGATTTATTTTTTAATGTTCCAGCGCGTCGTAAATTTTTAAAAAAGCCAAACACAGAATTTGGTCATATTGAAGAAATTGTTCGACGTTTAGCTTTAACTCATTTTGATATTCGTTTTGTTTTGGAACATAACGATAATATTCGTTTGAATCTGCCCGTAGCAGATAGTGGTGAGTTGCGTTTTCAACGAGTGCAGCAACTTTTAGGTCGTCAATTTACTGAAAATGCTTATTGGATTGATGCAGATAGCATTAGTATGCGTTTATCTGGTTGGTTGGGGCATCCATCTGATGCACGGGCACAAACAGATTTACAATATGTGTATGTAAATGGACGTATTGTGAAAGATAAAACAATTTCTCACGCATTACGTATGGCATATGATGGGATTTTACATGGGCATCAACATGCAGCTTATTTGTTATTTTTAGAAGTTGATCCTGAAAATATTGATGTGAATGTGCATCCAACTAAACATGAAATTCGTTTTTTAAACCAACGTGAAGTACATGAGTTTGTACGACATTTTGCTAAAGAAACATTGTCACAATTTCAAACAGCAACGGCAGATTTAGCGAGCGCAATGAAAACAGAACAGGTGCAAGCGATGCAGCAGCCTATTCAACCGCGTTATCAAGAACAGTTCCAACTTCATCAAAATAATACATCATTCACACAACCTGAGATACAGGAGAATAGCCTAAGCTTATCTAGTGCCAATTCTTCTAATCCTTCTGAAGCTGATACATTAACTGATTTTAGTTCGAAAGAACCCAAAGCTGTGCATTATCAACCGCAACCACAATATCGTAGTTCACCGCAGTTAAATAATGCGCTGAAAAGCTATCTTGCACCATTACGAGATGAGCAAGATCACTCATCTGCGGTACAACATGTATCAGACCAAGAATCTTTTGATCAGTCTGTAGCGGCTTTAAAACAGCAAAAAAGCACAGTTGTTGATGAATATCCTTTAGGCATTGCCATTGCACAGTTACATGGTATTTATATTTTAGCTCAAAATACCGAAGGCTTAATTATTGTTGATATGCATGCCGCACATGAGCGTATTTTATTACAACAAATGAAAATGGCATGGGACAAACCTGAATTTTGGACATCACAACAATTGTTGATTCCAAAAGTCATTTCAATTACCCGAATGCAAGCCACACGCATTGATGAATTGAAACCTCAGTTAGAGCGATTAGGTTTAGAAATAGACCAATATGGGGATGATCAAGTCATTGTGCGAGGAGTTCCTGCTATTTTGCATAAAGCTGACTTTACAGCGCTTGTACCAGAGTTATTGAATGATCTAGATCCAAATGATGAAGCACAAGCATTACAGCAAAAACGTGATCAAATTTTAGCAGGTATGGCGTGTCATGGTGCCGTGCGTGCGCATCGTATGTTAAGCCTTTCGGAAATGAATGCTTTATTACGTCAAATGGAACAAACTGAATTTGCCAGTCAGTGTAATCATGGTCGTCCAACATGGCGCGCCTTTCCATTGGCACAATTAGATAAATTATTTGCTCGAGGAGAGTAGTTGTTCATGTCAAATAAAATGCCTGTTATCAATTTAATGGGACCAACTGCGAGTGGTAAAACAGCTTTGGCATGTGAACTTTATGAGCAAGGCAATGTTGAAATTATTTCTGTAGACTCAGCATTGGTTTATCAAGATATGGATATTGGTACAGCTAAACCGAGTAAACAAGAGCAAGCACAATATCCACATCATCTCATTGATATTATTAGCCCTTTGCAAGTGTATTCAGCAGCAGAATTTGTCGAAGATGCATGTGGCTTAATTGATGATATTCATGCACGTGGAAAAACCCCTGTGCTTGTTGGCGGTACGATGTTGTATTTTAAAGCACTACTTGAAGGTTTATCTTCAAATTTACCTAGTGCAGATTATGCTGTTCGTGCGGCAATAGAAGCAAAAGGTGAGTCAGAAGGTTGGCAAGCTGTTTATGAAGAATTAAAAGCGGTTGATCCTCTTGCGGGTGAAAAATTTAAAGTCAGTGATAAGCAGCGAATCATTCGAGCATTAGAAGTATATCGTTTAACAGGACAAGCAATTACGCAGTTACAAGCGGAGCAACCTAAAAATATTGCATACCGTTATAACTTCCATAATTATGCTTTGCTGCCCGATCGAGCAGAATTGCATCAAAAAATCGATATTCGTTTAAAAAATATGTGGAAAATCGGATTTTTAAATGAGGTGGAGGCTTTGATTGAAAAATATGATCTTAACGAAAATTTACCTTCTGCAAGGTCAGTTGGTTACCGTCAAGCTTTAGAATATCTTAAAAATAGTGATAGAAGTCTTAAAAGTAAGCAAGAAATGGAAGATAAATCGTTGTACGCGACACGACAATTAGCCAAACGTCAATACACTTGGTTACGATCTTTGCAAGAATCCCACCAATTTAAAACCTATTTGACGATAAAGCAAGCACAAGAAGACTTGCGAAACTTATATGGATAAAGCAAAATTTACCTACTATCTTTTTTATAAATTTTAATTGAAAAATAAAGATAGTTTTTGCGCTGATTTTTAAAATTTTTTTGGAGTATAAAATGTCTAAAGGTCAAACTTTACAAGATCCGTTCTTAAATTCTCTCCGTAAAGAACGTATTCCAGTTTCTATATTTCTTGTAAATGGTATTAAATTACAAGGCCATATTGAATCTTTCGACCAATACGTAGTTTTATTGAAAAACACTGTAAGCCAAATGGTTTACAAACATGCAATTTCTACGGTTGTTCCTGCACGTAATCCTCGTCCTGCTGGTGCTCCTGCTGGTGCTCCTGGTCAAGCTGCTAGCGGTTTTGGTGGTCAAGGTAGCTTCGGTGGTCAAGGTGGCTTCGGTGGTCAAGGTGGCTTCGGTGGCGGTAACCAAGGCGGTTTTGGTGGTAACCAAGGTGGCTTCGGTGGTCAAGGCGGCTTCGGCGGTCAAGGTGGCTTCGGTGGTCAAGGCGGCTTTGGTGGTCAAGGTGGCTTCGGTGGTCAAGGCGGCTTCGGCGGTCAATCATCTTCAGGTTTCGAAGGCGAAACTAAATTTGAAGATGTACAAGATGATGAAAATAATCGTTAATTCATGATTATTGCATAAATTAAGCGTTTTAATTAACGCATTGAAATGGGTGCTTCTAGAGCACCCATTTTTTTATGTGCTGAAAACAATGATAAAGATCACTGTAAATATACAGTGCTTAATACATTGGTTGCATCTAATGCGAGTGCCATAAATAATTTACTTAGCATTTAAATTTACTGTAAAAAATAAGCTGATGTATTTTATTGTTTTTCTATAATATCTTTATTAAATGATAAGGTTTATTTTTTTAATTTTTGTAATATATTTATACTTTTCAATGATATATTTTCTTTTTTGTATTTGGTTTTTAATTAAAAATTATTTTTGATTGTATGGTCATTATTTATTGAAGATATTTTTCTTTTTTTTATAAAAAAACCAGTCAATTGAGACTGGTTTTTTTATTATTGATAAAATTATTGAGACTGGTTTTTATCATCTAAGCTTTTATCTTTAATTTCAACATAGGTATTAGCACGTAACTCACGTAACCAACCATCTAGTTCAGAGTCAAATTGACGTTCACCTAGGATTTGACGTGCCATACGTTTTTGATATTCATTGGTCATGTCTTGTTTACGAATATCTTGTACTTGTAAAATATGCCAGCCAAATTGTGTTTCAAAAGGTTGGCTAATTTCACCTGCTGGTGTATTTTGCATGACTTTATCAAACTCAGGTACCATCATCCCTGGACTTACCCAACCGAGGCTTCCTGCATCACGTGCTGAGCCTGGATCATTTGAATAGGTAGAGGCAAGGGTAGCAAAGTCGTCACCTGCTTTTAAACGATTGTAGATGCTTTCAATCATTTGTTTTGCATTTTCAGGTGTAACAATTTCCGAAGTTTTAATTAAAATGTGGCGTGTTTCATATTGCGTAACCAATGCTTTTTGTTCATTGCCTTTACGGTCAATTAATTTTAAAACGTGTAAACCATCTTGTGCTTTGATCAAATCTGTCGTTTGACCAGGGTTAAGTGTACTCACACGCGCTGAAAGTTCAGAAGGGATTGCTGAAAGTGGACGAAAGCCCATATCTGCACCTTCGATTTTTACATGCTCATTTGTGAATTTTTGTTCTAATGCTTTGACATCATTGCTTGTGTTTAAGTCATTTTTAATTTGCTTAGCTACATTTTCAAGCTCTTCTGGTGCAGCATCTCCAGAGATGCGTAGGTGCAGAACGTGAACTTCACTTCCTACAGCAGCTTGACCTTCAGGAGATTTTAGAAAGTTTTCTACATCTTGATCTGAAATTTTGATACGTGACATGACTTGTTGTTGGCGTAAACGCTGGATTAGAACATCATCAGCGACTCGATTGCGTAGTCCTTCATAGGTTCCTGGTGCAATTGCATCTAACTTCTGTTGAAATGCTTCTAAGCTCGTAGAACCAGACTGATTTGCAACTTTGAGCACAGCATCATTTAATGTTTTTTCATCTAGTTTTAAACCATAACGTTTTACTTGCTCAAGCTGAGCATTTTGTAGAATCAATTGATTTAAGATTTGACGCTGTAAATATTCTACAGGTGGAACTTCTTTCTTTTGTGCTTGAAGTTGATGAGCAGCTTCTGCTACACCTTGATCTAAGTCACTTTTTAAAATCGCTCGATCACCAACAACTGCAATCACTTGGTTGGTCGGTGCAGCAAATGTTGGCATTGATGAAGAAATAAATAATGCTAATGCAGTAGCTTTAAAAAGTTGTTTTAAGTTTTGCGTCTTCATTAATGTGTCCAAGTTTGATTAATTTTATCGAAGCCTAAGATACGATTTTCCAAGAGTGAGCCTAATTTATTGTTTAAGCCACCTAAACCTTTTAATGTAAACTCAACCATGACTGCGCGTTTAGGCTTAACATTTGGATCATTTACATTGTCTAAATCATTGAAATATTCACGACCATAGAGTGAAACACCCCAACAGCATGATTCATAATTTACACCAGCAAGATATTCACGTGCGACATTATTGTCCATGTCATATTGAACATGTCCCATAATACGCCAATTATCTTTTACAGGTTGTATAAATGATGCAACCACTTGATCGTATTGATCTTGTCGGTCTGGTAAATAATCTCGGTAGAAGTAACCTATATTGTACAAGTTGCCTTTATTGCCTGTGTAGTACAATTGGAAGTCACGTTGAGCATTATCACCATTTGACATCCATGCAGAGTTAGCACTCACAGTGAAATTTTCAGAGAGCTGGCTAGATAAACTAATGACAGGACCAGATTGACGGTCAGTATCAAACTCATCTTTTTGGCTTGCTTGTTCATTGAGTGTTACACGGCGGTCTGAAAAATAAAAACTTTGACCAACGCCTGCACGTAAACGCTCTAAACCTACTGTATCAAACAGGCTATAGCTTAGCCCTAAAGATAAGAAGTTATTATCTTCTAAACGGTCATGCCCATAAAAACGGCGAGGGTTAAACAATTGATCATAGCTAATAGATGCTGTGGTTGAGTCAAAGTTTGGATAACCATTTTGGTTTTCATAAGGTGCATAAGCATAAAAAGCACGAGGGGTTAGGGTTTGAAGAAATTTACCTTCACGTTCAAAAGTTAAACCAGTATCCAAAGTAAATTCTGGAACGACAACGGATTTGTTTTTATTGTCATTACTTTGGTTTGGATTGGTTGCATCAATACGGTCAATGGTCTTTTGATCATAAAATGTGTGTAAAGTACGTACGCTGGCTTGAGGGATCGCAAAAGCCCAAGGGTTTCTAAAGTTATAACGTGCTGAAAACTCGTTATATAGACGTGTACCACTAGGTTGATAAATAGAAGAATCTGAATTATTGATCAGATTAAAATCATTGATATCTTTTTGAAAATACGCAGTGTCATTATTAAATTCAAACTGTAAACCTTGTGGGTTACCTTTGACATAATTGACTAATAATTGTGGCAAGCGTGCATAAGGTTTATCAATGTCAGAAATGGTTTTATCCAAGGTCTGGAAATCTTCAACACGTAGCTGCGCGTTTAAACCAGGAATACCATGCCCATAGTTGAGTTCCCATGCACGACGTTGGTTTAACTCTGTACGTGAACTTGGATCACTGTCTAAGTCTGAGAAAAAGTCTTTATCTGAAACGTAGTTATATTCTAAATTTGTTGACCATTGATCATTGATTTGCCAATCATGTAATAAATGTAAATCTTTACGGTCTTGGTCGTTATATTCTTTGTCAGAAGGTAAATAGCTTCCCCAAATACGTCCTGCACCAAAGTCTTCAGTTAAATAACGAAAATCTCCAGCAGCTTGTACACCACGATCACTGATAATTCGAGGCGTAATGGTCGCATCATAATTTGGTGCTAAGTTTAAATAGACGGGTACAGCAACTTCAATACCACCGTCATTTGTAAAACCAAAGGTTGGGTTTAAAATCCCTGTTGTACGTCGATCATCTATCGGGAAATTAAAATAAGGTACAGCCAGTACAGGGGTGTCTTTTATATACAGTTTAGTGCCACGTGTGACACCACGTCCTGTATCTTGGTTGAGTTCAATTTCTTTTGCTTTAATTTGCCATGTTGGTGACTGCTCTGGAGGGCATGTACTATAGCTTGCATCTTCTAGAACTACCGTACTTGGTGAGGTCTTTTCAATTTTTTTCGCATGCCCATGCGCATGTGTTGCTTCAGCAATATAAAAACTATTGTTGAGCTCACCTGTTTGCTCTTTTAAGTTGTAATCAATTTCATCACTTTGTGCAATTAAGCCCCCTTGAGCCATTTGCACATTACCTTTGGCTTTAGCAAAGGTTTGTGTTTTATCAATAACCACTTCGTCAGCGCGTACCATACGACCATTTTGGTCAATGACAACATCTCCAGATAAAGTAGAGTCACCATTTGGGTTGTAGTAACCATGATCTGCGGTGATGATAGATGTCGTTTCTTCAGGTGATACGGCTTTTTGTTCTGTGTTGAATGGTGTTACCCAAATACCATCACAATAGCGATTGCTGACCCCTTGGGTATCACGAACTTGGGCTTGAGCAGAATCTTTATCAACATAATATTGACTATAAAAGTTTTGCCCAGGATAACTTTCTTGGATTGCTGATTTTAATGTTTCATTATCGGCAGCAGATGCAGTGTCCGTTGTTTCGGCATAGCTGGATACTGAACTTCCACAAAGAAGTGTCAAAATAGCAGTCGCTAAAGGATTAAATTTAAACTGATGCTTCATTTGTCTCATTAACCAAGTATGCAGATCGCAATTAATTATTGTCGAATCATAGAGAAAAAGTTGATAAGTAGCTACACTTAGCACTTCAAAAAATCAGCCTGTAATAGATTTAATTGCAAATGAAAACACAACGTGAACAATTGATACAAAAATGGATAACATCTGTACTCAATTCAGATCAATTTGAAATCAACTTTTTAGCAGGCGATGCTAGTTTCCGTCGTTATGCACGAATTAGCTTGAATAATAAAACATTTATGTTGATGGATGCACCACCTGAACAAGAAGATTGTGTACCTTTTGTGTCGATTGATGAATTCTTTGACCAACATGGCGTGCGTGTACCGCATATTGTGGCAAAAGACCTTGAGCAAGGCTTTTTATTGCTCGAAGATTTTGGTGATGTTTTGTTATCAACTTTATTGAATGATCATACTGTTGATGAGTATTATGCGCAAAGCTTTAAGCAGTTGGTGCAACTTCAAACCATTCAAGGTGAAGGGCATTTTCCAGCGTATGCATATGAAAAACTGATTTCAGAAATGGAATTGTTAACAGATTGGTTATTGCCTTCTTTAAAGATTCAGCCAACAACTGAAGAAAGTGCCTTGATTAAACGCACTTTTGCGATTTTAGCCAATGCTGCATTGGCACAGCCTCAAGTTATTGTACATCGTGACTTTCATAGTCGTAATTTGATGAAATTGGACAATGAAACAGATCTCGGTGTGATTGACTTCCAAGATGCTGTAATAGGTGCAGATACCTATGACTTGATCTCGATTACCCGTGATGCTTATGTACAATGGAATCCAGAGCGTGTTTATACATGGTTTAAAGTGTTCTATGACTTATTACCAGAAACACAAAAACAAGATCGTGATTTTGCTCAGTTTAAACAAGATGCTGACCTCATGGCGATCCAACGTCATATTAAAATTTTAGGAATTTTTGTACGTCTGTTTGAGCGTGATGGCAAGTCAGGTTATTTAAAAGATTTACCACGTGTGATGTGGTATTTGCTTGAAGAATCTAAACCTTATGCAGAATTACAACCATTTATGCAGTTTATTCATGCTACAGTTTTGCCGAAATTTGAAGAAAAATATGGCAAATACGAGGTTGTTGCATAATGAAAGCCATGATTTTAGCAGCAGGTTTGGGTAATCGTATGCGTCCATTGACGCTATATAAACCTAAGCCTTTACTTGAAGTTGGCGGAAAAGCCTTGATCGTTTGGCACATCGAAAAACTAAAAAGCATAGGTGTGACTGAGATTATCATCAACTCAGCATGGTTAGCAGATGTCCTGATAGGTGCCTTGGGTGATGGTTCGCAATATGGTGTCACCATTCGTTGGACACGTGAAGACGAAGGTTTGGAAACAGCAGGCGGTATTATCAATGCTTTGCCTTTGTTGGGTGATGAGCCATTTATTTTGTTAAATGGTGATGTGTGGACAACCTTTGATTTTGCACCTTTGCTAGATGTGAAGTTAAATGATGATTTAGCACATTTGGTTTTTGTGCAAAATCCTGAGCAACATCCCCATGGTGATTTTACCTTGGCAGAAGGTCGAGCGTATACTTTCGATCAAAATGTACAGGGTGAAAACCTTACTTTTAGTGGTATTTCGATTATTCATCCTCAACTGTTTGATGGTTTGGCGCAAGGAAAACGACCTTTAGCACCATTGCTAAAACAAGCGATGTTAGACAATAAAATTTCTGCGGAAAAAATGTCAGCAGCTTGGGTCGATGTTGGAACACCTGAACGTTTAATGGCGCTAGACTTACAAATTCGTCAAGGTGTCTATGCTTAAGTTGGACTTAATGTGCTTAATTGCGTATTAACTCAGCGTTCGCTAGTGTTCCACGATTTAGAAATCGGTATACTTTCCCCTAATTTTTTAGAGATGTTGTGTATTTATGCATCCATTTTTTCAAGAGTTAAAACAAGGCAGTGAAAAGCTTGGCTTAAAACTCAGTGATGAATCGCTTGGTCTATTATTAAAGTATCAAGATGCTTTAGTGCTGTGGAACAAAGCATATAACTTAACCGCAATTCGTGATCCTAAAGAAATGTTGGTGAAACATCTTTTGGACAGTTTAAGCATTTTAAATGACTTACCTGAAGGTCGTTTATTGGATATTGGGACAGGTGGTGGTATGCCAGGGATGATTATTGCCCTATGTCAACCTGAACGTCAGTGTGTATTGCTAGATTCAAATGGTAAGAAAATTCGTTTCCTTAAACAATTTATTGCCGATTTAAAACTACAAAATGTGATTGCTGTACAAACACGCGTTGAAAACCCTGAAAGTATTCAAGCATTAGGAAAATTTGACGTGATTACCAGTCGTGCATTTGCATCATTGACTGATTTTGTGACGGCATCAGCTCCATTTATGCATGAAAGCAGTGTCATTGCTTCGATGAAAGGTTTAATTCCTGAAGATGAAGTGGAACAGTTAAAAAACCAATTTAGTTGCGAAATTATTGAATTGCGTGTTCCACGTTTAGACGAACAACGTCATTTACTTTTATTAAAACAAATTTAATTCATCTTAGGAATTGGGGTTTACCATGGCTCAGATTATCGCAATTGCAAACCAAAAAGGTGGCGTAGGTAAAACCACAACGGCTGTCAATTTGGCTGCTTCATTGGCAGTACTCAAAAAACGCGTTTTATTGGTCGATATGGACTCACAAGGCAATGCCACAATGGGTTCAGGTGTTCAAAAAAATGATTTATTGTATTCAATCACTGATGTATTGTTAGGTGAAGTGTCGATTGAAAATGCAATTGCAAAATCAGAAGTGGGCTATAAAGTTTTAGGCTCAAATCGTGATTTGGCAGGTGTAGAATTAGCCATTGCAGAACATGAGGGGCGTGAGTTTATTTTACGTCATGCTTTGCAAGAAGTAGCAGATCAATTTGATTATATCATTGTAGATTGTGCGCCAAGTTTAAGCCTGATCACAGTGAATGCTTTGGCTGCTGTGGACAGTGTTTTGATTCCAATGCAATGCGAATACTATGCTTTGGAAGGTTTGGCTGATTTAACACAAACGATTGATAAAATTCAGCAAGCACTGAATCCAAGTTTAGAAATTGAGGGTGTATTACGGACAATGTATGATGCTCGAAATGCATTAACACGTGATGTATCTGCTGAGCTTGAACAGTATTTTGGTCGCAAACTTTATGAAACCGTCATTCCACGTAATGTACGCTTAGCAGAAGCACCAGCGCATGGTTTACCGATTATTTATTTTGAGAAAAGCTCTAAAGGTGCAGTTGCTTATTTAAATTTAGCAGCTGAAATTTTAAAAAAGAGTAAATTGAAAAAAGGAACGAAAGCATGACCACCAGAAAACGAGGCTTGGCGAAAGGTCGTGGCTTAGACGCATTATTAGGCTCTATTCAAAAAGAAAGATTACAACTTGAGTCACAAACATTGGATTTGGGTCAGTTTAAATATATTAATGTGCATTTATTGACGCGTGGTGAATATCAACCACGTCGCTTCATTAAAGAAGAAGACCTACAAGAGTTAGCGGCATCTATTGAAAAACATGGTGTGATGCAACCTATTGTCATTCGCCCGATTGATAATGAAAAGCATCCATATGAAATCATTGCAGGTGAACGTCGTTGGCGCGCAGCGCAGCTCGCTGGTTTAACTGAAGTTCCTGCCATTGTTCGTGAGTTAAATGACCAAGTTGCGATTGCTTTAGCACTCATTGAAAATATTCAACGCCAAGATTTAAATCCAATTGATCAAGCGATGGCGTTGCAGCGTTTTCACGAAGAGTTTGGTTTAAGTCATCAAGAAATTGCAGATACGGTGGGCAAGGCACGTACTACAGTCAGTAATTTATTGCGTTTGTTAAGTTTGGCTGAAGAAATCAAAGATTTTATGCAACAAGGCTTCCTTGATATGGGGCATGCACGTGCAATTTTGACATTGAAAGCCAAAGATCAACTGCATATTGCACAAGTTGTCATAGAAAAAAGTTTATCTGTACGTCAAACAGAACAACTCGTTCGAGATTGGAATACACCTAAGCAAGATAAAACCAAGATTATTGCGCCTGATGTTGAGCAATTGACTCAAAAATTGTCTGAACGTTTTAGTGCCAATGTCAAAATTGACTATAACAAGCAAGGAAAGGGTAAATTGGTCATCAGCTATAATTCTTTAGATGAATTAGATGGTATTTTAAATATTTGCCTTGCTGAAAATGATGCTTAATATACTTTCGTGTTGGTGAGAAAAAGTGGCGTATAAAACGCCACTTTTTTATTGTCTAAATTAATATGTTAGTGTGATTTCTGATTTTGTCGCTTCAGAAATTTGCTTTTTGCTCACAGGGTCTTGCTTACAGTTAAAGCTTTCAAATAAAGCCAATTGATCTGCAAAATGTGCATCTAACTGACCATTTTTATGTACAAAACCACTTTGACCCGGTGCAATGACTGAGCACATTGACACTTGATTTGGGCTGAGCACCACCTTGAAGCTCGCACTTCCTGCATTACTATAAGTTGATAATTGCTGTTCTGATTTTAAATCAGCCCAAGGAATACCCACTGAATTTTTTGCAGAAAAGTGCATATTGGCAACTGGCGTTTTCCAGTTATTTGGATTTTCTGATTTGTATTGTGTTTTAAGTTGTTTTAAGGCTAACTCAAGCGCATTTAACACAACATGATCAGGGTTTTCACCTCCTAAAAAGTCAACTTGTTGTGGAACGCCTGCATTTTTTTGTAAGGCATTCCAAATCAGTTTAGATGCTGGTGCAGGTTGGGCACTGCGCGGATCATTTTGTACAGGATATAAAGTATCGGTATATTTTTGATAAATTGTAGCAGGCAGATTTGGTTTTAACACCAAAATGATCATTTGATCTAACCATGCACGCATAATTGTTGGTGCTGCACCTTGATAATATTTTCCTGTACTATCTGGGTTTAATTTCATATCCCATTGTTCAAGTAATGGGGCAATACTTTGTGCCAAAGCAGATGCATGTTCACTTTTGGCAACTTTAATCATATCTGGAATGAAATATCGCGCATTTAAATCAGAACGTGATGAAATACGATTGATTTCCCAAATGTCTTGTTGGCTAAATTTTTCTTTGGCTTTTAATGGTTCTAAGATTTCATTCACGCGATCGACATAAGAAAAGTTAGAAGAATCAGCGAATAAGTTGTTATAGGCTTTATTATTCCAACTCGCAATATAGCCTTTAGCTGGGTTTAATTGCTGCGGATTTTTTGAAAAATCATAAAATCCTTGCCATTCCATTGAGCCATCACCAACCGCAGGTAACTGAATATTTTGGTTAGTCGGGCGAATAGGTAAACGTCCAAGTGCTGCTACACCAATATTATTTTGCGTGTCTGCATAAAACCATGTAATAGATGCCGCAACACGTGAAGCTTGGGTTAAGAAGTCCTTCCAATTGGTTGTTTTGGCTGCTTCTGCCCAACCGAGTAAGGTTTCAATTTCTTGTCCTTCCCAACTGCGACGTGTCGCATAGGCAGTATGATTGCTTTGATCCCAACTACTGACAAAACCTTGTTTGGTTTTGTAGACATCAAGAAGATGATCTTCTTGGTTTAAAACTTTAATTTTGATTTGTTTATGTTCAAAAGGAATATATTTCCCTTGATACAAATACTCTTTAGGGTTAGATGGGTTAAGCTGAATTTGATAAATATCATTGGTATCTAAAGAGCCAACAGTAGAGCCCCAAGCGATTTTGCCATTTGTACCAAATAAAATTGCAGGTAAGCCCACAGGCGTAATACCTGTTAAATCATAACCTGCACCATGTAATCCTATGCCATAGGTAATTGCAGGTGTATACCAACCTTGTTGTGGTGCATTATATAAAACTGCTTGACCTTCTTGCGTCTTATCTGCATTTAGCACCCATGCATTACTTGCAGTGGGTACATCATTAACTACACCATTTCCCATAGTTAAACGCATTTGTTGCATATAACTTTGTGCGCTATAACTTGAGATGGGTTTTAAATTTTTACTGATTTGAGCCTGAGCTTTTAATGGAGAATTTTCAGTATCTACAATGGTTGGGGCGGTAGGGTCATTGAGCCAACGCAATTGATTATATATTTTCTTTCCTTCCTCAGCACCTTTGGCTTTTTGTAGCTCTGTATATAAATCTAAATTTGCAACTTCAGAACTTGATGCAAAGAAGCGATTTAAAATCAGTCCAACCCAAACCATAGCGATATCTTCAGACTTCCATTCTGATGGTTTAAAACCATAGTCAATGAATTCTTTCGGCATAAGTTCAGGATTGGCAATGACTTCTTGAACGCGACGTGTAAAGCCTGCGGCATAACCATCAAAAATGGCTTTATCTTCAGGAGAAAGTTTGTCGAGTTGTTGGCGGATTGATTCAGGATCAAAGCGACTATGTGTAGCAATATCAAAAGCAAGATATTCTTTGCCTAAGACTTCTGCTGTCGTACCCCAGCCTGTACGTTTAGACATTTCCATTTGAAATAAACGATCTGTAGCAATCGCATATCCATAACCATAAAATAAACCATAGGTTTCATCTGCATAAATATGCGGCATACCATATTGATCTCGTTTGATCGAAATGGTTTTACTGGTTTCAGGGGGAGTACTCGGTGTAGATGATGAATTACAGGCAGATAGCAATAATGCAGCTATGCTGAGGCAACTCACCGTTACATTTTTTTTAAAAGCTGTACGATCCTTCGTCGATTTAACACGTCCAGAGTTAATCAAGTTTTTGCTCCTTTTTGTTTTAAATAACCTAATAAAAATATTCAGATTTTTATTGGCTTTAAAAATATTAAAGGCACAACATATATTATTCAATGTAATAATTAATTTAAAATTCCATTAATGAATGGAGTGATTTGCCATTGTGATTTTTTAAATTTTTAAAGATGCATTGTTTTAATTTAAGTTTTTCTAAAAAATGAGATTGAAATCTCATTTGAATGGTTATAAAATTAAAAAAGGTGATCAACTGAGCTTGATCACCTTATATCATTTCTAGGCAATAGATCATTGCCAAAGCATTAATCTATTTTCTTGAAAAGAAAATCATTGATCTTGTGACCTGCTTCAATACCACGACGCTCAAATTTAGTTTGAGGACGCCATTCAGGACGTGGGTAGCTATTGCCTTTACCTGCTAAATTTTCTAAGCGAGGACGGTTGTCAAGAACATCAAGCATCCACTCAGCATAAGGTTCCCAGTCAGTAGCAGCGTGGAAAGCTCCCCCAATTTCTAGTTTTTCTTCAACAAGAGGCATGCGGTCATGTGAAACAAAACGACGTTTGAAATGACGCTTTTTCTGCCAAGGATCAGGGAAATATAATTGAATGGTATTGATACTATTGTCTGGCATTTCGCGTAATACTTGGATTGCATCTGCATCTAAAACACGTAAGTTGCTTAGTTCTGCCATACCTGCTTCATAGACACATTGTGCAATACCCGGAACATGAACTTCAATACCAATAAAGTTGCGTTCAGGATTGGCTTTTGCCATGAGTACTAACGAACGTCCCATACCAAATCCAATTTCAACAGTAAGTGGGCGTTCAGGATGTGGAAAATGTTGGCGTAAATCACCAACAGGGTATTCCAAAATTAAATCACGATGTTGTTCAAGCGCAGAACGTTGTGAAGTATTTAGAGGCGCAGAACGACGCATAAAAGTCACAATTTCACGGTGCTCGTGCAAATTGTCTAACTCTACAACTTGCGCTCCAATTTGATCGTTTGACATAAGCTTGGGGATTACCAAAAATACAAAAGCGCTATTTTAAGTACTCTACTTTTCAAGTCAAACCTTTTATAGAGAATTCAAGCATAAAAAAGTGTAATGTGAACACTTTAGCTGGAATTGTCATGAAATATTCATGGCGATGTCATGTATGAAAACTAAGCTGAATTTAATTTAAACAAAAAATGTTCAAATCATGAAATTATTCAAGCCACATACACTTGCACTCAGTTTAACGCTGCTGAGCTGTTCTTTTTCAAGCCATGCACAATTGATGTTTAGCCAATATATTGACGGGTCAGCCAATCGCAAAGGTCTAGAAATTTATAATCCTGATGCCAGTAAAGTGAATTTAGCAGATTATGAAATCCAACAATTTAGTAATGGCGGTACAATTAAAACCTTAACAGTTACATTACAAGGTGAGTTGCCAAGTCAGCAGAAGTTCGTCATTGGTCGTTCAGAGTTAAAAGCAGCTATTGGTGATCAGGTCAATCAAGTTGCAGGATTATCTTTTAATGGTGATGATGCTTTAGTTCTACTTTATCGAGGAGTGCCTGTAGACCGTTTTGGTCGTGTCGGAGAGCGTCCTGAGGGTGGCTGGGGAACAGCAGTTAAGAGTGTAGCAAATAGCTTTCAACGTATAGAAACACAAAATAATGTTGTGAGTATCGAGAGTACTGCAAATTTTAATTTAGATCAGTCATGGACAGCATGGACAGATCGCAACGCTTTTTCAAATTATTTAACAGGGACAGTAACACCACCTGTAACGTCTATAAGTTGTAATGCAACAGATATCCCTATTGCTGATTTACAAACAGCACAGCAAAATCAAAATTATATTATTCGTGGTGTAATCACCGCAGATTATCGTTATCAAGATGGTTTTTCAGGTTTTTATGTACAAACTGCGGACAGTAAAGCCAAAGCTGACGTAAGCAATGCGATTTTTGTTTATGTTCCTACAAGCAGTCATATAACTGGGGGCAAAGTTGGTGAAGAAGTTATTCTTAGAGGACGCCTAAGTAATTATCAAAACCAATTACAGATTGATCAACTCAGCAGTAATATTCAAACGTGTAATACTGATGCAGCGAGTTTAGTTAGCCCACAAAGTTTAACTCTGCCATTTACAGACTTAAACTCAAGTACAGGTCATGTACCAAAGCGCTATCAAGGGATGTATGTCAGATTGCCTCAAACATTAACAGTGAGTGAAAACTATAGCTATGGGCGTTATGGAGATTTGTCTTTAAGTCTTGGGCGTTTGTATATTCCAACAAATTTATTTGCAGCAAAATCTCCTGAAGCGATTCAGTTAGCAAAACAAAACTTGCTCTCAAAAATCATTTTAGATGATGGTTTTAATAATCAAAACAGAACCCCTTGGTTGCCACAGTATTTTAATGCTAAAAATACCCTGCGTTCAGGGTATCAACTTAAAAATGTTGAGGGTATTTTAGAATATCGTTTTAATGCATGGCGTATTCAACCTATTCAAGGTCATACAGCACCTGAAGTAATTCAGGACAGTAATTTGCGCTCAGGTGTGATTGCGAAAGAAAAACAACAGATTCGTGTCGCTGCTTTTAATGTCCTAAATTATGATAATGGTGCAGAAAAAGGTTTTCCTACAGAACGTGGTGCTAGCTCACAAGCTGAATTTGATAAACAACATCTTAAAATTATCAGTGCTTTAAAGCAAATTGATGCTGATGTTTATGGCTTAATGGAAATTGCAAATAATGGCTATGCTGAAAATAGTGCAGTTACTTACTTAACGAAAGCTTTGGGTGCTGATTGGAAATATGTGATTCCACCTCATTCAGCAAAATTAGGTAGCGATGCGATTGCTGTTGCGATTATTTATAATGCTAAACGTGTGAAACCTGTAAAAGATGCTGTCATTTATGATGATGCAACGCAAATGAATCGTGTGACAATGGCACAAACATTTCAGGCTGTAAATGGTGGTAAGAAATTTACAATTGTTCCAAATCATTTAAAATCAAAACGTTGTGATGGTGCAACAGGTTTGGATCTCGACCAAAATGATGGGCAGGGTTGTTATAATCAAACACGTTTAACTGCGGTACAAAAATTGAGTCAATGGATTGCCACCAATCCAACCAAAGTACCAAATCCTCATTATTTATTGGTGGGGGATTTTAATAGCTACGCCAAAGAAGCACCTATTTTAGAACTTGAAAAAGCCAATTATAAAGCTTTATTAAATGATGAAAAAATCGGTCAAGCTAAGACGGCTTATAGTTATGTTTTTGGTGTGGCAAGTGATGCCAATGGTTATGGTGGTGCAGGAAATTTAGATCATGCGATTGCTGATCAAGATTTATATCCACGGGTAAGACGTGCATTTGCATGGCATATTAATGCTGACGAGCCTACAGCACTGGATTATAACGAAGAATATAAAACAGATGAGCAGAAGCGTGATTTCTATGCTGCTGATGCCTATCGCTCATCTGATCACGATCCGATTATTGTTGATTTAGATCTAAGAGGAAATACACAGGATCCTGACCATAATCAAGGAAATGGAAATAATCAGACAGGTTCTACCATCGCTGATTTTTTTGCAGCTTTATGGAATTGGTTAGGGCAAATTTTCTCAGCGAAATAAAATATAAACATAACTGAAAAAGAGAGTGTAATGCTCTCTTTTTTATTTTTACTTTTATAAATAAAGAATGACACGAATTAAAGTCGAGGTTGGTATGGACTGGATTTCAAAATGACCTCTTAGACGTTGCACACGAACTTGCATACTTTGCAAACCAACATGAAAGCCTTGCTGTACAAGAAGTGGGTCAAAACCTTGTCCATTATCATGTATTTCTAAAATAAGTTGTTGTTGATGTTGTTGTAATTTAACTTCAACACAGTTTGCATGGCTGTGTTTGACAATATTCGTTAAAGCTTCTTCAGCAACACGCAAGAGGGTTAAGCATTGTAAGGGAGTGGGCGTAATCACCCATGTTGGTGCGACAGTCCATGTGGACTGAATATCCATTTCTTCAAAAATTTGTACAAAACGATGCCGAATAGAAGCCACCCATAAAATAGGATTTTCGGGGGTTTTGGTGTCCAAACTGGCACTGGTATCAATCACTTGACGCAAATCATTGCGTAGTAATTTTAAAATAGACAGCATTTGTTGTTTTTCAATATGTTCATGATGGTCAACTAAAATAATGGAGCGAACTATTGATCCTCCAATACCATCATGTAAATCTTGTGCCAAATGGATTCTTTCTTGTAATTTAACATTGTCTAAGGCGAGGGCATGTTGCTGGTTCAGCAAAGTTGATAATTCAGACTGTGCATTTCGCACTGTATCTTCTAGCGTTTTGTTAAAATTCTCAATTCGTTTGGCATTGTTTGATAAACGTAAAGCCAATACAAAACCAATAAATAAACTGGTAATCGGTGCTGTGTATGGAGAGAGAACACTGCCTTCAAGTGTCATCATGTAATAAGCATCATTAAAGGCGATAGGAAGAAATGAAATTTGTACAAATGCTAAAAAATAACCTTCAGGAACTTTTGAACGATAGGCAATATAAGGATAAGTTATACATTTTAAGACAAAAATCAGCACTGCAAGTACAAAAATTACTTGATGAATCACAGGTTGAAAATGTTCGGGTGTAAACAAAATCGTCATGCTGCTGATTGCAACAAAAGCCCATAATGCTCTTTCGATGACTATAAATTTTTGCTTAGCAAATCGCCAAATCGCAATACAACTAAAAGTCACATAAAAACAGAAAACAATGAGATGAAGTTGATCAACTTGTAAATTATTTAAATGAAAAATCGGTTTAGGATACATCGCGATGATTAAATACATCGTCCAAAAACAACCTAAAATAGAAAACCAAATAAACGATTTATTACGACGATCAAATAACCAAACCAATATGCATAACAGAGCAATAACTAAATTAATCATAATATTGAGAATAGTGAGTGTACGTTTCTCAGTCAGATGATGTTGATAAATTGGCTGCATTTTTTGTGGCGATCCAATATATAAGCGTCCTAAACCTGCTTTTTGTGTAGGGACGCCAATGACATGAATAATCAGTTGATTTTTCCCATATTTTAAACTTGCAGCGGGCAATAACCATTGTTGTGGTAAGTGCCAATTTCGTGATATAGGGTCTGTTAAATATTGATCTTGATAAATCAGTTCATCATTTAAATAGATTTGTGCAGCCATGTTGATATTTTCAATGACAAGCTGTTGTGCAGTATGGGTATTGGTTGGGCAAAGATATGTCCAGTCGATGCTATACCATGCACTTTTTTGATTGTTTTTCCATTCTTTAGACCAATAGTCGGGTAGTTTTTCAACATTACGCCAACCTGATTGGGGGAAAGATTCTCCAGTTTGCCCTGAACCTTGAGCAACGCTTATTTTCTCGATTTTAGCGGTACAACTATCTTGAATTGTAGGGGAAATAGGGACAGCATTTGTTTTAGAAATAAAGAAAAAAATGAAAAACAAGAATATGAAGCAGTGACAAACCCATATCTTTTTCAATGAGCGATTTGTTTGCACCTGAAGAACATACTGTTGAAGCATATAAGCCATAACTCTTGATTTATTTAATCTTTGATCTCTATGAAAGTGAATGAGATGAAAGATCTTTTAAAATGTGTAAAGTTGCCCGAATGGTCGTTTCACCTTGAGTAGAATGCATTTCAAACTCACCCCCTAAGCGTTTAATTCGAACTTGCATGCTTTGTAAGCCAACATGAAAGCCTTGTTGCACACTTAGTGGGTCAAAACCGCACCCATTGTCTTGAATTTCTAAAATTAAAATATGATTTTCTATTTCAATTAAAGACACTTGAACTAGACTCGCTTGACTATGTTTGACAATGTTGTTTAGTGCTTCCTCAGCAACCCGTGCGAGCGTTAAACACTGTAAAGGGGCTGGTGTAGTCACCCATGTCGGTGGAATTTGCCAAATAGATTCAATATCCATTTCTTCAAAAATTTGTACAAAACGATGCCGAATAGGGGCTGCCCATAAAATCGGTGTGTCAGGGATTTTTGCGCCTACACTAGAACCCATATCTATGACTTGACGTAAGTCATTGCGTAATAGTTTTAACATGGACATCATTTGAGCTTTATCAACATGCTCATTTAGATCAAGTAAAATCATAGAACGAGAAATAGAGCCACCCAGTCCATCATGTAATTCATGTGATAAGTTTAGTCGCTCTTGTAAACGAATATTATTGATTTCTAATTGATATTTTTTATTTAAGGAATGTTCTAAATCAACGGTTACTTTTTCAACTGTATGGCTTAAGTTTTGATTAAATAATTCGACTTGATTAATACTTTGTGCAATACGCCAAGCCAAAATACAAGAAATAGCTAAACTGGTAAATGGTGCAGCAAAAGGTGTCCAAAAAAAAGCGTTAATATCAACATGTCGAATTGTTAAATCATGAATCGCAATAATAATAAAAATTAAAAAAATAGCAGCTAAAAATAACACTTCTGCATTTCGATTTTTAAAAGCGAGCCATTGAAAAAATAAACAATTACTTAAAAAAACAGTACAACTATAGAGAAAACAAAATAGGCTAACCTCTCTTAAATAGACAACAGGTGTAATAAAAAGAATTACACTAAAGATAATGGTTAACCCTAAAAGAAAATATTCAGTTTTTTTAAAATTTTTGTGTGCAAAACGCCATGAAAATAAGCATAAACAATAAACATAACCCAGCAATAAAATAAGATTTAAACGTGCTGTCATTAATGTATCTGTTAAAGGGATTGGTTTTGTCATTAAAATATTACTAATGAATCCAATCCAAAAAAATGAGGTTAATGCAAACCAGCCAAAAGCAGATTCTTTACGGCGAAATAACCAAATAAATAACCCCATTAAACCTAAAACTAAAGTAATAATCAGATTAATCACATAGGTGCTGCGTCGTTCTAAAACCAATCGTTTATATAATTGAGTAATATCATCTACAGAACTAAATTCAATGTTATTGATTCCAGAAGCTTGAGTATGTACGCCCACAACTTTCACTAAAATTTCATTGCGGTCTGTATGAATGGTCGATGCGAGTAGCGTCCACATACGTGGCATATTCCAACTACGAGATAATGGCTCTACTAAAGATTCATCTTGCCAAAGTAATTCGCCATTATGATAAACAGCACCTGCCATATTAATACGGTCGATGAGGAATGCGGCAGGTTGTTGTTGATCAAGTTTAGATGCACACTGTCTTTGCCAAATAATTTTATACCATGCCGTGCCTGAATAATTTCTCCAGTCCATATCCCAATTATGCGGCAGTACCACAGTTTTCCATCCTGTCTGCGGCACAGGATCATTATAATGAGATACTTGGGCAACTTGAGTGCTTAAAATTTTAAAATGACAATGAGCATTGCTTGCGTTATTTAAAGGTGTAGACGCATGGCTAGACATGATCCAGAGACTAGAAAAGATCAGGAACAGCCATGAGAAAACACCTGAGTTCAATCTAAGATCCCCATATGACGTGCTGCATCTACAGCCATAATTCGTGTTGAAACAGCAAGTTTTCTATAAATATGTTTAATATGTGACTCAATGGTATAGCGTGAAAGTGACAATAAATCAGCGATTTCTTTATTGCTTAGACCTTGAGAAACTAAAATTAAAATTTCTTGTTCACGTTTTGATAATACTTCAGTTTTTTCTTTATTGCTTGGATGATTAGACTGTGTTGCTAAGGTATCAATTTGCAATTTTTTTAAAATTTTTTGGGCAATAAATGGGTCAATTGGCGCACCGCCACGTAACACACTACGAATAGATAACATGACTTCTAAATTATCCCGTTCTTTGAGGACATAACCTGTTGCTCCTGCACTAATGGCATTTAAAATGACATCCTCAGTACTCCATGCAGAAACCACCAAAACCAAAATACTCGGATCATATTTTTTTAGGGTTTTAATAAAGTCGATTCCATTTCCATCAGGCAAACCTAAATCTACCAATGCAAAAGAAGCAGAATGCTTTTCTAAAAGTGAATTGGCTTGTGCTAAGTCTGTAGCAAATAATAAATTTTCTTTATGGTATCCCATATCTAGTAGGATTTCTTTCAAACGAATTTGTATGAGTGGTTCATCCTCCACAATAATTACAGGAACAGGTAAACTTAACTCATTATTAACCATAAAATTTCTCTAATAATTTGTTTTATATAATGTGCCTGTATTCTAGGCTTATAGATATCCCTGATATTAGGTATTTTTCTAAGTTTTTTATGTATTTTTGTATGAAATGCTTAAAATAAAAGCAGTTGAAAAACACATCTGATCACTTTTGGTGCAAAATTTTTTTTGAATAAAAAAAGAGCCTAGGATTAGACTCTATTTATAAGAAAATAAATCTTAAAAACTAAATGAAGTAACTGGTTTTAGTCATTAACTTTGAAATAGCCGTCATCGTAATTTTGACAGGGATCGGGAGGTTGACACCACCTGCATCTAAAGCAGTATCACGATGATGCAGTTCATCTTCATTCATTTGCACCAAAATTTTACGCGAGCGTTCATCTTGAGGTGGCAATTGACTGATATGATGTTGTAAATGCAAACTCACTTGACGTTCAGTTTCAGCGACAAATCCTAAGCTATATTTGTCGCCTGCGATTCCTGCTAATGCACCCATACCAAAAGATAAGCCATACCAAACAGGGTTCAGCAAACTTGTATGACTATCTAACTCTTTTAAACGGTCTTCACACCAAGCTAAATGGTCTTGTTCTTCAAGTGCAGCAGCTTGCATTTCACGACGTACATTAGGAAGTTTTGCAGTCAATGCTTGCCCATGATAGAGCGCTTGAGCACACACTTCACCGCTATGATTAACGCGCATTAAACCCGCAACATGACGCGCTTCGCTTACTGCCAATTTAGTTTCGGTATTGACTGAAGGATTCTCACGTTGTGCAGAGGTTGTTCCTGGCACTAAGCTTCTTAGGGCTTGATCAAAAGAATGAATAAATTTGTCGATACCCGTGTAATGACGCATGTCAATCCTCCAAAGTAATTTGGGTTGTTGCAAGTAATGGTTTTAAGCGTATGAGTAACCAAATACAAAATAAACCACTTAAAATCGCAGTGATACTGAAGAGTATTTTAATATCAAGTTTGAGTACACTTAAAATAATTATAGAGAATATTGCAGATGAAACCATGAAAATTGCATTAAAAATATTATTGGCAGCAACAACACGTGCACGATGGGATTTAGGTGCATATGCTTGCATCATGGCATATAAAGGCACAATATAAAAACCACCACAAACCCCCAATAATGTTACAGCACACATCACATGATAATATGCCCAACCTGCTTGGAAGACTTGGGCAATTCCCATTAAATCACCTGTATGTGTTGGAATAAAAGCTAAACTTGCTGCAAAATAAAATGCAAATAAAGTCAAACCGATTGCACCAATGGGCACCATTTTAATATTCACTTCACTGCCACCAAACTTACGGCACAACAATGAGCCAATACCAATACCAACAGAAAAAAAAGTTAATAATAAGCTAGAAACATTTTCATTGGCATGTAAGTTCTGCAAAGTCACTTGTGGAATCTGAGTTAAATAGGTAGCACCATAAAACCAATACCAAGAATTTCCTAATAAAACTAAAAAAATTAAAGGTAAGCTTTTTGCATATTTAATAGTTTGAAAACTGGTGCGAAAAAAATTCCAATCAATTTTTAAGTCATTATTTAGAGTAGGTTGTTTTAATATAAAACGACTGGCAATAAAACCAAGTACAGCAATAATAATGACAGTTAAACTAATCCAAAGTAAATTGCCTGCTGAAACTGAAATAACAGCGCCACCAATAATCGTTCCTAATAAAATAGCAATTGAGGTACCTGATTGAAATAAAGCATTACCTGACATTAATTCATTGGGTTTTAAAATTTCAGGCAAAATAGCGTATTTAATAGGACCAAAAAATGTACTATGAGTACCCATTAAAAAGAGGGCAAATAATAAAACCCATAAATTGCCCATTAAAAAACCTGCGGTTGCCAGCAGCATAATGAAAATTTCAAGAATTTTAATTGCACGAACTAAAAAGGAACGCTCATATTTATCGGCAATTTGTCCTGCTGTCGCAGAAAAAATAAAATACGGTAAAATAAATAACAATGCCGCAAGATTATTTAAAGTGCTGATGGAGGTGCCATTTAAATGAATCCAACCATAGGTAATGACAAGTAGTAATGAGCCTTTGAAAACATTATCATTTAATGCACCAAAAAACTGGGTGAGGAACATGGGCAAAAAACGTCGAGTTCCTAAGATATGTTCATTTTTTTCCATTCAGTAAGCCATTCATTTAAGTTATATTAAGAAATGTGAGCATTTGGTAACTATATCGCAAAATCATGTATGATATTTTTAACGTCCAAGATAATGTGAAAAGCCAAGTGTTTTCAGTTGGTTTTGGGAACTTTCATTACTCTTATTTTCCATTTATATATTATGGTGTTTAGAGCTTGCTATGCTAGCAAAAATCAAATTTAAAAAATCTATGCTTGCACATTGTATGTATGGCATTTTTAACACAAATGATCTAAATAAACTGTTGTGTGCGAGTATTTTTTTGAGTGTTTGTGCGGCACAAAGTTCCCATGCCTTAGAGACCAAAAATGTGGAGTCGCGCTCACAAACGTTGGCTGGAAATACGCAAAAACAGCTTGAAAATGCAGCCGAACAGCAAGGTCTAGGCAAAGAAAAAATTGACCAAATTGATGAACGAATCAAGGAAGTCAATCAGGATAAAGTCGCTGTAGATAGTGTAGAAATGCTGCAACAGCAAGAGCAAAATCCTGCAACTTTAAACGACTTTAAGCCGATCGAATTTGAACAATTAGAAGAACTACCTGAAAATAATGTTGATAGTGCTTTAGTGAATGAAATTTTTAAGGTTGCAGAAGAAGCCAAAGTCGAAGCACAAAACTTTCGAAGTGGTGTGGCTCAAGCACCTGAAATTACGGTAAATGATGCAACACAACAAGAAATTTCTGAAATTACCACAGCACCTACAGATGTGAAGGACGTCAATGAGCTAATTCGCTCTATTCGTGCAGACAATAAAATTGTGGTTGAAGCCAACGAGTCTGGTCGGACTTTGTCTGACATGAGCGTTGAAGATCAAGAGCCGAAGAAAGAAGCCAATATTTTTAAGCGTATTCTTTATAGTATTCGTCCAGCAAAATTTGATACTGCAAAAGTAGAGCGTATCAGTGCGGAGGTTGAAGGTGCGCCAACGATATTAGCCAATAATATCAAAGCAAAACTTTCGAGTTTTACAACGGAAGCATTTTCTGATTTTAATGCGGCAGTTCCTCAGCTTAGAACATTATCAAATCAAGCAGCACAAGCTGTTGGTTATTATAATGCGAAGTTTAAATTTCAAGAAATGAGTGAAAATAAAGTTAAAGTTATTGTAGAAGCCAATGATCCTGTTTTAATCGAAGAACAAAATATAGAATTCTCTGGTGCAGGGAAAAATTTAGCTCAATTACAAGTCATTCGAGTTTTACCTGAACAAGATGTTGGCGACATTTTAAATCATGGTGCTTATGAAGCGACAAAAACACGTATTGTTGATGCTGCAACGAATAATGGTTTCTTTGACAGCTATTGGCGATTACACGATGTAAAAGTGAAACAACCGCAGAATAAAGCAGATATTAACTTACGTTATGAAACGGGAGAGCGATATAAACTCGGTGAAGTTGAGTTTAGAATGAGTGACCCAACGAAACCTCTCCCGATTGATTTGAAAGTGTTGCAGTCGATGGCGCCATGGAAAGCGGGCGCCGACTATACCGCTTGGCGTGTAAACTCATTAGCAAATAACCTAACCAATTCACGTTATTTTAATTACACTTTGGTTGATGCTGTTAAACCAGATCCTATTGAAAAACCTTTAGAGTTACCTCCTGATTTACAAGCTTTAGTCGACCAAGAAAAAATTTCAGAGGCAGCATTTGCCGACCAAACTGAGAGTAAAAAAATACACCATTCAGCGACAGAAGTGACGCAAAATGTTGTGGATGAAAATCAGTTCGCAGGGGCAAATAGTGCTGAGATGAACCCTAATGCACGTATGATACAAGAACAACAAGAAGTAAAACAATCGGAAACTGAGCTATTACAAGAAAAGGCACGTGAGGAAAAAATCATTCCTGTTATTGTGACTCTAAATGCGGATCGTTTGAATAGTTTAGAAGCTGGTATTGGTTATGGAACAGATACAGGGGTACGTTTACGTGGGCAGTATCGCCGTGCCATTGTTAATCATTTAGGTCATTCTTTTGATGCCAATATGGAGCTATCACAGATACGCCAATCATTTGATGGTCGTTATAATATTCCTTATAAACATCCACTCAATGATTATATTAGTTTAGTGGGTGGATATGAGCGTGAAGAGCGAGACAGTATTGGTAATGACATGAGTCTTGTGATTGAGTCTGCTGTTGCAGGGGCAGACCGTATTATTAAAGGCTCACGTAAAGACTGGCAGCATGTATTTGGTGTGCGTTATCGTTTAGATCGTGTGACTCAATCGGGTTTAGTTGATCTTGAAAATATTCCAGATGCTTTTTTGATTCCTGGTGCAAACCAAGAACAAGAATCTTTATTATTAGGTTATGAAACTTCAAAAACCACCAGTGATAATCGTTTAAATCCAACACAAGGTTTTAAACAATCTTATAAAGTCCAAGTGGGCAGTAGTAGTTTATTAACAGATACAGACATGGCAATTGTCAATGCGACATGGAAAGGCTTGTATTCATTAGGTGAAAATAACGATCATCAATTTGTTGCAGGTTTAGAAACGGGTTATATTTTTGCTAAAGATTTTGCCAAAGTACCTTATAACTTACGCTTCTTTGCAGGTGGTGATCAAAGTTTGCGTGGCTTTGATTATAAAAGCTTATCTCCAGAAGAATATGGCTATAAAGTAGGCGGTCAGGCACTGGCAATAGGCTCTTTAGAGTATAATTATCAGTTTAAAGAAGGTTGGCGTGCTGCGGTTTTTAGTGATGTTGGTAATGCTTTTAATGATAAATTTTCGAATGATCCTGAATATAGTGTTGGGGTTGGTATTCGTTGGAAATCACCGATTGGTCCAATACGTCTAGATGTTGCTTCTGGGATTTCTGATCCAGATAAGCCTATACGCTTACATTTCTTTATTGGTTCACAACTTTAATGACATAATAATTTAAATTTGGGATGGTTATGGCTGAAGATAAGCAGCAAGATATTCAAAATAATGATCAACAGCCTCAGCAAAAAACTGGGCATGAACCTCCAAAGCGGCATATATTACGCAATATTCTGCTGTCTATCGGTTTGGTCATTGTTTTACTGATAGCTGCTTTAGTGGTGATGTTTTCGACAGATAAAGGTAGTAAATTTTTATTAGATCGTGTCGCAGCAAGTCAAAAAATTATCCATTATGATTATGAGGGTGGAAATTTATTACAAGGCATTATTTTAAAAAATATTCTTGTGACACTCGCAGCAGTTGATGTAAAAATTGATCGTGCTGATATCTCTTTAGGTTGGCGTGCAATTTTAGATAAAGAAATTCATCTGGGGCATGCAGATGTTCGTAATCTTAGAATCATTAGTAAATCTCCGCCAAGTGATGAACCTTTTAAGTTTAATGAAATAAAACTGCCTTTTGTATTACGTTTAGACAAAGCAGATGTAGACCATTTACAAATACAGACAGCAACGAGCAAAATTGATTTTAATGATGTTCATTTAGAAGAAGCTTTGTGGTCTGGTACTGCACTTAAGTTTAAAAATTCCCGTGTTGATATGGGATATTTGCTGGTAAAAAATGCAGAAGGTGCGATGGATTTTCAAGGGAAATATCCATTAAAAGCCAAAGCAGTGGTAAGTTTACCAGCCTTAAAAAGCTTAAATGTGCAAGATGTTTATATTCATGCTAGAGGCAGTTTAGATACCATTCAAGCAGGGGTTGCCACCCATACACCAGACTTGTTGACAGGTTGGGCGGTATTACACCCTATGCGCCCACATGTACCTATGCAAGGTGCATTAAATTTAAAAAATTACCATTTGCCTATTTTACCTGAACAAAAACTTTTAGCTAAACAGGGCATTGCAAAATTTAAAGGTGATATTCAAGGTTTAGATTTAGAGTTAGATACAAATCTAAGCGGTGCAAATATTCCACAAGGTCAATATAGTGCTTTGGCACATACTGATTTAATGACGCAATTAAATATTCAAAATTTTAATGGTCAGGTGATGGGCGGTGCAGTAAATGTCGCAGGTTTAGTGAGTTGGAAAGACCATGTCCAATGGGATGTTAAGGGGCGTTTAGATCGTATTAATCCTAAAGATAAGTTGATACCACAAGCGATTCAAGACTTTTTACCTCCAAGTTTAAATGCCAATATTGCTTCTAAAGGTGCATTACAAAAAGGAATGCATTTAACTGCAAATGTAGATTTTGATAAATATGAAGCATGGAATCTGAAGCTTGATCAAGCTGAGCAGAAAAAGAAAACACCTGAACCCATGCTGATGGACGTGCAGTGGAAAAATATTGATCGTGCAGTGCCTTATATTGGTTGGCTGAGCAGTGAGAGTGGGCAAGTTAAACTGGCACTGGTTGAAGGGCAACAAAACGTTCATGTGGCAACTGTGGTACGCCAGCATGAAAAAGGATCGCTTCCTGCAGGTCAATACAATGCACAATTAGATTTAAAAGGTCATAATTTACATGTGCCTACATTTAGCTATATTGCTGCTAAAGGTCGTTTAACAGGACAAGCCGTTGTAGAGTTACCAAGTGAAAAGCGCCAGTTAAAATGGAATGCTTCTTTAAATGCGACAGATTTTAATCCACAAGCAGTGCTTGCAACTGCACCTGTAAACTTGTTGAATGGTCAAATTAAAGCCAATGGTTATGCAAAACCAAATCAACAGATTATTCATTTAACAGGGATTGATTTGACGGGCAGAATGGCAGATCAAGCCAAAGCCGAAACGATTCAACTCAAAGGGACAAGTACTGCTGCAATCATTTTAAAGGATGAAAAAGCAGGTGGTGGCTTTAAAGGTTTTGCAGTCAATTACGATGGAACTTTGAATGCTTCACAATTTAAACAAGGCAGTGGTTTACTCAAAGTTCGTGTTTCAGGCACACCTGAGCTGATCAAAATTGCTGACTTACAACATGATGGTATTGCTGGAAAAATTTCTGCAAATGGTTTGCTTCATATCAGTAACGGTATCGGTTGGGATGTAAACGCTTCTTTAGTGCGCTTTAAACCACAATATTTTGTTTCTGCTGTACGTGGTGAAGTTTCAGGTAATGTGAAGACACAAGGCACTTGGTCTGATCGTTTGAAACGCATCAATATTCAAAATTTGAATTTGGCAGGTATTATTAATAATAAACCTTTACGCGGCAAAGGAAACTTAGCTGTAGTCTTAAATTCAAATGAAAAAGGCTTTATGCCACAACAGTTTGAAGCAAATAACCTATTTTTGTCTTATGCACAGAACCAAGTTCAAGCGACAGGAAATGCACAAAATTTACGTTTAAAAGTGAATGCTCCTGCACTTTATGAGCTGTATCCAGGGTTACGAGGTACAGCTTATGGCTATTTAAACTTACAAGCGCAACCACGTTTAAGTGCAACAGCAAACTTAAAAATTGATAATTTTGGTTTTAATAATAGCCTAAGTGTTGAAAAAATTAGTTTAATTGGTGAATTGCCAACATCTGAAAGTACACCATCTAAAATGGTGGCACGTATGGACAATTTACGTAGTGGTAATCGTCAAATTCAATATGCAGGAGTCACCTTAACAGGTACGCGCAAAGCACATTTATTGCAGTTACAAGGCTGGAACTATTATTCAAAATTTTATGTGCAGTTAGCAGGTGGCTTTAATGCACAAAATGATTGGTTAGGACAAATTCAAAAAGGTGAATTTGACTCTGTACGCGCACATCTTTTACAAGATCAAGCTGCACCTGTTATTTTTACTGCTGCAAAGTCTGAGGTCTATGTTGGACAGCATTGTTGGTCAAGTAAGCAAAGCAAACTATGTTTTGATCAGCCTGTACGTGTAAGCCCAACAAAAGGTAATGTGTCATTTCTTACACAAAATTTAAATTTAACTGATTTTGCTGCTTTTATGCCAGAAGGTTTAGCATTAACAGGTGAATTAAATGGTTATGCTAAAGCGGCTTGGGCACAAGGAGCACGACCAAAAATTGATGCTAAATTAATTACACGCAAAGGTAATATTGGAATTTCAGCAGAAAACCCAGATGATCCTGCAACATCCATGAACTATGATGAAGCAAGTGTCATTGTAAAAAGTGTTGCTCAAGGTGTATTAGCACGAGTAGATTTAAAAGCGCCTAATGTCGGTACGGGTTATGCAAGTGTAGTGATTGACCCATATTCAGAAGCGAAGGCAATGAAAGGTGAGGTTGCCTTTAATAAAGTGCAATTAAAAATCCTTAAACCATTTATTGCAGATGTACGCAAGATTGATGGTACTTTGTCTTTGGCTGGAAATATTGGCGGTACATTATCACAACCTACTTTTGATGGTGCATTACGTGTAGTCAATGGTGAGCTCAGCATGATTTCACTACCAATTAACCTTAAAAACATACAGTTTTATTCAAATATTCAACAAAACCAAGCCAGTATTGATGGCGCATTTAACAGTGGTCGTGGTGTAGGGAAACTAACAGGAAATATTGATTGGAAAAATGAACCACGTATCCAGTTGGTGCTTAAAGGTGACAAATTATTAGTACGTCAAGCGCCATTAATTACTGCTGTAGTGGATACTGATATTAGCTTAGATGCTTTGCCATTAAGTAAACGTGTGACGGTCAAAGGTAAAGTTGATGTTCCAAATGCTTTAATTTCAATGCCAGAGTCAAGTGCTACAGTTGTCAACGTTTCTTCTGATGTGCGTATCGTACGTGAAGGTGATAACCAACTGGCAATTTTGAAGGCTGCAAAACCTTGGGATATTCGTGCTGATATTGATGTCAGTTTGGGTAATAAAGTGATTTTCCAAGGCTTTAATAGTCGTATTCCATTGGTTGGGCGAGTGTATTTATCGCAGCGTGGTCTAGAAACAGCAATGCGTGCTAATGGTGCGATTGGTGTGAGTCAAAAAGTAACGATAGAAGCTTATGGGCAAAGACTGGATTTAAATCGAGCGATTGCACGTTTTAATGGTGCTTTGGCAAATCCAACATTAGACGTAGATACCAATAAGATCATCTCAGGAAGTACAGTGGGTTTACGTGTTACAGGCACGGCAAGCAGCCCAAATATCCAAGTTTATAATGATGCAGGATTGTCTGAACAAGAGGCAATGAATGCTCTAATTACAGGACGTATTAATGAAGGAAATAGTGGTTTGAGTAATGAGGCGGGCTTTAAGTCTGATATCAACAATACCATTGCAGCAGCAGGTATTAGTTTAGGCTTAGGCGGTACTCGCGCATTTACCAATCAAATTGGTCAAACTTTTGGTTTAAGTGGTTTAGCTTTAGATGCTCAAGGCACAGGTGATGATACACAAGTGAGTTTAACGGGTTATATTACGCCAGACTTATATATTCGTTATGGTGTAGGGGTATTTACACCTGTCAATAAACTGACATTACGTTATCAAATGAATAAACGTTTGTATTTAGAAGCAAGTCAATCTTTAGAAAAAGCAATTGACTTGTTCTATCATTGGCGTTTCTAACAAATAATATGTGGGTAAAAAAGGCTTTATACAGCGCGTTATAAAGCCTTTTTTTTTAGAAAAATATTGTTATACGAGGTGAAGCATACCTAGATTTTACTTTGCTAAAAACAGGCGAATTTAAAAAAATATTGACTCAATGCAATGAAAATAACAAGAAAAACTCCAAATTGAAGTGAATTTCAGTATGATAAGGCGCGATAGGAGATATTTATGAAAAAGTCAGTTATCTTTGCTGTACTCGGTACAGTATTGGTCTTATCAGGTTGTGCAGAAAAGAAACCTGCAACTCCAGAAGAAATTTGGCAAGGCTATTGCACAAGTATTGGTAATGCTGCCCGTTCGATTACATTAGATCGTCAAAATGGGATTACGAAGAAAGAAGCAGTTGAGTATGCAAATAAAGTTACAGATCCAACAACTAAAGGTTTTGTACTTGAGTATTTGGAAAAAATTTATGCTGTGTCTGATGCTGAATTAAAAGCAGATAAAGATGCAATACAAACAAAGTTTAAAGAACAAGCATATGAACAATGTTTAAAAACACCGCATGACCCGAAAAAAATGCCTGATTATAAACCGTTCTAAAAGAACGGTTTTTTTATGTAGCCAAAACTTGAACTGATCGCTACTATTTTTAATAATATTCTAACTATCTTTATATTATTTAACATAAATTTTTAAAAATTTAGAAAATTAAGGCAATGATGCAATTTACTCAAATTAAGCAATGTTTTCATGTACTCAGTTTTTCATTATTACTGGGATTTTCTATGTCCAGTTATGCAGATTCAAAAGCTGTTTCAAAATCTACGCAACAACTGATCAAGAAAGCGGATCAAGGTGATCTTGCAGCAATTCATCAACTGATCGTAATCTATGGCAAAGGTGAAATCGTTGCCAAAGATGAAAATAAAGCACTGTACTATGCCAAACAAGGGGCAGCTTTAGGTGATACACAGTCAAAATATATGACGGGTATGATCTTATTGCATCGTACAGATGTCTCGAAACCAGACATTGCAGAAGCAACAAAACTTTTAACTGAAGTTGCCGAATCAGGACATGCACAGACCCAAGCGACCTTAGGAAGTTACTATTTAACAGGGGAGCGTTTACCTAAAAATATTGAACTGGGCATCAAGTGGACAGAGGCTGCTGCCAAACAAAATCATGGTCTTGCACTCAATAATCTGGGTTGGATGTATTACAAAGGTACAGGAGTAAAGCAAGACAATCAGAAAGCAGTAGAATATTTAGAAAAAGGCATAAAACAAAATAATGCTTTGGCTTATGCTAACTTGGCAACACTGTATAGCCGTGGTGATGGTGTAAAACAAAATGATAAAAAAGCAGTCGAGTTATTGGAAAAAGCGGCTGAACTTGGCGAGGCAACAGCAAAAGTAAATTTGGCTTTGGCGTATTACAACGCTATCGGCACGAAAAAAGATCAGGATAAAGCATATCGTTTGATACAAGAAGCTGCTGAAGCAGGTGTACCGCAAGCCATTGCAATGTTGCAAGAGGCACAAACAGATTCAGAAGGTTGTCGTGAAGTTAAAAGTAGAGTCGATGGCAAGGTGTATACTGCGATTGAATGTCCATTATTCTAAATCAGTATTTCAAGATCACACAGCATTATCACTGAATTGGCTTATATCACAAATGTGAACAGAGCTTGTCATAAGTTGTTATAAAATATGATTAGCATAAAAAGTGAAAAGCATATATAAAATATAGAAATAGAAAATTAAAAATAGCCATAGCCAAGGAGTAAGAAAATGGAAGTTATTGCGTATCTACACAATGCAGACTTGCTCTTAGAGGATGCACAAGGTGTTGCTGTGATTGGTGGAAGTCATTATGTACTGAGTTTAGGTGATCAAGTTTTTTTTCATGAAATGATTGATGAACAGGCTAAAATTTATCAAGTTAAAATTTCATTTGCTTGTGCTGAACATGTGATGTTGCATGAAGATGAAGTGCAAATAAAGTTCGAAGGTGGTCATGATGCTTATCAGCAGTATATAAAGCGTACAACAGTCCACTAAGGTTGAATATTTTTGTAGAAAAAAATCAGGCAACTTATTTGTTGCCTTTTTTATGGTTAAAATCAAAGAGAAATTTACAGAACATAATATCTTGATATTTTTCTTTATTTAATTCTCATAATAGGAGAATTTCTTTGCTATTTAAGTTTTTTTGTTGAATAGTGAGCGAAGCTATACGACGTAAAATGAAAAGCGTTAGCTAAAAAGTTGCTGTTAAATGATCAAAGTTGATGAGTATTTATTTACAAAATAATGGTCATCACGAATAAACACGATCTTTGCATTAACTTTTAACGCGATTTTTAGTAAAATTTGACAGTCCATATTGCTTGTGTAGCTTTTATAAGCAGGAATTCACAGGTAAATTTTTAAAAAGAGGAATAACACCGTGCTAGAAGCTTACCGCCAACACGTTGCAGAACGTGCCGCACTCGGAGTCCCACCGAAGCCACTTGACGATGCTCAAACTGCTGAACTAGTTGAATTATTAAAAAATCCACCAGCTGGCGAAGAAGCATTCTTAGTTGATTTGCTTGAAAACCGTGTTCCAGCGGGTGTTGACCAAGCTGCATACGTTAAAGCTGCATTTTTGACGGCTGTGGCTAAAGGTGAAGCGACATCGAAATTAGTTTCTAAAGAACGTGCGGTTTACTTACTAGGTACTATGCTTGGTGGTTATAACGTTGCGCCTTTAGTTGAATTACTTGATGATGCTGCGCTTTCTGGTCTAGCTGCTGATGCATTGAAGAAAACGCTTCTTGTATTTGATGCTTTCCATGACGTTGCAGAAAAAGCAAAAGCGGGTAATGCAAATGCACAAGCTGTTATGCAGTCTTGGGCTGATGCTGAATGGTTCACATCTCGTAAAGATGTTCCAGAAGAAATTAAACTTACAGTTTTCAAAGTAACTGGCGAAACAAACACAGACGACTTGTCACCTGCACAAGACGCTTGGAGCCGTCCAGATATTCCATTACATGCAAATGCAATGTTGAAAAACGTACGTGATGGCATCAACCCAGAAGTTCCTGGTGAAGTTGGTCCATTAAACCAAATCAAAGACCTCATCGCAAAAGGCAACCAAGTTGCTTACGTGGGTGACGTTGTTGGTACTGGTTCATCTCGTAAATCTGCAACTAACTCTGTACTTTGGTTCTTTGGTGACGAGATCGCTCACATCCCGAACAAAAAAGACGGTGGTTACTGCTTAGGTTCTAAAATCGCTCCGATTTTCTTCAACACCATGGAAGATGCTGGTGCGCTTCCAGTTGAAATCGATGTTCAAAACATGAACATGGGTGACGAAATCGTTCTTAAAATTGACCATGCTGCTGCAAAAGTAACAGCGTTCAAAGACGGCGCGCAAATCGCTGAATCTGAACTTAAAACTCCAGTTCTTCTAGACGAAGTTCGTGCTGGTGGTCGTATCAACCTGATCGTTGGTCGTGGTTTGACCACTAAAGCGCGTGAAGCTTTAGGTCTTCCTGCTTCTACTTTATTCCGTGCGCCAGTTCAACCTGCTGCTACGGGTAAAGGCTTCACTCAAGCTCAGAAAATGGTTGGTCGCGCTTGTGGTCTTCCTGAAGGTCAAGGTGTACTTCCAGGTACTTACTGTGAACCTAAGATGACGACTGTTGGTTCGCAAGATACAACTGGTCCGATGACTCGTGACGAATTGAAAGACTTAGCTTGCCTAGGTTTCTCTGCTGACCTCGTTATGCAATCTTTCTGTCATACAGCTGCGTATCCAAAACCAGTTGACGTTCAAATGCAACACTCGCTTCCTGATTTCATCATGAACCGTGGTGGTGTATCACTACGTCCAGGTGACGGTATTATTCACTCTTGGTTAAACCGTATGCTTCTTCCAGATACAGTAGGTACTGGTGGTGACTCACATACTCGTTTCCCAATCGGTATTTCATTCCCAGCAGGTTCTGGTCTTGTAGCGTTCGCTGCTGCGACTGGTGTTATGCCACTTGATATGCCTGAATCTGTACTTGTTAAGTTCAAAGGTAAAATGCAACCTGGTATCACTCTACGTGACCTTGTACATGCGATTCCTTACGTTGCGATCCAAGAAGGTGACTTAACTGTAGAGAAGAAAGGTAAGAAAAACATCTTCTCTGGTCGTATCTTAGAGATCGACTTAACAGAAATGGAAACTGACCTGACTGTTGAGCAAGCATTCGAACTTTCTGATGCTTCTGCTGAACGTTCTGCTGCGGGTTGTTCTATCACGCTTTCTGAAGAGAAAGTTGCTGAATACCTGAAATCAAACATCACTATGCTTAAGTGGATGATTTCTGAAGGTTATGGCGATGCGCGTACTATGGCTCGTCGTGTTGAGAACATGGAAAAATGGTTGGCTAACCCATCACTTCTTAAAGCTGATGCTGATGCTGAATATACGAAAGTATATGAAATCGACCTTGCGACAATCACTGAACCAGTTCTTTGCTGTCCAAACGATCCAGATGATGCGAAATTGTTATCTGACGTTCAAGGCGTGAAAATTGACGAAGTATTCGTTGGTTCTTGTATGACAAACATCGGTCACTTCCGTGCGGCTGGTAAATTGTTAGAGAAAGTACCTGGTGGTTCTTTATCTACTCGTCTTTGGTTAGCTCCTCCAACTCGTATGGACGAGCGTCAATTGATGGAAGAAGGTTTCTATAACACTTATGGTAAAGCTGGCGCGCGTACTGAAATGCCAGGTTGTTCATTGTGTATGGGTAACCAAGCACGTGTAGCACCGAACACAACTTGTGTATCGACTTCTACTCGTAACTTCCCGAACCGTTTAGGTCAAGGTGCAAACGTTTACTTAGCGTCTGCTGAACTTGCTTCTGTTGCTGCTGTATTGGGTAAATTACCTTCTCCAGAAGAATACCAACAGTATGCAGCTCAAATTGACAGCATGTCTGCTGACATCTATCAATACTTAAGCTTCGACAAGATGGAATCTTATACAGATGCATCTAAAGAAGTAGATACGAAGAAAATTGCTGCTGCTCAATTGTCTTAATGAGCTAGGATAAAGAAAAGCCGAAAGGCTTTTCCCTAGCGCAAGAGCAAATCTATGATTTGCTGAGCAAAAGTAGTTTAAAATAAGGGCTGATTATTCAGCCCTTATTTTTGGTTTATAAAAATGAAAACTGTTCCAAATTTACAAGATTATAAAATTGATTTGATAAATATATTTAGCAATACAATGTATGTAGAAATATTAGCTGAAAAATTAAAACAGTTATTTATCGAGATTTTAAAACGCCATCCTTATATACTATTACCTGAATTTAAAATAGTTCCAACGAAAAGTTTACAACATTCAGTTTGGTACCAAGAGCCAAATGCAATTACTGAAACTTTAAATATTCACCAAGAAAAATGTGATCTTTATTTATGGCGATGTGTAGACCAAAAGTGGTATTTGGATGATTTATATAGTGATGTGAGTGAAGTTGCAGAGCAAATTTTAAAGAGTATTCCAGCATTTCATTCAACCCCTGAAAATCCAAAAGAAGTAAAAACCTTGCTTGAAAACGGTCTAATGAATTTTAAACCTGAAACTTTTCCAAAATTTTCTGAAAAAATCCTTGGTGATTTAAATGAAGTATTAACATGGGATGATCGCTTTATATTAGTAGGGACTCATGTAGAAAACTTAAAAATTTACAGTTATAAAGAATGGGATGATTTAATTCGACGTGAAAATTTTTATCAAGAAAATGGTGAATAAATGGCTTTAGTGCATGATTTTGTTGTCTTGAATAAAGAAGAATATACTTATAGTGACTATATGAATGTAATCAAAAAAGTCTCTTATGATGTTTCAATTCATGATGATCTGATTTTATATTATATGGATTATTTAAAATGGATTCCTTCATATAATCCATCTTTAAAAGTTAGACATACAGGCTTAAACTATTACGATATAACAGTTATTGATATTGAAGGGGCTACACAGGCATATAACTTATTTTTAAGTATTGTAGGTATTTTAAAACTTTCACCAGATATTTTAAAATTGAATGGTAGTTATTCGTACCAGTTGGCTGATGATGAAGACCCTTTTAGTGAAAGTAATGTTTATCGTATAGTTCGAGGTAGTTTAAAGCAAGATAAACTGATCTATCAACGAGATAAAATTGTTGAGCAATTTGAAAAATTGGCGAATTGCTTTAAAAGAGTTATAGATTCAAATGGTCAATTGTATGTTTTCCACATGGGAATTTAGAAAGTAGGTTTAATACGATGCCCAAACAATCCCGATTTCTCTGCATCGGTGGCTTCCTCAACGGAACCCAAGTTAAAGACCAAGGCGACAGCTTTATTTGTGTTGAAAATGGTAAAAACGTGACTTATTGCAAAAAAGAAATCTTTAACCAAGATGCATGGGATCATGACTATTATGTTTGTGAAACCACGACAGATAAAGAAGCACGAAATTGGGTCTATGACATAGACTGAAACTTATTTTTAAAAAGACAAATATTTCAAAGCCCCATTTTTACTTTTTAGGGGCTTTTTCTTCAGATATATCACACAAAAATATGAATATTTTTACAAAAACATTAAAAATTATTCGATCATCAACAAATCTGCACTATTGGCGAGTTTCAAAGGTCTTAATGCAAAAATAGAACGAGTATGACGAATCCCTTTCATCGAATATAAATTTTTCCGTAAAAAACGTTCATAATGTTCGGCATTTTTTACAGCAACTTTCACCAAATAATCATAATCACCTGTGACCAAATGTGCTTCTACAACTTCAGGCATATTTGCAAGGGTATGACTAAACTCATCTAAAATTTCATCATCATGCCGTTCAAGCGTGATTTCAATAAAGAATAATTCATTAATTCCCAAAGCTTTCGGGTTAATATTTGCTGTATAACCATCAATAATATTGGCATTTTCTAAACGTTTTAAACGTGTCCAGCAGGGAGAAGTTGAAAGATTTACCTTTTCAGCCAGCTCAGTCACACTCAAACGACCATCTTTGCGGAGTTCAGCTAAAATTTTTCTGTCTATGCGGTCAAGTTGATAATGGGTATCAGTCATTGTGAGCCTAGCGAAAATTGGGTGAATAAAAGCTTATCGCATTTTTAGAAGAATAAAATGAAAAATACGATATTTCAGCGTTTAATTGCTATAAAAGTAAACGTCTTATTTGGGCTTGAATTAATGATCATAAAAAGATTTAGACAATAAAAAGCCCCATTTTTCAGGGGCTAGTCGTATATAAAATCTAAGTTATATACTGTATGAGGCTCATCTCAAACTAAGTGTATTAAAACATAGAATGACAGAATATAAAAGTTTAAAAATAAATGTATTTGTTGTTAAATTGAACAAAAACATCTGAATAATTTGAACCAATTCAAAGAAGTGCTATGAAACAAGCTATACAAAAAATTAATTTATTCCTAGAATAAAATTACCCCTAAATGTTTATTTATAGACTATGTCAAAACCTAAGCAACCGACACAAAAACAATTATTGGCTGTCATTCAAACTCAAACAGCAATTGCAAAATTAGGACTAGATCTTAATGCTGTCATGACACTTGTGGCTGAACAAGCACAGTTAATTACACATGCGAAAGGTGCCGTTGTTGAATTGGCTGAAGATGGTGAGATGGTTTATCGTGCAGTGTCAGGTGGTGCAGCGCATCTTTTAGGCTTACGTTTGGGGCAACAAAACAGTTTGTCAGGTTTATGTGTTGAGCAAAATAAAATTTTATATTGTGAAGACAGTGAAGTCGATGCACGTGTTGACCAGATGGCATGTCGTAAAGTTGGACTACGTTCAATGGCAGTTGTACCCTTGATTCATTGTGGTGATGCTGTTGGTGTTTTAAAAATTTATTCGGAAAAAATAGCAGCCTTTAAAGAAGGCGATTTGCAATTATTAACTTTAATGTCTGAGTTGATTGCTGCTGCAATGTATCACGCGACTAAGTTTGGCGCACAAGCATTGTATAAACTTGCAACACAAGATCAATTAACTGGACTTGCCAATCGAGCTTTATTTTTAGATTGTTTGCGTCAAGGGCTACTCACTGCCAAACAAAATAATAAAAAATTAGGGATTTTAATGATTGATATGGATGGTCTAAAGGGGATTAATGACTTACATGGACATCGTTTGGGAGATGTTGCTTTAAAAGAAATCGCGCAACGTATTAAGCAGTCTTTACGTCATGATGATTTAGTGGCACGTTTAGGTGGAGATGAGTTTGCTGTGATTTTAGCCTCTGTTGAAAATCAGGAATTGGCAAGACAAGCAATGAATCGTATTTCTGAAACGTGTGGTTTACCTTTTGTATTTGAAAATCTTGATCTTAAAATTGGTGCAAGCCTTGGTTTGGCAATTTACCCTAAAGACGCTGAAGGTATTGATCAACTGATTGAATGTGCTGATCTGAATATGTATCACGATAAACGCAGTAGAAAACAGATTCAAGAATAAAGCAATTCAACAAAACTAAATCTGTTTGATACTGATGAAGCGTTTAATGAGCAACTTTATTTTTGAGCATGCTCATAAAGGTTTTTAAGATCATATTTTGATTTTTTCCTTTACGTGTAATCAGGCAAATTGGGGTGCTGTAATGTATTTTATTTTGTAAAATAGGTTGCATGACACGGTCTTCAACCCATTTTTTTGCATAATGGTCAGGTAAAAAGCCTAAAAATTTTCCTGTTAAAATTAAAAAGGCAATGCCTTCACGATCACTTGCTGTTGCGGAACAATCTAAAAGTTGGTGTAATTTTGCAGCTTCAGGGCTGATGGCGTAATTGGGTAAAACCGCTTTCCAATTTTTTAAGTCACTGCTATTAATTTCATGTAAATGATTAAACAGTGGATGATTTTTGCCGCAATATAAAAATGAATTTTCACTATAAAGTTCAAAATAATCCAAGCTAGATAAAGGCGTAACCAATGGAATTGCACCTGCATGTAACCGATTATCTAAGACGCGGCATTCAATATCTGAGAGGGTACACATACTAATATTAATGACAACTTCAGTATTTTCTTCAGCTAATTGCGCTAAAGTGTTGGTAATATATTCACTTTGCATCGTCACTAAGTTATTAATTAGACCAATATTAAATTCGCCTTTTAATGTGTGGTGCATTTGGTTGATTTTGGCACGAAAGTCTTCAATCGAAGCGGTAAGCACTTCAATATATTCTAAAATTTCTCGTCCTTCGTCTGTTAAAGCAAAACCTGCACGTCCACGTTGACATAAACGGACACCTAAGCGATTTTCTAAATCACTCATATGTAAGCTGATTGCTGAACGACTAATACCTAAAATACTTTCAGCAGAAGTAAAGCTATGACAATCGCATACTGTTTTAAATATTTTCAGTAATTTTAGATCAAAATCAGTCACTTGATTTAATTTTTTCGGTTTCATTTACTTTGGTTTTTTTATATCTAAACTCAAGATAATTTGAATTTATCAAAACTATGGCGCTATGTACACTCAAATGATAACCCTAAGAACAAGGAGAGTGAGGATGTTTGATCTTATAGATAATGGTGATGTGGCAGTAGAAAAAAATGAAACCACAACGCCGATGAAATTAAACTATCAAGCGCATTGGATGCCGTTTTCTGCAAACCGTAATTTTCATAAAGATCCACGCATTATTGTGGGAGCAAAAGGTGCTTATTTGACGGATAGTAATGGACGTCAGGTTTATGATTCATTATCAGGTTTATGGACGTGTGGTGCAGGGCATACTTTGCCTGAAATTCAACACGCTGTGAGTAAACAATTAGGAACATTGGACTATTCACCAGCATTTCAATTTGGGCATCCATTGGCATTCCAACTTGCAGAAAAAATTGTTCAACATATGCCAAAAAAATTACAGCATGTGTTTTTTACTGATTCTGGTTCTGAGTCTGCCGATACCGCAGTGAAGATGGCACGTGCCTATTGGCGTATTAAAGGTAAACCAAGTAAAACTAAACTCATTGGACGAGCACGTGGTTATCATGGTGTTAACGTTGCTGGAACAAGTTTAGGTGGTATTGGTGGGAACCGTAAAATGTTTGGGCAATTGATGGATGTAGACCATTTGCCACATACATTACAGCCAGATTTAAGTTTTACCAAAGGCTGTGCTGAAACAGGCGGTTTAGAGCTTGCAAATGAAATGCTGAAGCTGATTGAGTTGCATGATGCATCTAATATCGCAGCAGTAATTATTGAACCTGTTTCTGGTTCAGCAGGTTGTCTTGTTCCACCAACAGGTTATTTACAACGTCTAAGAGAAATTTGTGATCAGCATGAGATTTTATTGATTTTTGATGAGGTGATCACAGGCTTTGGGCGTATGGGAACATGGACAGCCGCAGAATATTTTGGTGTATGTCCAGATATTTTAAATTTTGCTAAACAAATTACCAATGGCGCAATTCCATTAGGTGGCGTCGTGGCGAGTCGTGAAATTTATCAAGCCTTTATGCAGCAAGATTTACCAGAACATGCGGTTGAATTTACACATGGATATACGTATTCAGCTCATCCTGTTGCTTGTGCGGCGGCTTTAGCGACACTTAATGTTCTTGAAAATCAACAATTGTTAGCTCAATCAGCAGCTTTAGCACCTACTTTTGAAACTTTATTACATGATTTAAAAGGGGCACCTCATCTTGTTGATATCCGAAATTGTGCATTGATTGGCGCATTACAATTAGCACCACGTGATGGCGATGCAACGATTCGTAGTTTTGAAATAGGCATGAAGCTTTGGAAAGCAGGTTTTTATGTTCGATTTGGCGGTGACACAATTCAGTTTGGACCGATGTTTAATAGTACTGAAACTGAATTACAACGTTTAATGAATGCTGTGGGAGATGCGTTATATCAGGTGAGTTAGTCATATGCTGAGTGAATAATATTTTTTAGAAAATAAGAAATGGATAGGAAAAATAATGAAGCGTATTGCAGGTTTTAATCTGGCTAAACCCAATAAAGACAGTGCTCAAATGAGCCTGTTTCAGGTGAAATGGCAGCGAGTCAAATCATTGAATGATGATCAGATGCTGAGTAGAACTGGAAAAATATGGGTGAGTCCGTTTATGCCAGATACACAATTTTCATTATTTTTTGATTTAGATGTTTGTGGTTTAGATGTATCTGATTTAGAAGATATTACGCCGAACACATGTCATAAAATAGTCATTCAGCAATGGTTTATTACAAATGTAGCGATTCAATTTGCAATGCCTAAGATGAGTTGAGCCTAAAAAGGGAAAATATGATATTTTCCCTTTTTCTTTTTTTTAATTGTGTTTGGAGAAATGTCGTTTAAATTTTTAGAATTCATTTTGAAGGAATCAAAGATGAACAATGAAACAACAACAAAATTAGGTGAAGGATTATCCAACCGACATATTACGATGATCAGTATCGGTGGTGTGATTGGTGCAGGTTTATTTGTTGGCTCTTCTGCAGCAATTGCTAAAGCAGGTCCAGCAGCAATACTGGCGTATATGATTACCAGTATTTTAGTTTTTTTTGTGATGCGCATGTTAGGTGAGATGGCTGTCACTCAGCCAGATACAGGTTCATTTTCAACATATGCACGTAAAGCGATTGGTCCTTGGGCAGGGTTTACCATTGGTTGGTTATATTGGTGGTTTTGGGTTTTGGTGATCCCAATTGAAGCCATTGCTGGTGCAGAAATTTTACATGCATGGTTTCCACAAATTCCAAGTGCAATTTATGCTTTTGCTTTTATTATATTGTTGAGTTTGGCAAATTTTTTTAGCACCAAAAGTTTTGGCGAGTTTGAATTTTGGTTTGCTTTAATTAAAGTCATTGCGATTGTGGTGTTTATAGGAATCGGATTAACTGCAATTTTTGGTTTTTGGCCCTTGGCTAAAGATGTCAGTGGAATTGGAAATTTAGTTTCAAATGGCGGTTTCATGCCACATGGCATGGGTGGTGTTTTATCTGCAATTTTAATTTCGGCATTTTCATTTTTTGGTATAGAGATTTTATCTATTGCGGCAGCCGAGTCTAAAAATCCAGAAGAAAAAATTAAACGTGCCACCAATTTAGTGTTATATCGTATTATTTTATTTTTTGTCGTGTCTATTTTTCTTGCGGTTGCTTTGGTTGACTGGCGTTCGCCAGATTTACAAAAATTTGGAACATTCCAATATGTATTAATGAGTCTGAATGTACCTGAAACTAAACTGATTATGGATTCGGTAGTTTTTATTGCTGTTGCAAGCTGTATGAATGCCGCAGTATATACCTCTTCTCGGATGCTCTTTGCTTTAGGAGCACGTAAAGAAGCACCAAACATGGTGATTAAGTTAAATAAAAGTGGTGTGCCTACCATTGCTGTTTTTGCGTCAACTTTCGTAGGGCTAATTTGTTGTGCTGTGAACTATATCTTTCCAGGTCAAGTGTTTGGGTTCTTACTTTCAACCACAGGTTCAATTGCATTATTGGTTTATTTGGTGATTGCATTTTCACAATTAAAATTAAGAACAAAACTTGAAAAAGAAGGCGCAGTTGTTCCATTTAAAATGTGGTTATTTCCTTGGCTCACTTGGTTTGTCATTGTGGTGATTTTAAGTGTGTTAGGATATATGTTCTTGTCACCTGCTTATAGCTATGAAACAGCTTTGTCTTTAGGGGTAACGTCTGTTGTTGTGATTTGTGGCTTGATTGTGACACGTAAGCGTAAATCTAGCCAATCTGTGGTGATGAACTTAGATTAGACCAGAACATTCAATTTTTTACAGTAGATAAAAACCATATAAAAAATGAGTATTTATCTGCTGTATTTATTTTAAACTTATGAAAATTAAAACATTATTTATTTTATTTTTGAAAATTTAAAATATTCTGTGGTTCTAAAATATGGTGTCAATCTGGAGAATGAATAAAAAGGTATAAAAATATACTTAAAAAGTTATGGAAAAATACATTTAAAAGTGAACATAATATCGCGAATGGACATAGTTATTCACAATGAAGGGTAAAATGTTGCTGACTTTTAAATCGCTCATTTCATATTGATCCAATTGAAAATACTGCCATTTTAAATTTTATTCAACACATTTTCTTTACATTGTGCATTGCTTAAGGAAACGCAATAACGATAACACGATGTTATCGTTTCACAGGATGAAAATGGATGAGTAATTTAAATATCCATAGGGAAAAAGAACAAAGTAAATCAAGTGTATATGTATGGTATGTCGTTTTACTTTGTATGTTGGCATATATATTTTCATTTATTGATCGGCAAATTTTAGCTTTGATGATTGAGCCAATTAAAGCAGATTTAAATTTAACAGATACTCAATTTAGTTTATTACACGGTTTAGCTTTTTCATTATTTTATGCCTTTATGGGCTTGCCTCTTGCTTATTTAGCAGACCGTTTTTCACGCCCTAAAATTATTGCTGTTGGGATTGTGTTTTGGAGTATTGCCACAGCATTATGCGGTTTAAGTAAAAATTTTATTCAGTTGTTTTTTAGTCGTATGGGTGTCGGTGTTGGTGAAGCAGCATTATCACCTGCAGCATACTCTATGTTTAGTGATATGTTCAGTAAGGATAAACTTGGACGTGCTGTGGCGGTTTATTCTATTGGTTCATTTGTCGGTGGTGGGATTGCCTTTTTAGTTGGCGGTTATGTGATTGGCTTACTTAAAGATATGAGCTTAATCCAAATTCCAATTTTTGGTGCAATTAAAGCATGGCAAATGGCATTTATTTTAGTGGGTTTGCCTGGTGTTTTTATTGGTTTACTCTTTCTTTTAACAGTACGTGATCCACAACGTAAAGGTCAGAAGTTAAATGCAGCAGGTCAAGTTGAAAAAGTGAGCATGAAAGCCACCTTTCAATTTTTAAAAAAGCATCGTACAACATTTAGCTGTCATTATTTTGGTTTCACTTTTTATGCCATGGCATTGTATTGTTTAATTAGTTGGTCACCTGCATTTTTCATGCGCAAGTTTAGTATGACACCAACTGAAGCTGGATATATGTTAGGTACGGTATTATTGGTTGCAAATACCTTAGGCGTGTTTTGTGCAGGTTGGTTAAATGATTGGTTGATTCAAAAAGGTCGTAAAGATGCGCCAATGATTACAGGTGTTATCGGCATTGTGGGTTTGGTTTTACCTTTAATTGCATTTACACAAGTATCAGAACTTTGGTTAGCCGTGACATTATTAGCACCTGCGATGTTCTTTGCATCTTTCCCAATGCCAATTTCCACTACAGCAATGCAAATGTTAGCACCAAATCAGTTACGGGCGCAGATTTCAGCAATTTTTCTCTTGATTAGTAACTTAGTCGCAGTTGGAATAGGCACAACTTTGGTGGCTTTGGTCACAGATAAAGTGTTTGAAAACCCTTTAATGGTTGGAACTTCATTGTCTATTGTTGGTGGGATTTCGTGTGTTTTAGCCTTTATTTTATTGAAAAAAGGCTGTAAAGCATTTAGTACCAGTATGCAGCAAGAACAAGGTCAAGGTATCTCATAATGTTTGCATGGCTTATATCTTATTTTAAAAGTGGTGATATATAGCCGATCATATAAATTGATTTGAGAAAAAAGTCTTTGTGATAGATTTTTGTGATTGCCCATTTGTGAATACGTGGGCTTTTGCTATTTTAAAAAAGAACAATAAAGCCAATGGAGGGCAGTAATGAAACAATTATTTAACTTTAATCATTTGCATTATTTAGATGAGTTTTTATTATTTAATTCCAATGATTATCAAACAATAAAAGATCAAATTAGTCATTATTTATGCCCACATCAATTTGATGTAAAAGCGGTGACTGATTTAAATACACGTTTAAATGGTTTTAGTTTTGGTCAGTCTGCTTTGTATGATTTGAAATATAGCGCACCTGTTGCGATTACGCTTGATGAAGATTCACCATATTATTTGTTTCGGATCACTTTAGAAGGTCAATGCAAAGTTGAATATGCACAAAACAAAGTAGTGCAATCTGTTGGGATTATGACAGTCACGCACCCACATACCAAAAGTCGTATTGTGACCAATCATCATTGTCGCAATATTATTTTAAAACTCAGTAAGCAAGAAGTAGAAACACAATTATTTAAAATGTTGGGTTATCGTAGTACAGAAGCAGTTATTTTTAATAGCGGAATGTCATGTACTGATGAAGGTTTGAGTGCCATTGTTGAAACATTAAACTATTTATGTCATGCCTATTATAATATTCAAAATTGGAGTTTTATTTCAGAAAGTTTTACCGCATATTTAATTGAGCTTATTTTATTAAAAGTACCCAATAATTATAGTCTAAAGTTAAATGAAAGGCGGCAACACGTTTTACCCAATTATATGAAAAAAGCTCAAAAATATATTCAACAACATCTGCGAGATAATATTACCTTAGCTGAATTAAGCCAGTTTTGTGCTGTTTCAACGCGTACTTTACAAAAAGGATTTAATCAATATTTTCAGCAAACGCCAATCGAATATATTCGTGATTTACGTGTGGAATTGGTGCATCAAGCCTTATTAAATAGTCATGAATATGAAACTGTATCTGATATTTTACTGGAAAATGGCATTCAAAGTTTTGGACATTTTTCGACGATTTATAAAAAGCGTTATGGTTGTTTACCTTCACAAACTTTAAAAATGCGTGTTGCCTAAAGTTAAAATGCTCAACATATTCTCTTCGTAAATGGAATAGTTCTGTCGCATACGGAGATGCCACCTGATTTTATTCGCTCTATGATGGAGGGTATCAATCAGGAGGATGAATAATGAAAATTACAGTATTAGGTGGCGGTCACGGATGCTATGCAGCAGCTTTAGAAATGGCAGAAAAAGGGCATGAGGTTGTTTTATGGCGTCGTGATACAGAGGCTTTAAATGAATTGGCAGCTACAGGTCAGCTTTTTGTCAAAGATTATCAAGGTGAGCGTTCAGTCACAGTGGGTTTTAAAGCGTGTCAAATCAACCTGCAAAATAATTTAGAGCAAGCTATTCAAGATGCTGAATTGGTGATTATTCCATTGCCATCAACAACACATTTAAATCTTGCAGCTCAAGCCGCGCCTTATTTTAAAGAAGGGCAAGTGGTGTTTTTACCACCGGGTACTTTTGGAAGTTTTGTGTTTGCTCAAGCGATGTATGATGCAGGCAATCATGCCAAAGTTGCTTTTGCTGAAACAGGAACATTGCCCTATTTAGTTCGTAAACATGGCGTTAATCATATCGTTGTGAGTGGTTATGCGACACGTTTACCTACGGGTGTCTTCCCAAGTCAGTTATCTGAGCATGCATTTCATATTTTAAAACAAGCTTATCCGAGTGTAGAGCCTATTGAAGATGGTTTAAGTGGGGCTTTGATGAATGCAGGTCCAATTATTCACCCACCACTGATTATGATGAACGCAGGTCCTTTAGAGCATTTTGAGGCATGGGATATTCATAATGAAGGAACACAGCCTTCTATTCGTCGGGTGACCAATGCGCTTGATGCTGAGCGTATACGTGTACGAGAAGCTCTAGGTTATGCTGCACCACATTTCCCACTCGCTGATCATTATAATAAGGAAGGTGAGGGTGATGAATGGATGTATGGACGTGGAGCACATGGAAAATTAACCGATAGCGGTGATTGGCGTGAAGATATTGACTTAGAAAAACATCGTTATATGTTAGAGGATACGCGTTTAGGTTTATCTTTGATTGTGTCTGTTGGACGTTGGGCTGGTGTAGCAACCCCTGTTGCTGAAGGTTTATTGAATCTTGCTTCTGCAGTTACAGGTAAGGACTTATATGCTGAAGGGCGTACTTTAGAAAATTTAGGCTTGGTCAATAAATCTAGACAAGACATGCAGATTTTACTGCAACAAGGAATTTAACATGTCTAAAATTCAAAATGTTGCAGTCGTTGGCGCTGGGCGTATGGGAAAAGCGATTGCAATCGCTTTCGGCTACGCTGGCTTACAGGTCAAATTAATTGATGCAAAAGTACGTTCTGAACAGGAGTTTTTACTTTATGAGCAGCACGTTAAGCAAGATCTTGCTCAAGAGTTGACTTTATTACAGGATATTCAATTTATTCAAACTGATCAAATGCAGATGATTCAAAATAATATTGAAATCATGGCAAAATCAGCAGCGATTGAATTTTTGAAAAAATGTGATTTGGTGATGGAGGCGGTGCCTGAACAATCACACGTTAAACAAGATATTTTGAGTTGGCTTGATCAATATATACCAACACAATGCATTGTTGCTTCAACCACATCGACTTTTTTAGTGACCGATATTGCTAAAATGCTGTCACACCCTGAGCGTGTTGTAAACGCACATTGGTTAAATCCTGCTTATCTGATTCCATTGGTTGAACTGAGTCGTTCAGAACAGACTTCAAATGAAACGGTTGAAGCGCTAAGATCTTTTTTAACACAAATCGGCAAAGTTCCTGTGCTATGTAATGCTAAAGCAGGCTATATCGTACCTCGTATTCAAGCCTTAGCGATGAATGAAGCTGCCCGTATGGTTGAAGAAGGTGTAGCATCAGCAGAGGATATTGATATTGCAATTCGTACAGGTTTTGGTTTGCGCTTTTCTGTACTGGGGCTGCTTGAGTTTATTGATTGGGGCGGTGGTGATATTTTGTATTATGCTTCACAGTATTTGCAAAAAGAACTGGGTGAGCGTTATGCAACACCCGAGGTTATTGTAGAAAATATGCAAAATAACCGAAATGGTTTACGTGAAAAACAAGGTTTTTATAATTATGAAAACATGGATGTCGCTGCATATAAGTTACAAGTATTAAATACATTTGCACAACGCATTGAACAGGCAAATTTAAAACCAAAATTTAATTGTGTTTAAAAAAATATCGTGATAAATCAAATCTTAGCTTCATGTTTTATCATCATTGAATGCTTTGACTTAAAGTTAAAAAACCGTTGTTTAAACAACGGTTTTTTTATTGGAAAATAATTTTAACTTGAAGGCATAAGATCGTAAATTTTTTTCATTTGAGCATTGAGTTGCTTCAGTTCATCGTCATCAAAAGCATTCAAAATACCTGAAAGTGTGATTTGGCTAATGGTATTGATCTGTTCGACTAATGAAAACCCTTTTTCTGTCAGTTTTACCATTGAAATACGTTCATCTTGCTCAGATGAAAATACTTCAACAATTCCATCCTCAACCAGTCGATATACTGCTTTGGTTGCTGTTGTTAATTTGAGTGTAGATAAATTTGCAATTTCGGTAATACTGGCTTGCCCTAAAGCATTTGCGCTCAGAATGATTTTACGGCGAGTATTGTCTATACCTAATTTTTTTATAGATTTTTCAATAAGTTGAGTGTATTTCCCATTCACTTGAGAAATCCAAAAAAATGGATAACTCTTCAAGCTTTCTGGCTCATTGTTGGGAAGAAATTGTTCTAAATTTTTAAGCATGGCCAAGCTATAACTGAGTTAAAAAATAATATATCCAATTATACAAGGATTTGAAAAAAAAACTTTAATTCTAAGTATAAAAAATACTTGACAATTACATTACTTTTTCTATTATTATAGTTATATATAAAAATACATGGAAAAGTGAATGAATATTGTTGCAGAGGATGTGCACTTAGGATCAGGAACGCTCACTGTGATGGTGAAAGATTCTATAGATATTCAAGGATTTAAAACACGTTCAGGCAGCCGTTCGTTAGAAGATAGCGCAGTGGCAGAAAATCATGCGGATGTCGTCGCACGAGTGCTTGCAAATGATTGCAAAATAACCGCCAAAACCAATTTACATGAGTTGGCATTTGGCATCACGGGTATTAATCATACATTTGGTACACCCCTTAACCCTAAATATCCAGATTTAATTCCGGGTGGCTCATCAAGTGGTTCTGCTGCTGCTGTTGCCGCACAGCTTGCAGATTTTACTTTAGGTACAGATACAGGCGGATCAATTCGTATGCCAGCAGCATGCTGTGGTGTATATGGTTTAAAGCCTACATTTGGTCGTGTGAGTCGCAATGGAGTTCATCCTGAGACGAGTTCTTTGGACTGTGTTGGACCTTTTGCAAACTCAGTCGAAATGATTGAAACCGCCATGCAAATTATAGATCCAAGTTTTGCAGCATTAAATGCCATAGAGCAAACACTCAAACTTGCATGGTTGGATGTAGATGCAGATGTAAGCGTCATTTCATGTATAGAAAAATTTTTATCTCAAAGAAATTTAGATATTGGGCATGAACATGTCGCATCTTTTACCGATGCTTTTCATGCAGGTATGCAAATCATTAATTATGAAAATTGGCAGGCTTATGCAGCACTCACCAAAACAGGTTTGATTGGTGCTGATGTACAAGGACGCTTGTTAAAAGCTGCGGAAACGACACAAGAACAAGTTCAACAAGCGGAGCAAATCAAAAAGATTTTTACACAAGAAATTGATGCGTTATTGGAACAATATGATGCTTTGATTTTACCCACTTTACCGCAGTTAGCACCCAAAGTTGTTGATGCTGAAAATACGGTGGCATTTTTAAACTTAACTGCTCTGGTTCGCCCATTTAACTTATCTGGGCATCCTGCAATATCCATTCCACTAGAAACAGAACAGGGCTTTCCTGTTGGATTACAAATCGTAGCTAAACGCAATGCGGATGAGCAGTTGTGTGCAATTGCAAAATTTGTCGTGAAGGCAGCGCAATAAATTACAAGGAGTTAGGTAATGAATGATTTATCTAGAGTATTTAGTTTTGACCAGAGTACAACGGTTGATCTTGAGACGTTGTGTCAGGAAATTCGTGAACGTGCAATCACAGGCGAGTTTGATGATCAGGCTTATGTCAGCCAAGACATGATTCAAAAGTTAAAACAATTGGGTGTATATCGTGCACTTGTGCCAAAACGTTTTGGTGGTTTGGAAGTTTCGCCAAGAACATTTTGTGAGTTAATTGAAAAATTATCTATGGCTGATGGCTCAGTGGGTTGGGTTGCAAGTTTTGGAATGAGTCCTGCTTATTTAGGTGGTTTGCCTGAGGAAACTTTGCAACTTTTATATAAAGATTCGCCTGATATTGTATTTGCTGGCGGAATTTTCCCACCGCAACCTGCTGAAATCACAGACGAAGGTGTGGTTGTAAAAGGTCGTTGGAAGTTTTCAAGCGGTTGTATGGGGGCAGATATTGTCGGTGTAGGAATTTCTCCACGTAAAGACAATGAAGCTCAAGGTTTACCGCGTATGGCAGTGTTGCCAGCACATAAAGTAAAAATTGAAATGACTTGGGATACGGTTGGTTTAAAAGGAACAGGCAGCCATGACTTAATTGTTGAAGATGTATTGGTTGCAAAAGAGTGGACTTTTGTTCGTGGTGAGCCTTCAAAACTGTCAGAACCCTTTTTTAAATATCCATCTTTATCTTTGGCAACACAAGTGTTGACGGTTGTAGGTATTGGCGTGGCAGCGGCTGCATTGGAAGAGTTTAAAAAACTAGCACCGGGTAAAGCATCGATTACAGGCGGTTCAGAAATTGCAAATCGACCTGTTACACAATATGAATTTGCGCAAGTTGAAGCAGAGTTTAAAGCAGCACGTACATGGTTCTATGAAACGATGGACGCAGTATGGAATGAAATACTTGCAGGGCAAAAACCGACAGAGCAACAGATTAGTGATATGCGTTTGTCTTGTACACATGCAGCACGTGTTGCAGCGCGTGTGGCTCGTAAAATGCAAATGTTGGCAGGGATGACTGCTATTTATACCAATAATGTGTTTAGTCGTTTTGTAAACGACACCAATGTCGTGACACAGCATGCTTTTATGGGCGACGCTACTTTACAAAATGCAGGTTCGGTAAGTTTTGGTCTAAAACCAACACCGGGTTATTTATAAGCATTTTTAGGCAAAAAAGTGAGTATTTAAGATGAATGACATGGATCTGACAGCAATCTTAGCACGTCTAAATAAGCTTGAAGCAGAGAGCGCGATTCGTAATTGCATCAACCGTTATATGGAAATCTGTGATGCATTAGATGCCAATACTGATCTGAATGAATTGATGGATTTATTTGACTCCAACAGTATTTGGGAAGGGATTGGCGAAAAATATGCCAAATCTTTTGGGCGTTATGAATCATGGCAGGCAATTTATGACATGTTCAAAAGCTATACCCAAAAAGAATCACATTTTGTCATGAATGCTCACTTTGTCAGCTCAGAACAAATTTATGTAGAACAGCAGCAGGCAAAAGCCACTTGGCTGATGTTGCAAACTTCAACGTTCCGTGATGGTCGCAGTCATTTAAATGCAGCCAAACTCAGTGTGAAGTTTCAACAACAGGCAGATGGAACTTGGAAAATAAAACATTTCCAGACTGAAAATATTTTAAGTCGCCCTGTATCGCATTGGGACAGTACAGCCGAATTGCCAGTACCGACCCAAAATTAACCAAGGATAAATGAAAAAGGATCATCAAAATGAATAGTATTATTCCAATGCAGAATATTGATATTGATTATAACGAGCTTGTGCAAAGTGATCGTGCGCATACATCTTTGTATAAAGATGCCAATATCTTTGAAGATGAAATGGAAAAAATATTTTATAAAACTTGGGTTTGGGTTGCTCATGCGAGTGAAATCCCAGATGCTGGTAGTTATAAAACAATGAACATTGGTAAACAACCTGTGGTTGCAGTACGTGATCGTAAGAAAAAAGTTCATGTGCTGTTAAACCGTTGCCGTCATCGTGCTGCAACTGTTTGTGAACATAAAAAAGGTAAAACCAATAGTTTTGTTTGCCCATATCACGGTTGGAGCTATGCACTTGATGGCAGTTTACGTGGTGTGCCATCTCCTGAAAGTTATGGTGAATGTTTAGATAAATCAGAACTGCCAATGATCAGTTTACGTGTCGAAGAATATAACGGCATGATTTTCGCGTCATTTAATCATGATGTAGAGCCACTAGAAGACTTTTTAGGTGCTGCGAAAAAATGGATTGATTTGTTCATGAAACAAGGCGCAGGTTATCCTGTCAAAGTTTTAGGTGAGCACCGTTTTACGTTCCCAGGTAACTGGAAAATTCAGTTAGAAAATACAACGGATGCGTATCATTTCCCATTGGTACACAAATCATTCCTCAGCTCTGTAGATGAAAAAACAGAAGAATTATTTAACTTTGAAAACCAACCAGGTTATGTCGAAGATTTGGGTAATGGTCATAGTGTGATGGTCATGATTCCTGAATTGGTTGATTTAGACGAAGAATTGATGGAACGTCCAATTCAAGAACGTTTTGAAGATTTGGCACAGGCTTTACGTGATGAAGGACATGAAGAATTAGAAGTGCGTCGCATTGTACGTGCAGTGGGTGGTTCAGGTTTTAACTTAAATATCTTCCCAAATATCGCTTGTTCAATGGCATTTTTCCGTGTAATGCAGCCGATTTCTGTAGAAAAAACTGAAATTCACCATTCTGTGATTACGATGGATGGTGGTCCTCAAATTGCGAACCAATATCGTCTACGTTTACATGAACATTTCCAAGGTCCATTTGGTTTTGGTACACCAGATGACGCTGAAGCATGGGAACGTGTACAAAAAGGTGCAAGTGCAGGTGATGATTTGTGGATCATGTTGAATCGTGGTTTACCTGGTGAAGTGAAAACGGAAGATGGTCTAAAAAGCGATGTGAGTGCTGAAACAGGGATGCGCGCTGCTTATCAGCAGTGGAAAAAGTTGATGACGGCTTAAGGAGAGTGCCATGAAAATTGATTTGAATTTATTAAATGAAGTGACTGCTTTTATTTGGGCTGAAGCAGATATGCTCGACCATTTTGAACATGAAGCATGGTTAAGCCTGTGGAATGAACAAGGTGTTTATATTATTCCGATTGATCCGACATTGACTGATTATGAAAATAATTTGAACTATGCCTATGACAATCATCATATGCGTCAACTTCGTGTGAATCGCTTAAAAAATGGTGAAGCAATTTCAACATCACCAAAAGCCAATACTGTACGTAGTGTGTCACGAGTACGCATTATTAAAGATGAAAATGGTGAGATCGTCTTACGTTGTGCGCAGAACTTACGTGAATTTCGTAAAGAAAATTTAAAACATTATACCGCAGATATTACATTCCATTTGGTACGTGATGCAGAACAAGGTTTTAAAATTAATCGTAAAATTATTAACTTAGTTAACTCTACAGATACTTTAGCGGGTATCAGTTACATTCTCTAGGAGAAAAAAATGAAACAGGTTGTTTTAGTGACTGGTGCTGCATCAGGTTTGGGAAATGTCATCGCTGAATATTTTGCAGCGCAAGGTCATCAGGTGATTTTATCGGCAAGTACTTTAGAAAAAGCTGAAAATGCTCAAGCACGTAGTGCACATGCAGACCATATGTTTCCTTTGAAATTAGATATTTCACAAGAAGCAGATTTTCATGCTGCTGTGGCGTGGATCGAAACGAAATTTTCTAAACTCGATGTGTTGATTAATAATGCAACAGTCACTAAGGCAACACCTGTTTTAGAAATTACAGCAGCAGATTTTGATTGGATTACCCAAGTAAATCAAAGAGGTACATTCCAAGCCTGTCAAATTATTGGGAAATATATGGCAGATAAAGGTCAAGGACGTATTATTAATATGGCGTCGTTGGCTGGGCAAAATGGTGGAACTGCAACAGGGGCACATTATGCGGCAAGCAAAGGTGCAATTGTGACCTTAACCAAAATTTTTGCGAAAGAATTTGCAGCAAAAGGGGTGACTGTAAATGCCATTGCACCAGGTCCAATGGAGTCACCTATTGTACATAGTGTCGTATCTGATGAAAAAATGGCACAGTTTATTCAAAATATTCCAGTGAAAGCCTTAGGAAGTATGGAATTTATTGCAGAAACATGTGCTTTATTGGCAAGTCCAAATGCTGCATTTGTGACAGGTGCAACATGGGATATTAATGGCGGATTATTTATGCGTTAAGCCTTGTGCTTAATGCATAAGAGGGAGAAAAATCATGACTACACTTTATCCTGTTGTTGTTAAAAACCGTCATATTGAAGGTGAAAATGTCGCAGTTATGGAGTTTGAATCTGCGACAGCAAAAGTACTGCCTAAAGTTGAGGCGGGTGCTCACATTGATGTGCATTTACCCAATGGTATGGTTCGACAGTATTCGCTTTGTCAAAATCCGAGCCAACAAGGCATATTTCGTTTGGGTATTTTACGTGATCCCGAATCACGTGGTGGTTCAGTTTCTGCATTTGATGACCTCAAAGATGGCATGCAAATTCAGGTCAGTGAGCCTAAAAATTTATTTCCACTGGTCAAGGCAAAACATAGTGTTTTGATCGGAGGTGGAATTGGAATTACGCCACTCATTACGATGGCATACCAGTTGCAACAAGAAGGCGCTTCATTTGAACTACATTATTGTGGTGCAAGTCCTGAGCGTTGTGCTTTTGTTGATGAAATTAAAAATGGTGAACTTGCGGCATTTACAAGCTTTCATTTTAAATCGGAAGGTGCAAGCCATCGTGAGTTTTTTGAATCTGCAATCAAAGATATTGATTCAGAAAGTCATATTTATACCTGTGGTCCAAATGGGTTTATGGACTGGGTGATTAATCTGGCAACAACACAAAACTTTTCTGAAAATCAGATTCATAAAGAATATTTTCAGGTTGATATTGAAACAGGTGGCGATGCATTTGAAGTGGTTGCGCAACAAAGCGGCAAAATTATCATGGTGAATGCAGAAGAAACGATTTTACAGGCTTTGGCACGAGAAGGTATTGAAATAGAAATGTCTTGTGAACAGGGTGTATGTGGTACATGTATGTGTGATGTCATCGAAGGTGAGCCTGATCACCGAGATGTTTATTTTACTGATGAAGAAAAAGCCAGTAATGAGCAAATATTAGTCTGTTGTTCTCGGGCTAAATCAGCGCGTTTGGTGCTTGATATTTAAATTTTTCAAACAGATATAGTCCATTTAGGAATAGGACCAAAGATTCAGGAGAGAATAATGAATGCATTACAAGCAATAGAGACTATGCAAATAGATCCAATGAAATTTCGTCGTGCTTTAGGTAATTTTGCGACAGGTGTGACGATTATGACTGCACAAAATGCAGATGGCGAAAAAGTAGGCGTTACAGCAAATAGCTTTAACTCAGTCTCTTTAGACCCTGCCTTAATTTTGTGGAGTATTGATAAAAAATCTTCGAGTTTTCATGTGTTTGAACAAGCAACACACTTCGCAGTCAATGTTTTGTCAGGCTCTCAAATTGAGCTATCGAATAAATTTTCACGCCGTAATATTGATAAATATGACGGTACAAGCCATCGTGAAGGTGCAGGTGGCGCTCCAATTTTGGCACATTGCTCTGTGGTATTTGAATGTGAACGCCATCAAATTATTGAAGGTGGTGATCATTGGATTATTATTGGCAAAGTTGTAAATTTTCATGATGAAGGGCGTAGTCCATTGGTATATCACCAAGGTGCATATTCTGGTGTGACTCCACATCCTTTATTGCAAGTGAAAGATACCAATGATCATGTTGAATATGATGTTGGAGCAATGCATCAAGGGCATTTACATCGTAACGTTTGTTATTTGATGAGTCGTGCTTTTAAATTTTACCAAAATGACTATATTCCAAAACAATTGGTGACGGGTTTTAGAACCAGTGAAGCCAGATTATTGTTAGTGCTTGGCAGTGGTACAGCTTCTAGCAAAGCTGATTTACCTCGAGATATTGCAATGCCAATGCGAGAGGTTGAGCAATCGGCGGCGATATTAGCCAAAGAAGGCTTATTGGTGGAAAATGATGGTTTTTATCATTTAACAGAAAAAGGTAAAAAAACAGCACATTATTTATTTGATATCGCCGATAGTCACCAAAATGAAGTCTTTGAAAAGTACCCTGAAAATGAAAAAGAGATTTTCATTAAAATCTTAAGAGATATTGCAGGTATTGTTTAAGACGTTTATTTACCGATAAAAAATGAAAGATTTTATCGGTAAATTTGAGGACTTGAAATTTCGATCAGTGTATTGTGCTGAGTCAATCATTAGGATGATGATTGTTGCAATATATGGTCTAAATTTTAAAAATAGCATCTATATCGATTTAAAATTCGATATATATTTTTAAAATTAACATGAAAATTACATGTATTTATGTTATAAAAATGCTAAGTCGAGAGACTTGTGATAATGAAAAATGGAGTTAAGGATATGGAAATTAAAAAAATATTACTGCTTTCAGCATTAACGACTGTTGCAGTAAATAGTTATGCAGAAATACGTATTGGTGTGGTGAGTTCATCTACTGGACCTGTTGCGATGGTCGGCATTCCACAACGTAATACAGTTGCTTTGCTGCCTAAAATGATTGGTGGTGAAAAAGTCACTTATATTTCATTGGATGATGCAAGTGACCCAACTGCCAGTGTAAAAGCAGTCAATAAACTGATCAATGAAAGTAATGTTGATGCGATTATTGGACCATCAGGTTCACCTAATGCCAATGCTGTTATCGGTACTATTGCCAAAGCGCAAGTTCCTTTATTAGCACCAGTTGGTACATCAACGGTCGTGTTACCGATGAATGAGCAACGTAAATGGGTATTTAAAACCACACAAAATGATGAGTTGATTGCAGAAGCTTTAGTCGATGATATGGTGAAGCGTAACATCAAAACTTTAGGTTTTATTGGTACAGCAGACCCTTATGGAGAAAACTGGAGCAAAGTTGTCAGTAACTTAGCAGCCAAGAAAGGGATTAAAGTCACTCAAAAAGAATCTTTTCAACGTCAAGATACGTCATTAACAGGGCAAGCGCTAAAATTAATTGCAGGTAAACCACAAGCGATTTTGGTGGCAGCACCAGGAAGTTCAGCCGTTACTCCACAAGTGGCTTTATATGACCGTGGATATCGTGGGCAAATGTACCAAACACATGGTGCAGCGTTGGATCAATTTTTAAAACTGGGTGGTAAAAAAGTTGAAAATACGATTTTAGCAGCAAGTTTAATGTTGGTGATTAATGAGGTGGCAAATACACACCCATCTAAAGCCATTGCATTGAAATATATGAATAATTATAAAAAGGCTTATGGTGAGTATCCCGCGACTTTTGGCGCTAACGTGTATGATGCAGGTTTGTTGCTTGAAAAAGCGATTCCAATTGCATTAAAGCAGTCTAAACCAGGAAATGTGAAATTCCGTCAAGCTTTACGCAGTGCATTGGAACAAACCAAAGAATTGGCTGCAACACAAGGCGTTTATAACATGACACCAATGGATCATAGTGGTTTTGACAAGCGTGGACGCGTGATGATTACAGTAAAAAATGGACAATGGACGTTGTTGAAATAATTCATCTTTTTTAATTTATTAATCTGCTATTTAAAATTTAGGGTGTAAACACTCTTAGCGGAGTGTTGCCTCTAAAATAGCAAGGATCAGGCGTTATGGATTTAGATATCGCATTAATTCTTGGGCAAGATGGCATTACCAGTGGTGCAATTTATGCGTTGCTCGCATTATGTATTTTATTGGTTTTTACCGTAACCCGAATTTTACTTATTCCTTTAGGCGAGTTTAGTGTTTTTGGTGCTTTAACACTTGCTGCAATTCAAGCTGGAACACCAAGCCGTATTGTCTGGTTACTCGTCGTATTTTTTGTTGTGCAATTGCTTATAGATGCTTATGTGAGTTTAAAAAATAACGCAAAGTTTAATTTAAAGAGTCATAGTCTATGGGGGTTTTATATTGCGCTCATCACAGCTGCAATGTATTTTTTGCCTTTAGCAGAGCTACCAATTTTTGTTCAAGTCATACTGGCTTTGGCTGTGGTTACACCGCTAGGTCCACAAATTTATCGTTTATTTTTCCAACCTTTAGTGGCTGCTAAGCCTTTAGTTCTACTGATTGTTTCGATTGCTGTGCATGTCGCATTGGTCGGAATCGGACTATTAATTTTTGGTCCAAATGGTGCGCAAACTAAACCCTTTAGCGAAGCGACTTTTGAAGTTGGTAGTTTGGTTGTGAGTAGTCAAACTTTATATATCTTATTTGCTTTTTTTAGCATGATTATTTTGTTGTGGTATTTTTTTGGTAAAACACTCTACGGCAAAGCATTAAGAGCAACGGCTGTAAATCGAGTGGGTGCTCAGCTCATGGGAATTTCTCCTATTTTTGCAGGAAAAATCACTTTTGCGATGGCTGCATTTATGGGGGCATTTGCAGGAATTCTCATTGCACCGATTACAACTTTATATTATGACTCAGGCTTTATTATCAGTTTAAAAGGATTTGTGGGCGCGATTATTGGCGGTTTAGCAAGCTTTCCTGTTGCTGCAATCGGTTCTGTTGTTGTTGGTATTATTGAAGCATTTTCAATGTTTTGGGCAAGTGACTATAAAGAAATCATTGTATTTACCTTGATTATTCCATTTTTACTTTGGAAGTCTTTAACCTCTCGTCAAATTGAGGAGGATCATGAATGAAGTCTAAGTATTTATTTATGGGCTTTGTTGCGCTCATGGCAATCAGTCCTTTCTTGCTACCCACCTATCAAGTCACATTATTAAATTATATTGGTCTAAATGCCTTAGTGGTTTTGGGTTTAGTCTTACTCACAGGCGTTGGCGGCATGACCAGTTTTGGTCAGGCAGCATTGGTGGGAATTGGTGCTTATTCAACAGCGTATTTAACTGTGACAGAACAGCTTCCACAATTTTTAGCATGGACAGGAGGAAGTCCTTGGGCAGCCTTGTTGTTGGGAATATTCATTACTGTGGTTTCTGCACTTTTAGTCGGTGGATTAACCTTAAAACTGTCGGGGCATTATTTACCTTTAGGCACAATTGCTTGGGGAATTTCTTTATATTATTTTTTCTCAACCATTGAAACATTAGGTGGGCATTCAGGGATTTCCAATATTCCAAATATTGCGATTGCAGGTTATGCCTTAGATACCAATAACAAAATGTTTTATCTGATTTGGTTTATTTTATTTATTGCGATTATTTTGACTAAAAACTTACTTAACTCAAGAGAAGGTCGTGCGATTCGTGCGCTTAAAGGTGGGCAAGTTATGGCAGAGTCTATGGGGGTGAATACCTTTAGATCAAAAATGGTCGTATTTATTATTTCTTCAGTTTTTGCGTCTATTTCTGGTTGGTTGTATGCGCATAATCAGTCCTTTATTAACCCAACGCCATTTGGTCTGCAAATGGGGATTGATTACCTATTTATGGCTTTACTCGGTGGGGTAAGCAGTATTTGGGGTGCAATTTTTGGAGCAGGCATTTTTACAATGATGCGCCAATGGTTACAAGACCTCATGCCTGTATTATTTGGTAATGAAGGACAGTATGAAACGATTGTCTTTGGCTTAATGATTGTTGTGTTGATGCAAAAAGCACCATCTGGTTTATGGCCGATGTTGGTAAAGTTACTTCCTCAGCGTTTTAAAGCCAATGATTTACATACTGTTTTAACTGAACCTACGCAAAAATTACCCAGCTTAGATTTACCTGCCAAAGGTACAGTCATTTTAGAAGCGAAAAATGTCACAAAAAAATTTGGTGGTTTAGTTGCCAATAACAATATGAATTTAAAAATTCATGCAGGTGAAATATTAGCCCTGATTGGTCCAAATGGTGCAGGTAAAAGTACCATGTTTAATCAACTTTCGGGGGTCGATGTACCAACCAGTGGCGAAGTGATTTTTTTAGGTGAAAAAATTAATGGCAAGCATTCTCGTGAGATCGCGAAAAAAGGACTCAGTCGGACTTTTCAGCATGTCAAAATTTTACCTGAAATGACAGTGCTCGAAAATGTCGTGATTGGTGCGCATTTACGTGGCAAAAAAGGCGTATGGGCATCTTTATTTCGCTTAGATCGTGAAGAAGAAAACAATCTTTTAAATGAAGCTAAATATCAATTAGAACGTGTCGGTTTAGGTGAATATCTTTATACCGAAGCGGGCAGTTTAGCATTAGGGCAACAGCGCATTTTAGAAATTGCACGTGCTTTGTGTGCGCATCCAAGTTTATTGTTACTAGATGAACCCGCAGCAGGTTTACGTTTCAAAGAAAAGCAAGCTTTGGCTGATTTATTAAGCAAATTAAAAGCTGAAGGCATGGCAATTTTACTGGTTGAACATGATATGGATTTTGTCATGAATTTGGTTGATCAGGTTGTCGTGATGGAGTTTGGTGAGAAAATTGCAGAAGGCTTACCAGAAGATGTACAAAAAGATGAGGCGGTGTTAGAGGCGTATTTAGGAGGTGTAGCATGAGCATCGTAACAGCAAATACGCAAGGGAAAAGCTTACTTGAAGTCAATAACTTAAGTGTTGCTTATGGCAAAGTCGAAGCTTTAATGAACTTTAATATGCGAGTGAATGAAGGACAAATTGTTTCTGTTGTGGGTCCAAATGGTGCAGGAAAAACCACATTACTTTCAGCCATTATGGGGGTATTGGGTTCAAAAGGTCAGGTTGAGTTTGATGGTCAAGTCGAACAATGCCCACAAATTGAAAGAATGGTGGTACGTGGTTTAGGACTTGTCCCTGAAAAACGAGAACTTTTCAGTACCATGACGATTGAAGATAATTTAATGCTAGGTGGCTTTCAGCGTTATCGTCATGGTGATCGGGCTTTAAAAGAAACTTTAGATGAAGTTTATACCATTTTTCCTCGTTTAAAAGAGCGTCGTATTCAAGAGGCAGGTACGCTTTCAGGCGGTGAACGTCAAATGTTAGCCGTGGGACGTGCTTTAATGGCAAAACCAAAATTATTAATGCTTGATGAGCCAAGTTTGGGGCTTGCACCTTTAATTACCCGTGAAATTTTTAAAATTATTGATCAATTGCGTGGACAAGGTGTATCAATTTTATTGGTTGAACAAAATGCGCGTGCTGCACTAAAACTTGCTGATTATGCTTATGTACTTGAAATGGGTGAATTATCTATGCAAGGAACAGGGCAAGATTTAGTTGAAGATCCTAGAATTATTGAAAGTTATTTGGGAATTAACAGTAAACATCAGGACATTCTGGCAATTTAGTAGGGAGTTTTGTGATGCAAAAAAATGCCAAAATTGCCATTTTAGGAGCAGGTGCAATCGGTTGCACCTTAGCAGCACGACTTATTTTATCGGGTTGTGATAGCGTTAGTTTGATCGCACGTGGTGAAAATTTTCAAGTTTTATCAAAGCAAGGTATTTATCTTAAAGATTTAACAGGTGAATATCATGTGCAGCCCTACCAAGTGGTTGAAGATTTAACCCAGTTAGATAAGCAAGACATTGTTTTTATTGCCACAAAATCCAATGCCTTGCCACAAATTGTGCAATCACTTCAGCATGTTTTACATGCAGAGAGTTTAGTTATTCCTTTAATGAATGGTATTCCTTTTTGGTATTTTTATCAGCAGGAAGCACAACAAGATATTCCTGTGGTGAGATGTTTAGATGCAGATCAGCAATTAATTCAGCAGTTTCCTTTAGCACATTTAATCGGTGCGGTTGTATTTATTACCGCAGAGCTAAAAGCTTATGGAAAAGTTGAGTCGAATAATCCGTATTTATTGATTTTAGGTGAACCAACTCATCAAATTACATCACGTTTAACAGCAGTTAAAAAAATCTTTGTTGATACAGAAATTGAGTTACGAATTACAGAATATATTCGAGATCAGATTTGGACGAAAGTGATAGCAAACTTAAGTTCAAATCCTTTGTCAGTTGTGGCAGGAGCCACATTAAAAGATATTTATTCACATCCTTATTTACGTGAAATTACGTTGCAAATTACACAAGAAGTACGGCAAGTTGCAGCAAGTTATGGCGCCCGTATCAGTATAGACCCAATGACTTTTTTACAACTTGGTGCAGATATGGGCGAGATTCATACGTCAATGTGGTATGACTATCAAAAAAAACAACCTTTAGAAATGGCAGGTATTGCAGAAGCAGTTTTAGAGTTAGCAGAGCGCTTTAACTGTCCGATGCCAGTCACCAAACATATTTGTAATCTTACACATTATTTGAGTCAACAATCACTTCAACCTTAAAAAGGATTTTTATGAATGCAAGTGTAAAACCCATTAGTATGTGTCAGCAGGAGTGGGAACTGCGCGTAAAATTGGCACATTGCTACCATTTGGTCGATTATTTTGGTTGGACAGAAACCATTTTTAACCATATTTCAGCACGTCTTGAGGGCGATGAAAATCATTATTTAGTCAATCCTTTTGGGCTAAATTATAGTGAAATTACACCTGAAAATTTACTCAAAGTTGATTTAGATGGTCATAAGGTTGAACCCTCTGAATATGATGCAAATCCAGCAGGTTTTGCTTTACATAGCGCAGTACATGGCGCACGACATGATATTCGTTGCCTCATTCATACCCATACCACACCAATTAGCGCAGTGGTACAAAAGAAAAATGGTTTTTCCTATGATAGTTTTTATGGTGCGCAACTCTATGGGCGTGTGGCTTATCATGCTTTTGAGGGAATTACTTTATTTGCAGAAGAAAAACAGCGCATGATTGAAAATTTAGCAGATAAGCATATTTTAGTGCTACGCAATCATGGGATTGCAGTAGGAGAAAATAGCATTGAAAAAGCATTTTTCTTACTTTGGACTGTACAGCGTGCGGCTGAAATTCAGTGTCAAGCAGGTGCACTAGGAGGCGAAGACTATCCATTAAGTGAAGAAGTAAAACAAAAATGCACAGATCTAACCGCAATGCTCATTCGTGACAGTGGTTTTGCCATTAAATTTTTTAATGCGATGGTGCGTAAAATGCAAGCAACAACAGCTTGATAGAACAAGCTTAATCAACAGGGAAAATGTGATGAGTATTATTTTAAAAGAAAAAATTGAAGCAAAAGCTGCATGGATCGGTAAGGATTTAGCACAAAATCAACAAAATTGGATTTATCAACTTTCACCACATAGTTTAAGGGTATTTGATCAGGCACTCAAACAAGTTGAAGCGAAACATTTAACCGCACCACATTTTACTCAGCAAGACTTTTTGATTGATGATCAAGATGTATTAGCAGAAATCGCACATTGGGCAGATGAACTCGAAAATGGTTATGGTTTTTTTGTACTGCGAGGCTTATCGGCAGAGATCTACTCTGAAACACAATTAGCCATTATTTATTATGGTTTAGGTTTATATTTGGGTGAACCTGTAACTCAAAATCCAAAAGGGGACTTGATTGGCTTTGTACAAAATGTCGGTGATCAAAGCCAAAAATCGACACGGGTTTATGAGACAAATACTTATTTACCTTATCATACTGACTTATCGGATGCAGTTGGACTACTCTGTATTCGTAAAGCCAAAGAAGGTGGTTTGAGTAGTTTAGTCAGTGCAGCTACCATTTATAATAAAATTTTAGCCGAATATCCTGAATATCTAAGTTATTTTTATCATCCGATGCCTTGTGCGCATTTAGGTGATGATATTGAACCACTTACGCCTATTTTTAGCTTTTATCAAAATAAATTAAGTTGTCGTTATATGCGTGCATATATTGAACTTGGACATGAATATCAAAACTTTAAAATTTCTCAAGTTCAAAAAGAAGCTTTAGATCTTTTTGATCATTTTATTCATGATCCTGATTTACGTTTAGATATGATGTTAGAATCGGGCGATATCCAATTTTGTAATAATTATGCAGTGATGCATTCTCGAACAGGATTTATAGATGATGAACATCCTGAAAAAAATCGTAAATTATTGCGCCTTTGGTTAAAAATGCCAAATGCACGTATGTTATCGCCAGAGTTCCCAGGCAGAAATGGTATAGCGGTTAAAGCAGCTTAAGAGATTAAACATTAAATTTAAAAAATGCTTTAAATGTAAGGTTCATTTGAGGCATTTTTTGTTTGAGATAAAGGATAAAACATAAAAAAAGATGTAATGTCGAAACACTACATCTGAAGAGGAAACATAAAAATAAAACAGAATTAATTCAAAATACCACGTAGAGCTTGCGTAAATTCTGTTGGGCATTCGATATTTGAAATATGAGAAGCATTAATTTCAAATAGCTGACTATTTGCAATGCGATCAACCATATACTGACCATCTGCAACCGTAGTTACAGGATCTTGCTGACCTGCGATTACAAGTACTGGAACTGTAATATTTTTCAATTCTTCACGTAAATCTGCTTTAGCCAAAGCTTCGCAACAACTTGCATAACCTTCTGCGCTGCCAGCTGCTAAGTCGTTACTTAAAGATTGTACAGTTGCGGCTTGGCTTTGGATAAAGCTTTCCGTAAACCATCTTGATGCCGCAGTTGCAGCAATGGTTTGCAGACCTTGTTGGCGTACTAAAGCAGCACGCTCATTCCATGCTTGTTCTTGTCCAATTTTTGCTGCGGTATTACACACAACAACATGATTAAAACGCTCTGGCTTATGAATAGCAAGCCATTGACCCGTTAAACCACCCATTGAAATACCACAGAATGTTGCTTTTTCAACCTGTAAATGGTCTAACAAATTCACAACATCTTGCCCAAGTTGTTCAATACAATATGGACCTTGTGGTGCAGAAGAAGCGCCATGTCCACGTGTATCATAGCAAATCACAAAGAAATCATTTTGCAATGCATCAATTTGCGGTTGCCACATGCTGTATTTTGTACCCAATGAGTTAGAAAATACAATTGCAGGCTGACTTGCATCACCAAAAGTTTGGTAATTAATTTGGGCATCATTGGATGTAAATGTTGGCATTTTCTTTTCCTCATCCTCTTTCTTCTTTGCGGAATGATATTCCTCATCCTTTAAGAAAGGAGGGAAGAAAGAGCAGTTATCTTTGTATAAAAAATCCCCCTAAATCCCCCTTTTTTAAAGAGGGACTTTACTTAGGAGGGATTAAACACGTTCAATAATCAAAGCAATGCCTTGACCGACACCGATACACATTGAGCACAGGGCATATTTACCACCTGTTGCTTCAAGCTGATTCAGTGCGGTAATCACCAAACG
>NZ_JACAIJ010000009.1:0-172473 GCF_030325485.1 Acinetobacter sp. R933-2
GGTGACAACGTTGAAATGTCAGTAGAATTAATCCACCCAATCGCAATGGACCCAGGTCTACGTTTTGCGATCCGTGAGGGTGGTCGTACAGTTGGTGCTGGTGTAGTTGCTAAAGTAACTGCATAATAGTATTGTCTCAAGCCGAGGGTTTCGATTCTCGGTTTGTGTTATAGGTCAGTAGTTCAATTGGTAGAGCGTCGGTCTCCAAAACCGAATGTTGGGGGTTCGAGTCCCTCCTGACCTGCCATATTTTTAATAAAAAGCTTGATGCCGACTGAACTGGTCATATAATAAGTCGCGAATCCTACGACGAGTAAAAGAATGTCGAATGATAAATCGCGTGACGCAATGGGCGGCGCGCCAATTCCTCAAAGAAATAATCCTGCTGAAGTAGTAAGTTCTGGTTCTCCACTAGATGTGGTGTTTTGGGTCGTTGCCTTAATCTTATTGGTTGGTGCAATGATGGTGAATCAGTTTCTACCAGCATATTGGGCACCAGCAAATAGTATTTGGGTGCGCATTGGGGTAATTATAGCTTGTATCGTAGTGGCTTTAGGTTTATTATACGCCACCCATCAAGGCAAAGGTTTTGTTCGTTTGCTAAAAGATGCTCGACTTGAATTGCGTCGAGTGACTTGGCCTACAAAACATGAAACAGTCACAACTTCATGGCAAGTTTTACTGGTTGTGGTCGTTGCCGCTATTGTATTGTGGTGTTTTGACTACATGATCGGTTGGTTTATGAAGTTTATTATCGGGTAAGAGAGCTATGAAACGTTGGTACATTATTCATGCCTATTCAGGTTATGAAAAACAAGTGATGCGTTCACTTAATGATCGAATCCAGCGTAGCGCTGTTGCTGATAGTTTTGGTGAAGTCCTTGTTCCTACCGAAGAAGTGGTAGAAATGAAGGATGGTAAGAAACGTAAATCAGAGCGTAAATTCTTTCCAGGCTATGTGTTAGTTGAAATGGAAATGAATGATGAAACTTGGCACATTGTAAAAGAATGTCCAAAAGTATTGGGTTTCATTGGTGGTACAGCAGAAAAACCTGCACCAATTACGCAAAAAGAAGCTGATGCGATTCTTGCACGTGTACACAATAAAGGTGAAGCACCACGTCCTAAGACGATGTTTGAGCCTGGTGAAGAATTATTGGTTATTGACGGTCCATTCACAGACTTTAAAGGTGTGGTGGAAGAAGTTCAATACGAAAAGTCTCGTTTAACGTTGACAATTAATGTATTCAATCGACCAACTCAAGTTGAATTGGAATTTCGCCAAGTCGAAAAAACAATCTAATTTGTGTTGTTCAGGAACGCCCGATTTTTTGAAAGTCGGGCATTGTTGTTGTAACGGTATCATACTGATTTTACGTTACATTAAAAATATGGGGAGCTCTAAAAGGCGTTTGTACCCAGAGGTAATTTGAAATGGCTAAGAAGATTGACGGCTATATCAAGCTGCAAGTTCCAGCTGGTAAAGCGAATCCATCTCCACCGATTGGTCCTGCACTAGGTCAACGTGGTGTTAACATCATGGCATTCTGTAAAGAATTCAATGCTGCTACACAAAAAGTTGAAGCTGGTCTTCCAATTCCTGTAGTGATTACTGTGTACAACGATAAGTCGTTCACATTCATCATGAAAACTCCACCTGCTGCGATTCTTCTTAAGAAAGCTGCTGGTATTCAAAAGGGTTCAGCTGTACCTAACAAAACTAAAGTTGGTAAGTTGACTCGTGCTCAGTTAGAAGAGATTGCGACTACTAAAGAACCAGATTTAACTGGTGCTGATTTAGACGCTCGTGTACGTACCATCGCTGGTTCTGCACGTTCTATGGGCTTGGATGTGGAGCTATAAGACATGGCAAAGTTAACTAAACGTCAAAAAGCCATTGCTGCTGCAATTGAAGCTAACAAAGTTTACACTTTGGAAGAAGCAGTACAAGTTCTTAGCAGCCTACCTGCTGCAAAATTCAAAGAATCTTTGGATGTTGCGGTAAATCTAGGTGTTGATCCTCGTAAATCTGACCAAGTTGTTCGTGGCGCGACTACACTTCCTGCAGGTACTGGTAAAACTGTACGTGTTGCTGTGTTTGCTCAAGGCGCTGCTGCTGAAGCTGCTAAAGCTGAAGGCGCGGACATCGTTGGTTTTGATGATCTTGCTGAAAGCATTCAAGCGGGTAACTTAGACTTTGACGTAGTAATTGCTGCTCCAGATGCAATGCGCGTTGTAGGTAAGTTAGGTACAATCCTTGGTCCACGTGGCTTAATGCCAAACCCTAAAGTGGGTACTGTAACTCCTGACGTTGCAACTGCAGTTAAAAATGCAAAAGCAGGTCAAGCACGTTACCGTGTAGACAAAGCGGGTATCATCCACGCTGCGATCGGTCAAGTAGGTTTTACTGCTGAAGCTGTTCGTTCAAACGTTGAAGCACTTGTTGCTGACCTTAAGAAAGCAAAACCTGCAACTTCTAAAGGTATTTACATTCAAAAGATCACTTTGAGCTCAACTATGGGTCCTGGTCTTACTGTTGATGTACAAAACGTTTCTAAATAAGTTTTAACTTATTTAAATAAAGAATTTTAAAGCCCTGAAAATACTACCTCTCCTTTCAGGAGAGGGTTGGGGGAGAGGTTTAAGCCCTCATCCCAACCTTCTCCCATAGGGAGAAGGCGTTTTTAGGCAAACTTTGAATTGATAAGTGAATATTTATCAGCGTCAAAGACCTCAGGCGAGGTGGTTTTTCGAAGCCACTTCTTAAAAACCCAGTCTGAGTAGACGCGGTGGTGTGATTTGTTCCTCCTCCGCGTGTAAGTTCAGCAATGATCTTACGAATTGGGAGTGCACTTTTTTGAGTGCATAAATCACCGTTAGGAGGTTTTACAATGGCTCTTCTTATCGAAGACAAAAAACAGATCGTAGCTGAAGTAACTGAAGTTGCTTCTACTGCGTATGCTGCTGTTGTTGCTGACTATCAAGGTTTAACTGTTGAGCAATTAACTGCTCTACGTGTTGAAGCTCGTAAACTTGGTGTTGCTACTCGTGTAGTGCGTAACACTTTAGCTAAACGTGCGCTTCAAGACACTCAATTCAATATTTTGAGTGACAACCTTGTTGGCCCAACAATCTTAGCTTTCTCAACTTCTGAAGACGACATGGGCGCAGCTGCTCGTTTGTTTGAAGATTTTGCTAAAACTAATAAAGCATTTGAACTTAAAGCTGCTGCATTCGACGGTAAAGTTTATCAAGGTGCTGAAGTTAGCGTTATCGCGAACCTTCCAAACCAAGAGAAAGCGCTTACTATGCTTGCAAACGTTCTTCAAGCTCCTATTTCGAAATTGGGTCGCCTTATTACAGCACTCAAAGAGAAAAACGAGTCAGAAGCTGCTTAAGCTTAAACATTTTTACACACCATTCAATATCCATTTGGAGTTACTCTCATGGCTTTAACTAACCAAGAAATCTTAGACGCAGTTGCTGAAAAAACAGTTCTTGAACTTGTTGAACTTATTTCTGCTTTTGAAGAAAAATTCAATGTATCTGCTGCTGCTGTAGCTGTTGCTGCTGCAGGTCCAGCTGTTGCTGCTGCTGAAGAACAATCTGAATTCACAGTTGAACTTGCTAGCTTCGGTGCTAACAAAGTTGCTGTAATTAAAGCAGTTCGTGAAGCAACTGGTCTTGGTCTTAAAGAAGCTAAAGATCTTGTTGAAGGCGCTCCTTCTGCAATCAAAGAAGGCGTTTCTAAAGAAGAAGCTGAAGAACTTAAAACTAAACTTGAAGCTGCTGGTGCTGAAGTTAAACTTAAGTAATCTTAAGCGGAGTCGATTATTTAAAAATCGACTCCACAAATTGGCTGATAGCTCTTGGGCTATCAGCCTTTTTGCGTTACAATAATCGGCTCGATTTTAAATTGAATGATGGGAAAATCGTCAATTTTAAAAATAAACAAAGAAAATCAAACGCTTAACAATGTTTTTCGATTTTGAAAATATTGTTAAGCGTTTTATACCACTGAAAATTGCAGCATTTGTATAAAGGTGGTGGTCATATCGACCTGCGTAATTCCTTCTAAATCTGTTCTGCAGGCGGATTTAGTTTACTTTCCGAGGACTCCAGATGGCATACTCATATACCGAAAAGAAACGGATCCGTAAGAATTTTGGTAAATTGCCCCAAGTCATGCATGCTCCGTACCTGCTCTCGATTCAAGTCGACTCGTACAGAACATTCTTACAAGATGGCAAATCTCCAAAAAATCGCGAAGATATTGGTCTCCAAGCCGCATTTCGTTCAGTGTTTCCAATTGAAAGCTATTCTGGCAATGCTGCTTTAGAATTCGTTGAGTATAGCCTTGGTAAGCCAGAGTTTGATGTACGTGAATGTATTCTTCGCGGCTCAACTTATGCGGCACCAATGCGTGTGAAAATTCGTTTGATCATTAAAGATCGTGAAACGAAATCAATCAAAGACGTTCGTGAGCAAGAAGTTTACATGGGTGAAATGCCACTCATGACAGAGAATGGTACCTTTGTTATCAATGGTACTGAGCGTGTAATTGTATCGCAATTACATCGTTCACCAGGTGTATTCTTTGATCATGATAAAGGTAAAACACACTCAAGTGGTAAAGTGCTTTATTCAGCACGTATTATTCCTTACCGTGGTTCATGGTTAGACTTTGAGTTTGATGCAAAAGATTTAGTTTATGTACGTATTGACCGTCGTCGTAAATTATTAGCTACCGTTGTACTACGTGCATTAAATTATACAAATGAACAAATTCTAGACATGTTCTATGAAAAAGTTCCTGTATATCTTGATATGGGTAGTTATCAAATTGACTTAGTGCCTGAACGCCTTCGTGGTGAAATGGCGCAGTTTGATATTGCTGACAATGATGGTAAAACTATTGTTGAGCAAGGTAAACGTATTAATGCGCGTCATGTACGTCAAATGGAAGCTGCGGGCTTAACAAAACTCCCAGTTCCTGATGAATACTTATATGAGCGTATTGTTGCACAAGATATCACTTTACATAATGGTGATGTGATTGCTGCAAATACAGTATTGAGCCATGAAGTAATGGTGAAATTGGCAGAAGGCGGTGTTAAACAATTTAACGTGCTTTATACCAATGACATCGATCGTGGTCCATTCGTTGCGGATACTTTGCGCGCAGATACCACTTCAGGTCGTGAAGAAGCATTAGTTGAAATTTATAAAGTAATGCGTCCAGGCGAGCCACCAACAAAAGAAGCGGCAGAAAACTTATTTAATAACTTATTCTTCTCAACTGAGCGTTATGATTTATCGCCAGTGGGTCGTATGAAGTTTAATCGTCGTTTAGGTCGTCCTTACGAAGTGGGTACTGACCAAAAATCACGTGAAGTTGAAGGTATTCTTTCAAACGAAGATATTACTGATGTTTTAAGAACATTGGTTGAGATTCGTAATGGTAAAGGTGAAGTCGACGATATTGACCATTTAGGTAACCGTCGTGTTCGTTCTGTTGGTGAAATGACAGAAAACCAATTCCGTGTAGGTCTAGTTCGTGTTGAGCGTGCTGTTAAAGAACGTTTAAACCAAGCTGAAACAGATAACTTATCTCCACAAGATTTGATCAATGCTAAACCAGTTGCTGCTGCAATCAAAGAATTCTTTGGTTCAAGCCAATTGTCTCAGTTCATGGATCAAAATAATCCATTGTCTGAAATTACACACAAACGTCGTGTATCAGCACTTGGTCCTGGTGGTTTAACACGTGAACGTGCAGGCTTTGAGGTACGTGACGTACATCAAACTCACTATGGTCGTGTTTGTCCAATTGAGACACCAGAGGGTCCAAACATTGGTTTGATCAACTCACTTTCTGTATATGCAAAAGCAAATAGCTTTGGTTTCTTAGAAACACCATATCGTAAAGTTGTTGATGGTCGTGTAACTGAAGAAGTTGAATATTTATCTGCAATTGAAGAAGTAGGTACTGTCATTGCACAGGCCGATTCTGGTGTAGATAAAGATGGTAACTTAACAGAAGAATTCGTTTCTGTACGTCATCAAGGTGACTTCGTTCGTATGCCACCTGAAAAAGTAACGCATATGGATGTTTCTGCACAGCAGGTTGTATCTGTTGCAGCATCACTTATTCCATTCCTTGAACACGATGATGCCAACCGTGCATTGATGGGTTCAAACATGCAACGTCAGGCTGTTCCGACATTGCTTGCTGACAAGCCACTTGTTGGTACGGGTATGGAAGCAAACGTAGCACATGACTCTGGTGTGTGCGTGATTGCGAAACGTGGTGGACGTATTGAGTTTGTTGATGCTTCTCGTGTGGTTATTCGTGTCAATGAAGACGAAATGATCGCGGGTGAGGCAGGTGTAGATATCTACAACTTAATCAAATATACACGTTCAAACCAAAACACTTGTATTAACCAAAAAGTGCTTGTAAGCCTGGGTGATAAAGTGGGTCGTGGCGACGTTCTTGCTGATGGTCCATCAACTGATGGTGGTGAATTAGCACTTGGTCAAAACATGCGTGTCGCATTTATGACTTGGAACGGTTACAACTACGAAGACTCGATTTTATTATCTGAGCGTGTACTTCAAGAAGATCGTTTAACTTCGATTCATATCCAAGAGTTGTCATGTGTTGCGCGTGATACTAAGTTAGGTGCAGAAGAAATTACTGCCGATATTCCTAACGTCGGTGAAGCGGCATTATCTAAACTTGATGAATCTGGGATCGTGTATATCGGTGCTGAAGTAACAGCAGGTGATATTCTTGTTGGTAAAGTAACCCCTAAAGGTGAAACGCAATTAACACCCGAAGAGAAATTGCTTCGTGCAATCTTCGGTGAAAAAGCGGCTGACGTAAAAGATTCTTCTTTACGTGTATCTTCTGGTGTGAAAGGTACAGTTATTGATGTACAAGTTTTCACTCGTGATGGTATTGAGAAAGACGAACGTGCTCAAGCGATTGAAAAATCACAACTTGATGCTTACCGTAAAGACTTGAAAGAAGAGTACAAAATCTTCGAAGAAGCAGCACGTGAACGTATTGTTCGTTTGTTGAATGGTCAAGAATCTAACGGTGGTGGTTCAACTAAACGTGGTCAAAAAATCACTGAAGATTTATTGTCGACTTTAGATCTTGTTGATTTACTTGAAATTCAACCTGTTGATGAAGCTGTTGCTGAGCGTTTAACTCAAATTCAAGTGTTCTTGAAAGAGAAGAGTCTTGAAATTGATGAGAAATTTGCTGAGAAAAAACGCAAACTTTCTACAGGTGATGAATTAACCACTGGCGTATTGAAAGTTGTTAAAGTTTACTTGGCTGTTAAGCGTCGTATCCAACCAGGTGACAAGATGGCGGGTCGTCACGGGAACAAAGGTGTTGTATCTAACATCTTGCCTGTAGAAGACATGCCACATGATGCAAATGGTATTCCTGTTGATGTGGTGTTGAACCCACTCGGCGTACCATCACGTATGAACGTGGGTCAGATTCTTGAAACTCACTTAGGTATGGCAGCAAAAGGTCTTGGCGATAAGATCGACAAGATGTTGAAAGAGCAACGTACTATTCTTGAGTTACGTGAATTCTTAGACAAGATTTATAACAAAGTCGGTGGTGAGCAAGAAGATCTTGATAGCTTAACTGATGATGAAATCTTGGTATTGTCTGGTAACCTTCGTCAAGGTGTTCCTTTAGCAACACCTGTATTTGATGGTGCTGAAGAAGGACAAATCAAAGAGTTACTTGAACTTGGTGGTATCTCACGTACAGGTCAGACAGTATTGTATGATGGACGTACAGGTGAGCGTTTTGACCGTCCAGTAACCGTTGGTTATATGTATATGTTAAAACTCAACCACTTGGTTGATGACAAAATGCATGCGCGTTCTACAGGTTCTTACTCGCTTGTAACTCAACAGCCGCTTGGTGGTAAAGCACAATTCGGTGGTCAGCGTTTCGGTGAGATGGAGGTCTGGGCACTTGAAGCTTATGGTGCTGCTTATACACTTCAAGAAATGCTTACTGTGAAGTCGGATGACGTTGAAGGTCGTACTCGTATCTATAAGAATATTGTAGATGGTAACCATTATATGGACCCTGGTATGCCTGAATCGTTCAACGTATTGACCAAAGAGATCCGTTCTTTAGGTATCAACATTGAACTGAAAAATGGTGATTAAACTTCACCATTAAATCTCCCTAAATCCCTCTTTATGAAAGAGGGACTTTCCCCCTTTTTTAAAGGGGGACCAAGGGGGATTAAAATTCAGTGAAAAAACAATATTTGTGACCCAGTTGTAGAGTGAAAATCTCCACAACACACGGAGAAAAAAATTGAAAGACTTGCTCGATATCATGCGCAAAAAGACGGATTCAGACGGTCATGCTCCTGTAGAGTTTGACCGCATCCGTATTGGTCTTGCGTCACCAGAAATGATTAAGTCATGGTCTCACGGTGAAGTTAAAAAGCCTGAGACAATTAACTATCGTACTTTTAAACCAGAACGTGATGGTTTGTTCTGTGCCAAAATTTTTGGTCCAGTAAAAGATTACGAATGCTTGTGTGGTAAATACAAGCGTATGAAATACAAAGGCGTCATTTGTGAAAAATGTGGCGTTGAAGTAACAACTGCGAAAGTTCGTCGTGAACGTATGGGTCACATCGAATTAGCTTCTCCAGTTGCACATATTTGGTTCTTAAAATCATTACCAAGCCGTATCGGTTTACTTCTTGATATGACTTTACGTGATATCGAACGCGTATTGTATTTCGAATCTTATGTTGTAACTGATCCTGGCATGACGCCAATGGAGAAGTATCAACTTCTTAATGATGAAGAATACTTCACTGCGTTAGAAGAACACGGTGATGAATTCAGCGCGAAAATGGGTGCGGAAGCTGTTCAAGATTTGTTAAAAGACATTGATCTTGAAGCTGAAATTTCTCGTTTACGTGAAGAAATTCCAAACACAACTTCAGAAACAAAGCTTAAAAAAGCATCTAAGCGTTTGAAGTTGATGGAAGCATTCAACGATTCAAATAACAAGCCTGAATGGATGGTGTTGACTGTACTTCCAGTACTTCCACCAGATCTTCGTCCGCTTGTACCGCTTGAAGGTGGTCGTTTTGCGACTTCTGACTTGAACGATTTGTATCGTCGTGTGATCAACCGTAACAACCGTTTAAAACGTCTTCTTGACCTTGCAGCGCCAGACATTATCGTACGTAACGAAAAACGTATGTTACAAGAGTCTGTGGATGCATTGTTAGATAACGGTCGTCGTGGTCGTGCAATTACAGGTTCGAACAAACGTCCTCTTAAATCTTTGGCAGATATGATCAAAGGTAAGCAAGGTCGTTTCCGTCAAAACTTACTTGGTAAACGTGTTGACTATTCGGGTCGTTCGGTAATTACAGTTGGTCCATCACTACGTTTGCACCAATGTGGTCTTCCTAAGAAAATGGCACTTGAATTATTCAAACCATTTATCTTTGCGAAACTACAAGCATCTGGTCAAGCAACCACCATTAAAGCTGCGAAGAAAATGGTTGAGCGTGAGACACCAGAAGTTTGGGACGTACTTGCATCTGTCATTCGTCAGCATCCAATTATGTTGAACCGTGCGCCAACACTTCACCGTTTAGGTCTTCAAGCATTTGAACCGACTTTAATTGAAGGTAAAGCGATCCGTCTTCACCCACTCGTATGTGCTGCGTTTAACGCCGACTTCGATGGTGACCAAATGGCGGTACACGTTCCATTAACACTTGAGGCTCAACTTGAAGCTCGTGCGTTAATGATGTCAACCAATAACATCTTATCACCTGCAAATGGTGAGCCGATTATCGTACCTTCTCAGGACGTTGTCTTAGGCTTGTATTACATCACTCGTGATGCGATCAATGCCAAAGGTGAAGGCATGGTGTTTGCGGATACTCACGAAGTAAACCGTGCACTTGCAACAGGTCAAGTTGATTTACACGCTCGCGTAAAAGCACGTGTACACCAAACTGTGATTGATGAAAATGGTAATCGTGAGCATCAAACGATTGTTGTAGATACAACTCCTGGTCGTTGTTTACTTTGGGAAGTTGTTCCTGAAGGAATGGATTTCCAACAAATCAATCTTGAGATGACCAAGAAAAACATCTCTAAATTGATCAACTCTTGTTACCGTAAATTAGGTCTTAAAGATACAGTAATCTTTGCGGATCAATTGATGTACTTGGGCTTCCGTCAAGCAACTCGCTCTGGTGTTTCTGTCGGTATGGAAGACATGGTTATTCCACCACAAAAACAAGCGATTATTGACAAAGCAGAAACTGAAGTTCGTGAAATTGAACATCAGTTTGAGCAAGGTTTCGTAACTGCTGGTGAGCGTTATAACAAAGTTGTCGATATTTGGGCACGTACCAATGATCAAGTAGCGAAAGCAATGATGGACAACTTGTCATTCACAACTGTTAAAAACAAACAGGGTGAAGATGAGAAACAAAAATCATTCAACTCAATTTATATGATGTCTGACTCAGGTGCCCGTGGTTCGGCAGCTCAGATTCGTCAGCTTGCGGGTATGCGTGGTTTGATGGCGAAACCAGATGGTTCGATCATTGAAACGCCAATTAAAGCAAACTTCCGTGAAGGTTTGACAGTACTTCAGTACTTCATTTCAACACACGGTGCACGTAAAGGTTTGGCCGATACAGCACTTAAAACAGCGAACTCTGGTTACTTAACTCGTCGTTTGGTTGACGTAGCACAAGACTTAGTGATCACTGAGCCAGATTGTGGTACTTATGACGGTCTTGTAATGACTCCGTTCATTCAAGGCGGTGATGTCATCGAGAACTTAGGTGCTCGAGTATTAGGTCGTGTACTTGCTGAAGATGTGAAGAAACCAGGTACAGAAGATGTACTTCTTCCACGTAACACATTGATTGACGAGAAACTGGCAACGTATCTTGAAGACAATGGTGTCGATGAAGTTAAAGTACGTTCAGTTGTAAACTGTGCTTCAACATTCGGTGTTTGTGCGAAATGTTATGGTCGTGACCTTGCTCGCGGTCACTTGGTAAATCCAGGTGAATCTGTTGGTGTAATGGCTGCACAATCAATTGGTGAGCCTGGTACACAGTTAACCATGCGTACATTCCACGTGGGTGGTGCTGCAAGCCGAACTTCTGCTGCAAACAGCGTTCAAGTACGTAACAAAGGTACAGTACGTTTCCATAACGTTAAAACTGTACAACATGCCAAAGGTCACTTGGTATCTGTTTCACGTTCAGGTGAAATTGGTATTGCAGATGATATCGGTCGTGAGCGTGAGCGTTATAAACTTCCTTACGGTGCAAGCATCTTGTTGAAAGATGGTGAAGCTGTTGAAGGTGGTGGTATCGTTGCAACTTGGGATCCGCATACACATCCATTGGTTACGGAAGTTGCTGGTAAAGCACGTTTCAGCCAAATCGCTGATGGCGTGACTGCAACATCAAAAACTGATGATGCAACTGGTATGACAACGACTGAAATTTTACCTGTAACAGCTCGTCCTGCTTCTGGTAAAGATTTACGTCCTGCGATTGTGTTAGATACAGTAGATGGCGGTGAACAATTCTACTTCTTACCACAAAATACAATCGTAACTGTTCGTGATGGCGAAACAATTGGTGTCGGTGATGTTATCGGTCGTGTACCACAAGAAACTTCACGTACACGTGATATTACCGGTGGTCTTCCACGCGTAGCGGATTTATTTGAAGCACGTAAACCGAAAGAGCATGCAATTCTTGCAGAAGTTTCAGGTATTGTGAGCTTTGGTAAAGAAACTAAAGGTAAAAACCGTTTAGTGATTACACCTGATGATGGTGCAGAAGTTTACGAAGAGTTGATTCCTAAATGGCGTCAAATCAACGTGTTTGAGGGTGAGCATGTGAACCGTGGTGAAACCATTTCTGATGGTCCACAAAATCCACATGACATCTTACGTCTCAAAGGTGAAGTTGCATTAACCAACTACATCGTAAACGAAGTACAAGACGTTTACCGTCTACAAGGTGTAAAAATCAACGATAAGCACATTGAAGTTATCGTACGTCAAATGTTGCGTAAAGTTGATATCACTGATGGCGGTGATACAAGCTTCATCAAAGGCGAACAAGTGGATTACATCCGTGTTGTGGGCGAGAACCAAGCTGTTCTTGCACAGAACAAGTTCCCAGCGAAGTTTGAACGTCAATTGATGGGTATTACCAAAGCATCGCTTTCTACTGACTCGTTCATCTCTGCTGCATCGTTCCAAGAAACAACACGTGTGTTAACGGAAGCTGCTGTAACAGGTAAAGAAGATGATTTACGTGGTCTGAAAGAAAACGTTGTTGTAGGTCGCTTGATCCCTGCGGGTACAGGTTTGGCTTACCATTTAGAACGTCGTCGTCAAGAAGCAGAAGCTGCTGAGCATGAGCTTGTAAATGACTTCTCTGAAGTTGACCAAGCATTCTCACAAGCTTTAAATGAAGATATGTTCTAATTTGACAATATCATCTAGATTTTAAAATAAAGAGGCGCCTTAGGGCGTCTTTTTATTGTTTACAGAAAATATGTGAAAAGTTGCGTTTCTTAACAGAGTACTAAGATTCAGTTCATGAAATGCGATTAAGATAAATGAAAGAGCAGATCATGGAGAATGACATGAAAAAATTAATGAGTATATTTGCAATCGCATCACTTTCAACATTGATGTTGACAGGCTGTGAAAACATGTCGAGTAATGATAAACGTGTTGCATCAGCAGCTTTAGGTGGTGCAATTGGTGGGGGCGTAGGAAATAATGTAGGCGGTGGTACAGGTGCTGCGCTTGGTGGTGGAGCAGGTGCTGCGGTAGGAAGTAAAACATCCAATGGTTCAAATCGTAATGCAACTTATAGTGGTGTAGGTGGTGCGATTGGTTCAGCAATTGGGAAAGGCGTTTTTGGTGGTAATACAGGCGCTGCAATTGGTGGCGCAATCGGTGGTGGAGCAGGTGCTGCGATTGAACAAAGACGTTAAGCTTTAGCCGTAAAAGATTGAATTAAAAAAATAAGCGCATTATGCGCTTATTTTTATTGGAAAATTTTAATGCTGGCGATTTGCTTTTTCAACCAAGCCAGACAGTCCTTGACGACGCGCTAATTCATTTAAAACCAATTGTACATCTAGGTCAAAATAACCCAACATCACAATGGTATGGAACCATAAATCAGCCACTTCATAGATCAAATCATTTTTATTGTCTTCATTGGCTTCCGCTTTAAAATCTTTAGCAGCAATCACCGTTTCAAAGCTTTCTTCACCAATTTTCTCTAAGATTTTGTTTAAACCTTTATGATAAAGTTTTGCGACATATGAAGACTCAGGATCGGCTTTTTTACGCTCTGCCATCATTTTGCCAAGATAATCTAAAACTTCAACTTGTTCTGATTGGGCATTAGATGCATTCATTGCAATGGTATGTGGGTTAGATGACTTTTCCCCATAAATCGCATTTGGATCTTTGAGCTGTGCATCGACAATTTCCCAACCATTTGGTGTAAGTTTGCGGTAGAAACAAGACTCACGACCTGTATGACAAGCGATGCCGCCTTCTTGTTCAATTTGTAGCACGATTACATCTGCATCGCAGTCTAAACGGATTTCGTAAACGGTTTGAAAATGTCCTGACTCTTCGCCTTTGAACCACAATTTATTGCGTGAGCGAGAGAAGTAAATGCCACGCATTTTTTCTGCGGTGAGTTGGAGTGCTTCGCGGTTCATCCATGCCACCATCAAAATGCGTCCTGTTTGATGATGCTGTGCAATAGCAGGAATCAGTCCTTGTTCGTTAAATTTTACTTCATCGAGCCATTGCAAGTTGTTCATAGGATTTCACCAAGTTGATTGATATTAGATAATTGCTTTAAACGCACGTAATAGATAGCGTGGAGCTTGTATAGTGTACGTTATTTCCAACATTTTAGGAAAATATTGATCATGGATTTAGTCGAGATCAAAAAACTTGCAGACGCTTTTAAAGCTGAAGATGAGGTTGCATTAAGTAATCAAGTATTTAAATTAAAAAAACAAAATGTAGGGCTGCTAGGTTTAATTTATTTTGTTCAAGTTAATCAGAAATTATCCTTAAGTGAAGCAAGAACAAAGACTCTCAATTTTTCATTTTGGCATGTAGAAGAACTTTTAAAAATTGAAGAAAGTCACCAAATTATGAAAAGTGACTTTATTGAGAAAGATGAGTTTGATTAAAAAAGCATCGTAGCAGTGATAGTTTACGTGATTTGAGGAAAAAAATTAGTATAATTAAACGACTAAGATCTGAATAATGGGCGAGTTAATATCAACTCAAAGCTTTCTTTGTCAATGTCTATTTGTAGCTTAAGGTCAGTGATCTTTCCAAAATTATAAATATTACATTCAACAAGAAAACAATTTTTATCCATAACTTCGATATGAAATAAAGGCATGTTTTTCGGCATGGTTTTAGGAAGTGCTTCAAATGGAATGATGCTGAGTTGATAATTATTTTCAAATGAAGAGTTGAGTTCCTCATGTAATTCTTCAAGCATGGCATCTGTCACTTGGTTATATTCAAATAAACCTTGACGATCATTTTGATTAATTCTGTGTAGGAAATCCTGAACCAATTGATGAATCTGTAATTTTAAAAGTTTATCCATGATCATATCTCTCAGCAATTTTCTCATATTTCATCTGACTGAACATCCCAGACTTTAAACCTGAAACGGTAATCGCCATTTCTTTACGGAAATAGGGGATTTGATATATCCACAGAAAACTCAAATCACGTAAACTGCTTCTCTACCAAAGTTCAGATTGATATAACAGTGTCAGTAGACGACTTAAAAAGTGATAAAAAGCGGTCAAGCTTTGACAATGTTGATGGTAAGTCTGCCAAAGCTTTGTATAATCATAAATTCTTTATTTTTGAATTACAAACCCTGCATCACTTCCGCAAAATTCTGCTTTTCGACCAATTCTAAAAACTCATCACCCATACGCTGACTTTCAGCCACAGTTTGCTTCCATAATTTTTTACGCTCAGCATCAGACAAGCCTTTTAAAACAAAATCTTTACGGTCAGGTAAACGACCTAAAGGCAATGATTGTAAATATTCTTGAGAGGGAGAAATCAGCAAAGTACGTGCTTGATTTTGTGGATTGGCTCTGCGCGATTTAAACATCTTATCGAACCAACCTGGGGTGATGCTATTGGTAAAATGGGGATATAAAACAATGCCTTTACTCTCAAAAGGCAAGTCAATGTGATAGTCAATCAAGCCCCCATCACGATAAGCCCCTTCAGGTGCATCAGCAATATTTTTCACCGCAGGGGTGACCGCAGGAATGGAACCCGAAGCCATGAGCCAATCGGCGACATTGTCGGTATTAAAGTTAATGTAATGGGTTTTAAATGCATCATCCTGAATTTTAAACTGTGGAAAATCGGTCGGCTGACAAATCACACGTTGCATAAATTTATTTAAATGATCACGTGAAATCGCATTGCTACCGATAATCCCAAGCAAGGAACTATATAGTGCAAGTTTTTGATCACTCTGAAATAAATGTTCAGCTTTCGCCGCAATAATCGTCAAATGATAATCAGGGTGATGAACCAATTGATCAGCTTTATCGCCTAAAATACCATGCAACATATCACGTGATATTTTTTCGATATCTGCTATTTTCATGCCTTTTTTAAAGGGCAAATTAATATATAACTCAGCTAGTTTTTCAGGTCCGAGTTTTTCACCTTGCGCCACGATGCCTGCAAAACGCCATGCACCAACAGATGAACCAATTAAAAAACGACGTTGTTTGGCTTGAGGAAGAAATTCAGCAAAGATGGCTTGGTCGAGCCCCATTAAACCAATGCCTTTGGGGCCACCTGCCGCACCGGGAATCATGTCGACATGATGTGCTTGTAGTCCTTCTTTTTCTATGCGTTGTTTGGCAAGTGAACCTGCTTGAATTGTTAATGCAGCAGGGCGTTTTTGTAAAATTTGGGTCATGGTTTCACTCACTCAAACGGATGTGAGTATTTTAGGAATAAGCCGTGACAGGACAATGGCGATAGGTTTCAGTGGGTGACTTGGGAGTCATTAAATATTTTATTCAAATTCTTTGAATATAAGTCGCCATTAATTCTTCATTTTTCCTATTTATGTCACGGAATATCAAATAGAAACATGTAACGTAAAATATAGAGTAAGTATTGATATACCAACTATTAATTAAAGAATACACGGTTGCAAGAATAAGCCAAAAATTGAATAGACGAATAAGATTTTTTTGCGGTACAGATATTAATAGTAAAAATGGAATGAAGTTAAATAAAGTGGTTTGCCAGAAATAATTGCTATCAATAAGCTTTCCCAACGTTGAGTTTGGATTGGCAAGAGTGAAATCAAAAAAATGATTATGAATATTTAAATAAGCAAAAATGTTAAGTACATTGGGTACTATCAAAAATAGACTGATCCATATAACGCTACTTTTCTTTTGTCTATAGACAGCCCATAAAAAACTATTTTTCATTATTTTCTTTGAGTTAATTTATTATTGCCTTGATTTTAAAATATTGAGCACCTTTTAAACAAGATGCTCAATCAAAAGATTTACTTCGCAATCCGCCAAACAGCTAAAATACTTGCCAATACAATTAATACAATAGAAATATACCACGGTGCAATAATTGCAATCGACAAGAAAATCGCCATGATACTGCCGAAAATCCAACTACGCTTTTGTTGATGCTCAACTTCCAAACGCATCATTTGCAATTCATGTAATTGCTTCGCATGCCATGCCGACTGATTTTTTAAACCATTTAAACTGTCGATCATTAAGGTTGGGAAATCTTGCGCCCCTAAAAGTAAATCAGGAATTTTTTGTCCCAATTCTTTTAGGTTTTTCTGCGGATTCATTTGCGCTTTAACCCATTCGGTCAGAATCGGTTTTGCCAGACTCCAAATGTCCAAATCAGGATAAAGGTCTGTGCCTAAACCTTCTACATGGACTAATGTTTTCAGTAATAACATCAACTGTGGTGGAATTTCCAAATGGAAACGACGTGCAATATCCATGACCTGAATCAGGATGCCTGCAAAGTCCAATTCATGCATCGGTTTGGACACCATAGGTCCAACGGTACGACGCATTTCACGGGCAAGCGCATCTTGATCAGTTCCCGGTGGAATCCAACCTGCTTGATGCACAATCTGAATCAGTTGCATAAAGTCGCTGTTCATGACCGCAAGTAACATACGGGCAACGGTCATCTGATCGGACTTAGACAATTCACCCATGATTGCACAATCAAGTGCAATATAACGAGGTTTTGTTGGATTCAGGGTTTCAACAAAGACATTTCCCGGATGCATGTCGGCATGGAAAAAGTTGTCACGGAACACTTGGGTAAAGAAAATGGTTAAACCTTTTTCAGCCAGATCTTTACGATCCATGCTGAGTTTTTCAAAGGTTTCAATATCTGAAATCGGTACGCCTGTGATGCGTTCAGCGACCATGACATCTTTGCTGTCCATATACACTTCAGGCACATACATCATGCTTGAGCCTGTGAAGTAATGGCGCATACGACGGGTATTATCGGCTTCTAAAGTCAAATCCAGTTCATTTAAAATGACCTGACGATAGTTCTCAATAATTTCGGAAATATGCACAGCACGTGCAGCTTCCAAACGTTTTTCTAAGCTTGCACCGAGCCATCTTAAAATTTCAAAATCTTCTAAAATTTGACTGCGAATGTCAGGACGGGTGACTTTGACCACCACTTCACGACCATCATGCAAAGCCGCTGTATGCACTTGTGCAATAGATGCCGCCGCTAAAGGTTGTTCATCAAAACGAGCGAAAAGTGTCGTGATATTGGCTTTTAAAGATTCTTCAATACGAGTTTTGGCAACATCAACACCGAATGGTTTCACTCGATCTTGTAATAAAACCAATTGCTGTAAAATTTCAGGTGGAATTAAATCACGGCGTGTTGACAGTAATTGCCCCATTTTAATTGCCAAAGGACCCATTTGTTCTAAAGCTTCTTTGAGCTTGAGTGGGTTCTTTTTCTCTTTGCTTGACCATGCCGCAGGGTGCATACGAATAAGCGACAAAGCATGGCGGGCTTTTTCAGGTAATTCTTCCGCAGGAACCAGTGTGTCGAGTCTATAGTGCGCGGCGATGCGCCAAAGTTCGAGTAAACGGCTGATATGCGGAATCATAAATTACATTACCTGATCTTGAGAGGGAGTAGTGGGATTGAGTTGTTGCTGTAGCTGCTGAATTTTAGCTTCAAGTCGATCAATATTTTGATTGAGTTGACGGGTGTCTTGTTGCAGATCATCCATTTGCCAGCGTGGTGCAAATAAACCTGTATCTTCTTTTAAAAAGTCCTCGGCAAAGAATAAATGACTTTGCAGGGAACGCTTTAAATGTTTAGGTGCAAGCTGAATTTTGGCAATTTCATGTGCCAATGCAGGACCAATCCACGGGCTTAAATGTGACGCTAAATCAGGCTCAGCCTGTTGGATAATACGTTGAATATCCTGCAATAGATGATAATCACCTTGCAATGGAATATTGCCAATATCATCAGCTAAAAATAGCTTTGCCAATGCAACAATGTTTTTTACATGCAAGGTTGCAGTTGCTTCCGTGATGACTGTATTTTGATCAAAAGGACGTTGCTCAAAAACCGAAGGTGTTTCACTTTTACCAGTTACAGTCGGTTCTAAACGAACTTTATTTTCATCAAAAAAGACATCTACAGACAGCTGTGGTGAATCAATCACCACACGCAGCAACTTGCCTTGTAATTGATTGAACTGAATGCGAGTGATCGCATCCAGATTGATAAATTGATTGATGAGTCGTTCAACTGCACCCAGTGCCAGAATGGACCACATAATTCAACCTTTATGCTATTTTTGAGAAAACTTAGAGTTTGAAGCCACGGTGTACCGCAACAATTCCACCCGTTAAGTTATGGTAATCGGTATTTTGGAAGCCTGCATTTTCCATCATGCCTTTTAAGGTACGTTGGTCAGGATGCATACGGATGGATTCAGCTAAATATTTATAACTTTCTGAGTCATTCGCCACGATTTTACCCATGATTGGCAATGCAGTGAATGAATACAGATCATACAATTTTGAGAATGGCTCAAACACAGGTTTAGAGAATTCTAAAATCAGTAAACGACCACCCGGCTTAAGCACACGGTACATGGCTGCAAGGGCTGCATCTTTATCGGTCACATTACGCAGACCAAAGCTGATGGTTAAAAGATCAAAACTATTGTCTTCAAATGGCTCTAAAGTTTCAGCATTTGCCAAGACAAAATCGACATTGGTACAACCAGCATCAATCAGACGGTCACGTCCGACATTGAGCATGGATTCATTGATATCTGATAGAACCACATGACCTGTAGGACCAACTTCACGGCTGAATACTTTAGCTAAGTCACCTGTACCGCCTGCAATATCAAGTACGCGTTGACCACGGCGCACACCAGACATATTGATCGCAAAGCGTTTCCATAAACGGTGAATACCAAATGACATTAAGTCATTCATAATGTCGTATTTGGCTGCAACAGAGTGGAATACTTCTGCGACTTTTTGTGCTTTATCTTCACTGCTGACGGTTTGATAACCGAAATGTGTGGTTGCACCGACATTGCCTGTATTGGCACCACGTGGCAGATTATATTTTGGTACCGTTCCTGAAACTGGCGTATCGGTCAACTGTTGTTGTAAAGACTGCTGTTGACCTTGTGGTGCGCCTTGCGGTAACGGTTCTGTTAAGAATGGACTCACGTTGTCTGTGTTTTGTGCCGACTCTGCTTCTGGGGTTGGCTTTTGGTTTTCATTCGACATCTGAGTCACTCCTGAACACAAAAATGGGAAATTTGCTCTTGCATCGCATAATGACAGATTCTGCAAAAATTTGCAGTCTTCATCATCAAATAGTTATGAATAATATACAGAAGAGATGACATTTCATCTGTCATTTATGCAATCAAACACTATCATATTCTAAAAGGATTGGCTTGTCCTGAATGCACATTATTGACAATTTCACGCTCTTTTGTTGTAAATGCATGAATAAAATCAGCAGCAGATTTCATTGGTTTCATTGCCACAAAACCTTCGCCAATGAACTCATACATCAATTGGAAATTGTATTTATGTGCAGTACCTTTACACATTTTAAAGGCAGTATGCATGATAAATGAGCGCATATATTTATCGAGTGCTGTACCTAAATCATCAAGTAAATTGAGTTGTTGTTGACGCTGCTCGGCTTGATCAAGTTTGATTAAAGTTTGGCGCATCATTTCATCATTAATATCTTGGTTTGCAGGATAGTCTTTGAGTAATTGTGCTGCGACTTGTTCATCCAGTTGCATGGCTAAAACTGCAAGACCAATTGATTTTAATCCTGTTTTAATGGCATTTTCAGGAATAATTTTTTCAGCCTTATGTGCATATTTTAATAATCGTTCAATTTGTATGGCTAAAGGATCAAAGTCAGGACCCCCATATAAACGGTTGATAAAATAATCAGCCATGAGTTTATTTTCTTTGCGGTTAAATAACTCAGTATGAGTGTCTAAAATACGTGTTTTGAGCCAATCTTGTGCTTCATGCAGACGTTTTTTTAGCACAGGATCTTGATGGTAATTAAACTGTTTATATTCTTCTAAAAGCTGATCTAATGCTGCGAGTTTTGACATGTGTGAACTCAATTTGAAATATATAAGAAAATCATAAACACAGTTTAACTGAACAACCATGACGATATTGCTTTAAGATGACTGAAATTAGGTCAGTCATTGGAATGATCAAGTAAAACATCAATAAAACTGATACAAAAATGAGTTCAAGTGAAGCAAAATATTTGTAAACTTGAATCAGTACAAAAACATAAAAAGAGAAAAGTATGACGACACCTGAAAGTAATGTTGAACTTGTTGATGCAGGTCAGCTCACTTTAGATTTGATAGAAGCGCAATATGGCTTAAAAAATACGCGTGGGCAAAAAAATGCAAAAAGTCTGGTGATTTTAGTCAGTGGTATTGAGCTTGCAGGAAAAGGGGAAGCCGTTAAACAATTAAGAGAATGGGTTGATCCACGCTATTTACGTGTTAAAGCTGACCCTCCTTATATGATGCAAAAAAATCAAGCATTTTGGCAGCCTTATGCTCGTTACATTCCTGCAGAAGGACAGATGATCGTCATGTTTGGTAATTGGTATAGTGATTTACTTGCCACTGCGCTGCATGTGTCAGAGCCAATGGATGATACTTTGTTCGATGCTTATGTTGCGCAAATGAATGCCTTTGAACAGGATTTAAAAAATAACCATGTTGATGTGATAAAAGTTTGGTTTGATTTATCTTGGAAATCTTTACAAAAAAGATTAGACAAAATGGATGTTGAGGAACAGCGCTGGCACAAATTACATGGTTTAGATTGGCGCAATAAAAAACAATATGACAATGTACAAAAATTACGTCAGCGTTTTACCGATGATTGGTTGATCATTGATTGTGAAGATGCTGAAGTACGTGATCAGCAATTTGCTCAAGCGATTTTAAAAAACTTAAAACATTTGCCTCATTATCCAACACAAGTCAAAACAAAATGGAAACAAGCTGAAGTTCCCAAAGCATTATTAGCACCTGCGACAGTAGAAATGTCGAGTGAAGATTATAAGGCTGAGTTGAAAAGCTTAAGTAAAAAAGTAGCTAAAGCCATGCGTTTTGATCCACGTAAAGTTTTGATTACTTTTGAGGGTATGGATGCGGCAGGTAAGGGCGGAGCAATTAAACGCATTGTCAAAAAACTTGATCCTCGTGAATATGGAATTTATACCATTGCTGCACCTGAAAAATATGAATTGGCTCGACCTTATTTATGGCGCTTTTGGACAAAGTTATTAGAAGATGAAAAAATTTCGATTTTTGATCGTACATGGTACGGACGAGTATTAGTTGAACGGATCGAAGGTTTTGCAACACCTGTTGAATGGCAACGTGCCTATGATGAAATCAATCGTTTTGAAAAAGATTTGTCAGATAACCAATATATCATTGTAAAATTTTGGCTTGCAATCAGCAAAGATGAACAAGAATTACGTTTTAAAGCACGTGAAGAAACACCACATAAACGTTTTAAAATTACAGATGATGATTGGCGTAATCGTAGTCATTGGGATGATTATTTAAATGCCGCAGCAGATATGTTGCAACGTACCAATACTTTTTATGCACCTTGGCATGTGATTGCAACCAATGATAAATATTCAGCACGGATTGAAGTGTTAAAAGCAATATTGAAGCAATTGAAAGCAGATTGAGAGGGTATTTAAAAATTCTGTATCTTTGAAAAATGTAGCCAAATATACTGAATAGCACTTTATATCACGCAATAAAAAGCGGACGCTGAGTCCGCCTTCATTCAATCATTAAGAATATTTTACAATTTTTTCTTTTTGTTTGTTTTGAATGCCTTTTGCTAATTTATAGCATTCATCCACATGCGCTTCAGCCACTTTCTTCATCACAATATAGCCCAAACTTGCAGCAATAATAGACCCACCTAAAGGAATAAATTTGGTGACTTGTTTGGTAATGACTTTCGCAGCAACATTATTTAAAGAAGATTTGACTGCTGTACGGGCAACCACTAAGCCTGAAAACTCAAAACCGCGTTTACGTAGTTCATTCCAATGAATCTGTTTGGTTTTTGGGTCATATACACTGATTTGCTCGGGTGCTAAACCAAAACGTGCATTAATCTCAGGAATGAGTTGTGACAAGATCCCGACATCAATCACGACATCAAAAAAAGGAATAGGAACAACGGCTGCACCAGCAGAAAAATACGAGCGCTTTTTAACAAGTTCAAGGCATTCTGTACGAATGCTTTCTAAATTTAAATTTGGGTCAATCGAATCTGGAATTTTATCAATTTTCATTTAGGTTCACGCTCCATTAAGCTGTTTATAATATTTGCGAGTAAAAGCATCTATACATATGCTGAGTGATTAAAAAAAGTGGTATGAACAATGCTTTAAAAGTGGCACATTGTGTTTAACATGTATAGTAATGAAAGTTTATGATTTTGTGTTCGTTTTAATGTTATAAAATGAGGAAGTATGGGGATTCATGTCATTCAAAGCCAATCTATTGAAGTATTGGTACAAGGTATTTTACAAAGTGCGACAGCACCTTCAAACGACCCATTTTCTGTTTTAAGAACACAACATTTTATTGTCCCTAGCCCAGCTATACAGGAATGGTTAACCCAACGTTTAGCAGAACAGCGTGGTGTAAGCGCCAATACTGAATTTCATCAACGTATTCGTGGCTTTCAGTGGTATGCCTATAAGCAGGTTTTGAATGGTGAAGATGATCGTGTCGGTAAAGCCAACGTTCCTAGCTTGATTATGAAATGGCGGGTTTATCAGACTTTAAAAGATTTCATTCAAACGAAAGAGAATAATTTAGCCCCAGAACATCCACTGTATCCATTGATTCAACGTATTTATGATGCGGCTGCACAACTTGAGCATGGACTCGAAAAACAACAAAAAAAACAAGGAATATTATATTGGGTCGCAGAACAAGTTTCATTATTATTTAATTATTACATGGTTTATCGTGGGCAATGCCAACGGGGCTGTCGTGATCTTTGTACTTGTCCAAGTAATTGGTTAGGGCAATGGGGACGAGGGCAAGCACTCAATATTGAACAACAATTTCTAAAAACCGATCAACAAGTCTCAGCATTTCGTCTTGCGCAGGCGCAAGAGTTAGAACAGTGGCAACGTTGGTTGTGGATGCATATTTTTCATGAAGATTTTGCAGAAATGCAAATGATTGATACCTTATTTTGGCAAGTATTTGACCATCCACAGTTGCGTGAAGATGCGCTTAAAAATCTACCTGAAAAAATTGTGGTTTTTACCTTATTAGAATTACCACCACAACAATTAAATTTTTTAAGACGTTTAGGTCAATATCTGGATGTGATCATTTTACATTACAACCCATCGCAAGAATATTGGGCGGATAGTGTCGATCCAAATTGGAAAAAACGCTATGATTTGGGCGTAAAAGCACGTTTTATTGAAAAAAATCCCAAAGCTACAGATGCAGATTTACAACGTTTTTTTGATGAATTTACTTTAAATTTTAATGCGGAAGTTCGTGAGTCACGCCATCCATTGCTCACCCGTTTTGGTAAGCAAGCACGTGATCATTTCTCTTTGCTTTCACAGTTATCCTCAGGAGAAGAAGGACAGTGGATTGATGCTTTTGTGAATGAAGAGCCAAAAAATTTACTGAGTCAATTACAGTCCGATATTTTATATCTTATTGAACCACAAGAACATAGCTATCCATTAGACCCCAAAGATCAATCTATACAAATTCATGTTTGTCATTCAACTTTGCGTCAACTTGAAGTATTAAAAGAACAGTTGATTCACTGGTTAGCGCAAGGAACACCCGAGCAACCACGCCGTCCAAGTGATATTTTGGTGTTAACACCGCATTTAACTGAAATTGAACCTCTGATTCGGAGTGTATTTCCACATATTCCCCATCAGGACAGTATTCATGTGCCTGCTAAAATTGCAGGGGTGACGCAGCTTGATGTTGAAAATGCATGGCGCGCGATCTTGGGCAGAATTGAGTGGTCACAAGGTCGTTTTAGCATTGAAGATTTTTCAGATTGGTTAACTTTAGAAGCGACTCAACTACGTTATGGTTTAGATGTACAAAATACTGAACGTATGTTGGAGTTACTCATTCAAGCAGGTTTTAAGCGTGGTTTTGATGCAGAACATTTACAACAAACGTTGAGCGAGGATGATCAGGATTTCCGTTTTAGCTTTAAATTTGCTTTAGATCGCTTAGCTTTAGGTGTGGCGATTCCGACGCATGCTGTTTTTGAGCAAACTTTAAGCTATCAATATGTTCGGTCAAGTGATTTTGAGTTGATTGGGCAGTTGATTGAGATTTATCAAGATTTTTCAGCACGTCGTTATTGGTTAACTCAACATGAATCAGGACAAGGTCATAGTGTCGAAGAATGGCTAGGTATTTTAATTGATGAAGTAAATCAATTTATTCATGCCAAAGTTGATATTTTGAAAGCAGTAAAAGAAACCATCAGTTTACAACAAAAAATGTTGCGACATTCTTATTTGCGTTTAGAGGATCAACAGCAATATGTAACGCATCTAAAAGGTGTACATTTACCTTTAACTTACGTACTGGCTGAAATTCATAATGCTTTGTCTGGTCAATTAGAACAAACATTACCAACGGGTGATATTACATTTAGTCAGATTGGGCAAATTCGTCCATTGCCTTATAAACTTGTGGTCATACTCAATTTAGACAGTGGCAAATTTCCAAACCGAAACCAACATATTCCTTTTGACTTAATGGAGTTACTCCGTCCGCAATTGGGTGATCGTTCTCGTTTAGAAGACGATCAGGGCGCATTTTTAGACAGTTTGTTGTTAGCACAAGACGCGCTCTGGTTATTTTATAATGGTTTTGATGTTAATGATGGCGAAGTTCGTGATCCTTCAAGTGTTTTGCAAGAGTTGATTGCTCATTTACAACTGATTTGTGAAATGCCAAAAAATCAGAGTGTATCCACATCTGAACAGGCAATAGAAATTCCTGAAAACCTACGCTCTTTATATCATATTCATCAGTTGCAACCCTTTGAGCCTCAAGGTTTTGTCGAAAATAGTGCTGTACGCTATCAAGATCAGTGGTACAAAGTCGCAAAATATTTACAACAATCGCCACATTTAAGTCAGCGTGAAGCATGGGTAAATACGCCTTATCCTGCTGTGCAAGAAAGCATGACCATTTTAGAGGCAGGACAATGGATTCAAGATCTGACTTTCCCTGCGCGATTATATTTAAAGACTTTAGGTGTACAAAACTTAAAAGCACAGGACTTACCTGCACAGTCTGAACCTTTAGTTTTAGATGGTTTGGCGCGTTATCAGATTCGTGATTATTTACAGCAGCAAGATGAAGAAACTGCACATAAAATTGAACTGTTACAAGACCAACTTCCTGTGGGTAAAGTTCAGCAAAGCGCATGGCAAATCAGTATTGCTGAACAAAATAGTTTAAAAGAGCGCCTTGCGATCTATACCGATGCAGTGACTGAAACAACCCAACGTCAGTGGCGAATAGAAGCACATACTGTGATGAATATTACTGTTCCACAAAAATTTGCACAGGACTGGGTGAGTTTAGATGCATCTAGTGGACGTGCAAAACGTCGAACCAAAGTCTGGCTTGAATATCTTTTGTGGTTAAGCTATCTGAATTTAGGCGATGAGCAGTCAGCTAAATTACGACGTGTTGCTGTCTTTAGTGATGTCACAGTGATCAATACAGGTGTTACTTCTCAACAAGCCAAACGTTATATTGATGAATGGTTTAAAGCCTATCTGTATGCACAATCTGAACCTTTGGTTTTACCTGCTGCCTTACTACTTTTATTGGCTGAAAAATCTAAAACACTAGAATGGTCGATGGATGAACAACAGCAACCACAATTAGATAATATTGAAGATTTACTCAAAGAGTGGAATAAAAGTGATGCCTTTTTACCTTTTGCTTTAGAAGAAATGGAGTGGAGTAAAAAGCATTATGATTGGCAGTTTATTTTGCAAGAACAAGATACGACAGCTTTGCTGAAATATGCGTGTGAACATTATGCTTATGCGTTATATCAACCTATTTATCAATATCAATCTGTGGCAGAGGAATGAAAAATGCATCAGGAATCTTTTAATATGATCTTAGATGAAACCATTCCTCAAGCAGCGAAAGCCAAGTATCCTTCGGCGGTTTCAACACAACCCATTGCTGACATGCAATTTTCAGGTTTACATTGGATTGAAGCCTCAGCAGGAACAGGAAAAACCTATACTTTGTCAAGTTTGATGGTGCGTATTTTTTTAGAAAAATATTTACCAAATCAAGTGATTGCAACAACTTTTACACGTAAAGCTGCGGCTGAGTTAAAAACACGTATTCGAGGACGTTTACAGGAAACTTATCAGTATTTTGATGCTTGTCGTGATTTAACAGAACAACAGATTTTAGCCAAAGCCAAACAAGAAAGTGATCCCTTATTTGCCAAAGTTTTAACTGTTTTTGCAACTCAAGTCGCCTATGCCTGTGAACGTTTAAAATTAGTGATTGATCAACTCGATGAGTTATTTGTTGGAACTTTGGATAGTTTTAGTCAAAAATTACTGCGTGAGTTTGCATTTGAAAGTGGAAAAATTGAACGTGCTGAAATAACGGATGATGCAAAAAGTTATAGTTATCAACTCATTCATGATGTATTACGTGAATGGATACAACAACAGCCACAGAATATTATTGATTATTTAATTTTAAATAAAAAACTAAAATCTCAAGATGCTTATATTGCGGTAGTAGAAAATAGTTTAAATTTTTCATCTGCAAAATTACAAGAAATTCAGCCACCTGTTTTGGATTTATCTCAATTTGAGACTGAAATTCAGACATTATTAACACTAGATTTAACTCAAGCGGCAACATTGGCAGATTTTTATTTGGCTGATGGGCAACACAATAAAATCATTGCAAAAAAATGGCGTGATCAAGGCAAAATGCAAAGTTTATTGACTGAAGATTTAGCACATTTGGTCGAGGAAATTCGAAAGCAAGGCGCATATTGTTTATTTGCACCACGTCAGGTGCATACATTAAAAGCATTAAGTGATTTAACGACAAAAAAAGTACTGAATAAATGTTCTGAGGACATCTTAACTTCTTTTGAAAAAAATACATTTTTACAAGCATTAAAGCATTTTGTTGAAGCTTTTGGGCAGTTAGGAGAAGGTCTAGATCTGCTTGATAGTTATTTACAATATCATTTAGCCAGTGAGGTCAAAAAACGTTTACCTCAAGTATTACAGCAAAAAGGTGAAACCACCTTTGCACAACAGATTCGAACACTTGCTGAAGCTTTACAAGGTGAACAAGGGCAACGTTTTGCGAGTTTTATTCATGCGCGTTATCCCCTGATTTTAGTCGACGAATTTCAAGATACCAACCAAGACCAAGATGATATGTTGGCACAAATTTGGCGACATAGCAGCCGAGTGAATCAAGGTTGTATGATTATGGTCGGTGATCGTAAACAGGCAATTTACGGTTTCCGTGGTGGTGATATGTTGACTTTTTTGAAAGCCCATCAGGATGTTTTTGGCAAAGATGGTCATGCATATCACTTGATTCATAATCATCGTTCTGTTCAACCTTTGGTTGAAGTGGTTGATGCTTTATTTCAACGGCAAGCTGATTTTGGTGAAGAGGTGATTTATACACCTGTTCAGGCAGGTGAACGTCCGCATCCTGCTTTAATTGATCAAGATCAAGTGAATCCAACCCCATTACGTTGGATGCAATTAGAAGATAAAAATAGTGAAGCTGAACAAGTCGCTTGGAAGATTCGAGAGTTACTGAATCAAGGTGTACAAGGGACATTATATTTTGTAGAGCAAGCTGCAAATCGGGCAATGGATGAAAATGATATTGCGGTTTTATCTAAAAATCATGCCGATCTTGACAAAGTGCAGTCTGCTTTAGAGTTTTTAGGTATTCGTACCAATCGACCTGCAAAGAAAAGCGTTTTTGAAGGTGCTTTAGCACAAGATGTTGCTGCGGTATTGACTGCAATCATGCATCCTTATGATGAAGCTAAAATCAAACGGGCATTGCTCAGTCGTTTATTAGGATTTGATTTAAAAAAATTAATTGCTTTAGAACAGCATGCTGAAGGTCTAAGTACATATATTGAACAGTTTGATTTTATTCGGGAAATGTGGCTCAAACAAGGTTTTTTAAGTGCTTGGCAATATGCATTAACCAAGTTTGATATTTGGACGAACTTAGTTGCAAAACAAAGCCGTGATAATGAACGTGTTGTGGTCAATTTACGTCATTTAACAGAGCTGCTGAGTCAACATAGTGAGCGTTATCAAGGTGCACAAAATTTATATCATTGGTACTTAAAACAACTGACTGATCCCATGCAACGTGAATGGGAGTTAGAGCGCAAGTTATCCAATGATGCAGGCGTACAATTGATGACCATTCACCAGTCTAAAGGTCTAGAATTTAAATGTGTATTTTTATTGGGCGCAGATAAAGATTTTAGAGAACCCAATAAAAGTTTAAATTTTTCCACACAAGATACTTTAAATCACACCACAGGACAGATGGAACAGCAACGGGTTGTCGCTGTGAATGATAAAAATATTTTAAAACCTGAAGCTATTCAACAACATGATGCACGTGCTTTAGCAGAACATCATCGTCTATGGTATGTGGCTTTGACACGTGCAAGTTATCGTGTATATGCCATGATGCAGGATAATGACGGAAAATCTACGACAGGTTTAGCGTTTTGGCGAGGGCATCCTGTACAGGCATTTCAGCATGAGGGTTGTGCGATTGAACCACTGATAAGTCAACGTCCTGTACAACTCAAAACACAACATATCGATACCACGCTACGTTTAGATGCAGCGACATTACCCAAAAAGCGCTTTTATTCGAGAACAAAAACCAGTTTTAGTGCTTTGGCGCAGCATTTAACCCGACAACAGATTCAGGATGCTTTAGCTGTTGCTGAACCAAGTAGTGCAGGGGCAGAAGATGAAATCTATCTTCCGATTAAAAATAAAAGCATGGTGCCAACCACAGCCCCAATCGCATGGATCAAAGAAAATTTTCCAATGGGAACCACAGCAGGAACTTTTTTACATAAAATTTTTGAGCATCTTGATTTTCAAGATCAGCGTCTATGGCATGTTGAAATTCGACGTTGTTTTATCAATGAAGATAAAACCTTAAAAGAATCATTAACTGAAAAATATCTGAGTGCATTCCCTGAGAAGCAAGAACTTGATGCACGTACAGTTGAAAATGAAATTATTGATTTGATACAAGAATGGTTAAGTGAAGTTTTAGATACACCGATTTTAAATCATTTTAAGTTAAATCAATTATCAAAATCGCAGCGTTTAGCGGAGTTTCCGTTTCATTTAGCTTTGTCCGATCGGGTATTTACCATACAACGGATTCATAGTTTATTTGAAGAATATGCGATTACGATGCCTGAATTTAAAGAGGCTTTTTCTGCCCGTTATTTAAAAGGTGAAATTGACTTGGTTTTTTATGATGGTCAAAAATTTCATATCGCAGATTATAAAAGTAATTATTTAGGTGCAGACCAACAACAATATAATGTACAAGCCATTCAAGAGAGTATGAGTTATGCCAGTTATTGGTTACAAGCTGCTTTATATTTGGTTGGATTACATCGTTATTTAAGTGTGAAACTTGAAAACTATCAAATTGATCAGCATTTAGGTGGTGCGAGTTATTTGTATTTACGTGGCATGAATGGTCAGACTGAACAAGGTTATTATTATTGGCGACCTGATTCAGAATTTATTTTAAGATTAGATGCAATTTTGGGTTATTTCTCTGAAGACAAACTCAGCACTATTGCATGATTATTTAGATGAATTGCAATACAAACAAAAGATTGTATTGTGGATAAATTTGTTGAAAACATTGTAGATAAGTTTGAGGATAGTTGTGTGGTAAATAGCCAAATTTTAGAAGATCAATATCCTCAATGGATTATAAATTGGGCAAATTATATTGTTCGTCAGCATCCAATGTCTGAGGAATTACAAGAAACTTCACTTAAATTAATCAGTGAAGTTTTAGATGCTTCCCTACAAGGCGACAGTTGTATATTACAGGAACAAGATACAACTCAATATTTAGGTTCTTTATGTTTGTCTGAATTGCAAGCACAAGCATCGCAAGTAGCACCTTTTGTTTATGATGATGAGTATTTATATTTATATCGTTATTGGCAGCTTGAGCAACGTTTAGCACAACAAGTGATTCGTTTAAAACAGCAAAAAATACCTGCTATTGATTTAAAAGATTTTGATGACTTACTCAGCGATATTCATCAAAAAAATGCGCTAAAAATGGTTGCTGAAAATGCTTTTAATATCATTACAGGCGGACCTGGAACAGGGAAAACCTATACTTTAGCGCGTATTATTGCGGTACTTCATCAAACCTTACCTGATCTTCGTGTGGCAATGGCAGCACCTACAGGTAAAGCAGCACAGCGTATGGGCGAAGCATTACAAAAGTCCTTAACTGACCCCAAACTAGAACCTTTTGGTTTGCATTTAGATTTATTCACGCCTGTAACAATTCACCGCTTATTGGGTTTAGGGCATCAACATATTCCACGTTTTCATTTAAAACAGCCTTTACCTTATGATGTGATTGTTATTGATGAAGCATCTATGTTGGACTTAAATTTAGCCACATTATTATTAGAAGCTGTTCCTGAACAATGTCGTTTGATTTTATTGGGAGATGCAAATCAATTGGCATCTGTGGATGTCGGATCAGTACTTGCAGATTTGCAAAATGTTAAAATGCTACAGCAAAATCAAGTCAATCTAGTCAATACACATCGTTTTAAACAAGATGCGGCTATTGGTAAATTCGCCAATTTTATTCAACAACAAAAACAACATATTCAACCTTCAGATCATGTTTTAAAGGATTTTGAACAGCAAGTTGTTGCAGCATCTGAAATTATTCCGATTGCTCTTAACTCAGAGATGAATGATTTTATTCAACTTGAATATTTACCTGAAAATATTCAGCCACAAGCTTTAGAAGGTTATTATCAAAAATTAAGTGCAGGATTTTCTTCATATTTTGATGCATTAAAAACCTATTTAGCAGATACGATGTCCACCCAACATGTGCAAACCGTGATACAAGCATTTGACCAATATCGTATTTTAAGTGCAGTTCATCATGGTGTTTTAGGTTTAAGAACTATTAATAGTGAAATTGAAAAAGCGTTATTTAAAGCCATTCCACAACTTTATAAACAAGGGGATTGGTACGTTGGTCGTCCTGTGATGATGGATTACAACGACTATCAATTGGGCTTATCCAATGGTGATATTGGTGTATGTTTTAAACATCGCCAATATGCAGATCAGTTTGAGGTGTATTTTCCGAGCTTAGATAAGTGGGTACTGGCATCGCGTTTACCAAAATCGATTCAAACGGCATTTGCTTTAACCATTCATAAATCACAAGGTTCAGAGTTTAAACATACGATGGTTGTTTTGGATGCTTCTGCACAAAAACTACTTAGCCAAGAACTACTTTACACGGCCATTACTCGTGCGAAAACGGTTGTGAGTTTGTTAGTTGAAGAAAATGCTTTTTATAAAGCATTGACGGTTGCGACACAGCGAAAAAGCGGATTAGTTAAAAAAATTAAAACTTAAAATTTATTATTAAGTTTTAATTTACAATAAGTATCTTGTAAGAAATTGCTTACATAAATTCGAGATATTGACGCATAGAGCTCTGTGTAACTTTTTGAGATGATGAGTCCTATAAAGAGCTTGGTAAGGAACACTAAGCAAAATCGCAAAATAATAATAATTTAAAGTCGAGAGACTGCGAACTTACATGAAGTAAGGCATAAAGAGGAAACTTACAGCCGCTAAGCCTTGTAGTTTTGGGAGAGACTACAGGGCTTTTTTATATCTAAAATATTTATAATTATGTTACAAAAAATACAAAATGTACGATATTTCTTACAAAAAGATAAGATAAATGCGACTTTTATCATACTTTAAATGTGGCATCATACACACATAGGGAAATACTTAAGAAAACTGATAAATAAGGGACAAAAACATAGTAATAAGAAATCATGAGATAACAATAAAAATAAATAAAATAATAACAACCAGAAAATAAGAAACTACAGCGCAAAGGAAAGCCCTTAGAGTAATCTAAGGGCTTTTTCTTTATTTAAACTTAATAATAAGTATGAAATTTGATAAAAATATTGAACAAATCATTGATTTTTTTACTTTATACAATGTCAGTTTCAGTGGCATCTGTACCAAATAGACCACGACGCTGTTCTTTCGGGATTTTTGGACATTGGCTAGAAATTTGTAGTAATACATTAGCTAATGCTGCTAAATGCGTACCTACAACAGATTTTCCTGTATTTAAAATACTGACGCTGATATCACGTTCAGGATCTGCCCAACATAAAATATTTGAAAAACCAAGATGTCCAAATGCTTGACCAGTATGTGGTCCAAAAATACCCACTGGATTACTCCCCAACATAGGTCCAAGTGCATAGCGCATCGGTGCTAAAAGTGTACGATCAATCGTCGTGGTTGAGGTTGGCAAAGTTGCACGAAATACAGTTTGCGGACTCATGATTTGTTTGCCCTTATAAGTTCCGCCATTGAGTAACATTTCAAAGAAACGGTTGGCTTGTTCTGCGCTGGTATAGATATTTCCAGCAGGGCAAATGGTATCCATAAAACGATGATCATTGGTGACATTCACAGCCAGTTCTAAACCTCCACCTAAAACATGATCTAAATACAGATCTGTACCCAGTTTAGGATGAATGCCCGTTGCGGTGTTGAGTGCGACTTGATCACGGAATTCAGTTTTTAAACCATAATTGAAAAATTGCATATCCATTGGTTTTTCAATATGTTCATGTAAAAAGTGACGTAAATCTTGTCCTGTTACTCGCTCAATCAGCTCACCTAAAATATAGCCCGCAGTGACAGCATGATAAGCAAGATTTGCACCCGCAGATGAAATCGGTTTTGATGCATAAAGATGTTGTAAAATTTGTTCTTTATCAAATAATAATTCTGGTGTGACTTCAGCTTCAACGCGAGGAATGCCTCCACGATGCGAAAGTAAATGGAAAATGGTAGCACGACGTTTTCCATTTTGTGCATATTCAGGAATATAGTAGCTGATTGGGTCAAGGAGATTAATTTCACCTGTTTCATCCAACATATGGATGAGCATTGCAGTGATCATTTTTGAAGCTGAAAATAAACAAATCGGTGTATCTGGGTTGGCAATGACAGCATCATTGGCTAAGCCTTGTACAGTGTTGCCTCGTGTATAGCCTAAACTACGGTTAAGAACAATTTGCCCTTTTCTGCGTAAACAAACACTAATTAGAGGATGATTTCCCGTTTTGTAAAGCGACTCAATACTTGACCAAATTTTATGGACTTGTTTTTCAGTCATTCCAGCACATTCTGCTGCAACCTCATCTTTGGATTGCATAATTTGGCTTAGGTCTTTGGGTACATAACAGGTATTGGTTGAAAATATTTTCACAGTTTATTCCATCATTATTTTTCTATTGAACAGTCTGCCTTTGCTAGATTTTATTGTCAGTGTCCTAAATGCCGTATACATGTCATAAATTTGCAAGATGATGATGGTATGACTGAAATATCCTGACGATAATTTTGCAATCTCAGGGTAGTTCCTTTAAAATAGGCGACTGCTGTAGTGATGCACGGCAGTCAAATTTAGTGTTTAGCATTAAATTGATTTTTATCAAATATTTACAAGCATCTCGGAGAAATCGAATGGCTTTAACAAACGCAGATCGCGCAGAGATCATCGCAAAATTCGCTCGCGCTGAAAATGACACTGGTTCACCAGAAGTACAAGTAGCTTTATTGACTGCTCAAATCAATGATTTACAAGGTCACTTCAAAGATCACAAACATGACCACCACAGCCGTCGTGGTTTGATCCGTATGGTTAACCAACGTCGTAAGCTTCTTGACTACCTTAAAGGTAAAGATGCTACTCGTTATAGCGATTTGATTGCTGCTTTAGGTTTACGTCGTTAATTCGATTAAACTTTTATTTTCGGATTATTGCATGCTTTGTGCTGTACTGATGAAAACTAAAGTATATCTAGCTTGGTCTAGATAATAGAAGGGGCGAATATTCGCTCCTTCTTCGTGTCTAAAATGATGCTTTTATAGAAATGATGGTCTAGTGAGGTCGGCTTCTAAGCTTTGTCATTTATGCGGTTGATATGAATGCCAAACCTTAGGGGTCTCCACTAGAATAACTGTTCAAAAGAACTAGGAAACAAAAATACATGTCAATGTTTAATGTAATTCGTAAAGAATTCCAATATGGTCAATACCAAGTTGTACTTGAAACGGGTCGTGTTGCTCGTCAAGCAAATACTGTTGTGATCACAATGGGCGGCGTAACCGTTTTGGTTGCTGTTGTTGCTCAACCAACTGCTAAAGCGGGTCAAGACTTTTTCCCACTTACAGTAAATTACCAAGAAAAACAATATGCTGCGGGTCGTATCCCGGGTGGTTACGGTAAGCGTGAAGGTCGTGCTTCAGAAGCTGAAACTTTAATTTCACGTTTGATTGACCGTCCAATTCGTCCATTGTTCCCAGAGGGTTACTATAACGAAATCCAGGTCACTGCAACTGTTGTATCTTCTGATAAATCAATGGAAGCGGATATTGCTGCAATGCTGGGTACTTCAGCTGCACTTGCAATTGCGGGTACACCGTTCCGTGGTCCAATCGGTGGCGCACGTGTTGGTTTAATCAACGGTGAATACGTTCTTAACCCAAATCATGAACAATTAAAAGAATCTGACCTTGACCTTGTGGTTGCAGGTACTGAATCTGCTGTGCTTATGGTTGAGTCTGAAGCGAAAGAACTTTCAGAAGACCAAATGCTGGGTGCGGTGCTTTTCGGTCATGACGAAATGCAAATTGCTATTCAAGCGATTAAAGAATTTGCAGCAGCGGCTGGTGCAACAGAGTCGACCTGGACTGCACCTACGAAAAATGAAGATCTTCGTGCAAAATTAAAAGAAGCATTTGAAGCGAAAATCTCAGAAGCATACACAATTGCGATCAAACATGATCGTTATGCAGCATTAGATGCTTTACAAGCTGAAGCAGTTGCTCAATTTGTTCCAGAAGAAGACGTTGATGGCATCGCAGATGACCTAAACGAATTATTCGAAGACCTTAAATACCGTACAGTACGTGACAATATCCTTTCTGGTAAACCACGTATTGATGGTCGTGACACGAAAACTGTTCGTGCATTAGACGTACAAGTGGGCGTGTTAGATCGTGCTCACGGTTCTGCATTATTCACACGTGGTGAAACTCAAGCGTTGGTAACAACAACTTTGGGTAATACACGTGATGCGTTGATGGTTGATACTTTAGCGGGTACTAAAACTGACAACTTCATGCTTCACTATAACTTCCCTGCATACTCGGTAGGTGAAACAGGTCGTGAATCTGGTCCTAAACGTCGTGAAATTGGTCATGGTCGTTTGGCACGTCGTGGTGTTCAAGCTGTACTTCCTGCGGCTGATCGCTTCCCGTATGTGATCCGTATCGTATCTGATATTACTGAGTCAAACGGTTCATCTTCAATGGCTTCTGTATGTGGTGCTTCATTGTCACTTATGGATGCAGGTGTTCCACTTAAAGCACCAGTTGCAGGTATTGCAATGGGTCTAGTGAAAGAAGACGAGCGTTTCGCAGTTCTTTCTGACATCTTGGGTGATGAAGATCATCTTGGCGATATGGACTTTAAAGTAGCAGGTTCTGCAAACGGTATTACTGCACTTCAAATGGACATCAAGATCGAAGGGATCACTGAAGAAATTATGGAAGTTGCATTAAATCAAGCATATGCAGGTCGTATGCACATTTTGAATGCAATGAACCAAGTGATTTCACGTGCTCGCCCTGAAATTTCAATGCATGCGCCAACTTTCCAAGTGATCAGCATTAATCCTGACAAAATCCGTGATGTGATTGGTAAAGGTGGCGCAACAATTCGTCAAATCACTGAAGAAACTAAAGCTGCGATTGATATCGAAGACAACGGTACAGTACGTGTATTTGGTGAAACTAAAGCTGCTGCACAAGCTGCGATTGCTAAAATTCAAGCACTTACTGCTGAAGTTGAGCCAGGTACAATTTACGTAGGTAAAGTGATTCGTATCGTTGAGTTTGGTGCATTCGTCAACATTCTTCCTGGTACAGATGGTTTATTACACATCTCTCAAATCTCAAATGAGCGTGTTGCAAACGTGACTGACGTATTGGCTGAAGGTCAAGAAATCAAAGTTCAAGTTGCTGATGTAGACAACCGTGGTCGTATTAAATTAACCATGAAAGATATTGACCAAGCGTAATATCTTTTAAAAATTTACAGTAAGCTGATTTGGCATTATTGTAAAAATTAAGCCTTGTGTTTTGCTAGAGTGATGACTTTAGCTTGCTCAAGGCTTTTTTTATGGCATGATGCTGTTTAATCTTGATCAACATGCTTTATGCAATTATGCAAACTTTTTATTTTTTTCAACACCCAGAACAACAATATACATGTATTCAAAATGAACCAAATGTACATACAGAACAACAGTTTATCTGGATTGATTGTACACGTGAAGATGTCGTCAACCGTGTGGAAGCTTGGCAAAAAGAAATTTTAGAACTGAGCCAAATTCATTTAAATGAATATCATATTCGTGACATCTTAAATCTTGAGCATCCTTGCGCTTTTGATGCTATGGATGAATATGACTTATTGATTTTTAGAAAGTTAATCACACCTGATGACCAAATTAATGTAGGAAGTGCTTTTGAACAGCATGAAAGTGTTTTTGGTTTAACTTCATCCCCTGTTAGTTTTGTGATGACTTCGAAAGTGTTGATCAGTATCCATGAAAAGGGAAATCATGCTTTTGAAAGTTATCTGAACCGTATTATGGCGATGCTTACAAAATCACTGGATGAACAAAATAAGCCTCGAAAATTACCTTCAACGCCTTTAGATTTGTCGCTACGTTTATTAAATAGTATGGTTGATGGTTATTTAGATTTGCGTAAACCTTTGACACGAAGGGTAGAGTTTTGGCAACAGGAACTTTTACAAGGCAATCGTCGATTTTCTAAATGGCATCAACTTTTTCAAGAGATGATGGTTTTTCAGCAAATTGAAAATTTATGTGAGGAACAAATTGATGCTTTACAAGAAGTAAGGGATGAAATTGTCGAAAATTATTCACATTTAAAAGGTAAAAAAAAGGCTGATAAACAAGATCTTATTTTAGTTCGTGTTGATGATTTAGTCAGTCATGTTGAACGAATTCAAAAATATACCACACGATTAAGTAGTGCTATTCAAGCTGCAATAGATTTGCATTTTTCAGCCATTGCGAACCAAACCAATGAAAATATGCGTATTTTAGCGATCATTACCGCAGTTTTTGCACCTTTAACTTTGCTGACAGGTGTATATGGGATGAATTTTGAATTTATCCCCGGTCTCAAAAACCAATCAGGCTTCTGGATTATGCTCTCAGCAATGTTGATTTGTACAATTGCATTATTGGTCTATTTTTATCGACGCCATTTGGTTGGGCGTGGTGAAAGAAGTGTGATTGATATGTTGGCACAACAACATAAAAATCAGCACGTCAATCTACTGTGGTTCTTGGACTATGAACCCATTAAACAAACAATGAAAGAAGTCGAAAAAATCACCAAATTGAAATAACTTTTCTTTAAACTATTTGCGACTCGCTTGAGTGGCTTTTTGTAGTAAAGAATAAAGTTCATCTTTAATTTTTAATTTTTTGCGTTTTAGAACTTCGATATCATCATGAATATGGTTGATGGGATCAAGTTCAAGATGAGTAATCGTATGATCAAGCTCATTATGTTCTGCGAAAAGTTTAGCAAAATGTGGATTGGTATTTTTGAGTGTATTTACTAATTCACTATGCTCAGGGAACATGTGTTTGATTTTCTTATTAATAACTTTGGAATTCATAGGGGTTGATGACCTCTTAAAACCATTTTGAATGAGATAAGAGACCTATCATGACAGGTTAAATATTAACCTGTCATCTGTATTTAACAATTTGAAATGAATTAGTCATAATGAGCGATAAAGATGCTTGGTTTGTTTACGTAATTGTTGAACCTCATCAATTAAATCCATCATCATTGCAACTGCGGAAAAACTGGCTTCAAAGTCTCGTTGTAAACGATAAGCACGCCTTGCCCGAGTCACATCCTCACCAAAAAATTGATGAATACGTTCCTCTGGTCGAGCTGCTAAAATATCATATTCAAGTAGTTGTAAAACCCATTCAGGACTTTGCCCACACGCTTGTGCAAAGTGAGTTAAATCAAAACACAATCGTTCATCAACGATTTCAGCATCTTGACAGTCGTTACAGACAATTTCACGATAATGTATAGTTGTCATAAGTATGCTCCTTGAAGTGATTCAATGATTTACCGTGCTTTAAAATTTGGGAAAGCATTTGCATAATCTTGATATGCTTGTTGTTCTTGGCTGGTATCTGCTTTTGGATAAACAATATTGAGCACTAAATACAAATGCCCAGCCGTTTTACTTGGAATTCCTTTATCTTTTAAGCGTAATTGTTGATTTTGTTTGGCATTTTTAGGAATGTTCACTTGAACTTTACCCGCAGGCGTAGAGATTTCAACACTTTGACCCAGTGCAGCCTCCCAAGGGGTAATGTCTACCGTGTAATAAACATCAGCATCTTCTACACGGACACGATGACTATCTTGATAGCGTATTTCAATATATAAATCACCATTTTCTCCGCCATTAATACCTGCTTGACCTTGTTGAGCAAGGCGAATCTGCTGTCCCTCTTTCATTCCTTTAGGAATTTTGACTTGCAAGGTTTTTCGTTGAACTTCAGCTTCACCATAAGCATTATAGGTCGGAATTTGTAGGGTAATGGTTTGGGTTGAACCTTCATAAGCCACTTGAATAGGGACTTCTATACTTGCATGTTGATCTTCACCTCGATAACTGCGTTGTTGACGAGATTGGCGTTGCCCAAAATCTTGTTGATGACCACCACCAAAGCCACCACCAAAACGTCCAAATAAATCTTCAAAACCGCTAAAGTCTTGTTGTCCACCTGAGCTATTTCGATAAAATTGACTTCCATCAAAGCCTTGACCACCTGCCTGACCACCAAAACCACGATTTGAAAAATCTTGTGGATGATCTAACTCAAAATCATATTGTTTTTTCTTTTCTTCATGACTTAAGGTGTCATATGCAACGTTAATGGCTTGCATTTTTTCTTCAGCATCAGCTTCTTTGCTGACATCAGGATGATATTTACGTGCTAATTTACGGTAGGATTTTTTAATTTGATCAGGTGTTGCATCCCGAGAAACACCAAGTTCTTCATAATAATTTTTTGCCATATACACAGCCATTTTTGATCTTGATTTTATTCATTAATATGCCATTTTTTGCAAAGTTAAAAGTACTGCTTGGTTAAGATATTGTTTCAAAAGCTGTCAAAATGACGATAATGATATTTATCACGTTATTCTTTATTTCTATCTAATTGATTTTTATATTCTTAATGCTTTTTTGAGAAATAATTTTCTTCTGTTTAATAAATTAAAGCCAATCATGACAAAAATGATTAGCTTAATTTATGAGAAGTTGTCTTTATTCTGTTAGGCGAATCCATGTTGCAGAACGTCCTAGCAGAGAAACACCAATGTAACCACGCATCGTTAGGCGTGTACCTTTAGCATTGAGTTTAATTTTGCCATGATAGACATTACCCGAAAGCGGGTCTAAAACTTGACCTTGAGTAAATAAAAGCGGGTCTTTTGGTGACTGGCGAAAACCATTTAAAATTTCTAAATTCATATAAGGTACATTTTTGAGAGAGCCTTTGCAGTGCGTGCAATTTTCTTCTAAAGGTTTATTGGGAATTGGGCGTATCTCAATAATTTTCCCTGTATAAACTCCTTCACTATTTTTAGTAATTTCTACGTCTGCTCTAGAGTACCCCGTTTTATCATCTACTGTTCGCCATTTTCCTGTTAAATCAGGAGCTGCGAAACAGAGCGTCGAAAAAACGATACTGGATAAAATAAGTGATTTTTTTAGCATTATTGTGTCCCCTAATCTTATAATTAAAAAAGAGTAAATCTACATTTACTCTTTTTTTAAAGAAAGGCAAGACTCATTTTATGAATAAATTAAATTACTTAGTAAAACTTAATTTATTCATTAGTTTTTTTAACTCAAATGTTCGCCAAATAAACTGAGCGCTTCTTTTGCTGTAAATTGATAGCGTTTATTGCAGAACTGACAATCCATTTCGATTGGATTATTAACTTCTAACGTTTCTTTTACAGCATCTAAACCAATTTGAATGAGTGCATTTGCACATTTTTCAAGTGAACAAGTACATGAAAACTTAAGGTGCTCAGCTTCAGGCAAACGAACTTCTTCTTCATTATAGAGACGGTAAAGAATCTCTTGTGCGCTTAAGTCGGTCAGTTCATCACGTTTTAACGTTTCAGTTAACATCGTGAGGCGTGGCCACAAGTCTTCATCGACCCATTGTTGTTCTTCATCATCATTACGAGGTAAGAGTTGAATGAGTAAACCACCTGAACGTTCTGCTGTACTCGCTAAAACAATACGTGTCGCGATTTGTGCAGAAAGGTCATAATATTGCATTAAACAACCTGCTAAAGTGGGTTGATCTAATGCGATAATGCCTTGATAACGTTCGCCATGTTCAGGTTCAATATTAATAAACAATACAGGCGAAGTTAAAGTGGCAAGTACAGTACTACTGTCTTGAGCATCATCAAAACGTGAATCTTCTTCATAATCTGCAAGCGCGCGAATTTCACCTAAATGGTTACACTCAGCCATTGCCCATTTAAAGTTGCCTTGTGCTTGGATTTGTAAGCTGATACGACCTTTAATTTTTAATGTACTTGCAAGTAAAGCAGTTGCACTGAGCATTTCACCTAAGAGTATTTGAATCGCAGGTGCATATTGACGTTGTGCCAAAATTGTCTGTAAAGCATTTTCTAAATGCACAACTTCACCACGAACAGGGCTATCTTCAATATAAAAACGTTGACGTAAATCAGACATAAAATTCTCCAAATCCCTGTTTAAATGGTGACGATATTATAAATCACAAGCACACTTTTTTAGAAATATCTGCTTAGTTTTCATGATCACGAGTTACATTGATACGATCATGGGTGTGTTTTAGTATCTCTTTGCGTTCTAAACCCGACTCGTCAATATCAGGATTGTCTTCAAATTGGTCTGGATCATGCTGTGTGATCTGGGCATCACTTTCAAATAAATGCTCAAGTTCTGATATGAAATCACGATAACTTTCATATACTTTCTGTTCATCGGTATAAATACGTTGTTGGCGTGTTAATAGATCTTCATCATAATTTCTAAATAACTCAACACTATCATAAGCAGTTGACTTGTCTAAACCTAATTCACATAAAGTACGATAACCTATGCCTAAAGAAGTTAAGTAGGTTTCTCGCCAAATATGCTTAACACCTAAATCACGTAATAAATGCATATGATAACGGTCACGTGCGCGTACCAATAACGTTAAATTTGGATAATTTAAACGGATATGCCGTGCAACATTCATTGAGTCTTCTACGTCATCAATCGCAAGCACAAACACTTTTGCTTGTTCAATGCCTGCCGAACGTAACAAATCAGGCAAAGTCACATCACCATAATACAATGTACCGCCATAGCGCCGTACAAAATCTATTTTTTGTAAGTTATGGTCAATGGCTGTAAAAGGAAAGTGTTGCATATGGGCTAAACGAGCCACAATTTGCCCAACACGACCAAAACCCGCAATAATTAACGGTGGATGTTGATTAGGAATATCATCATATTTAGGTGCTTGATCTTTATTGAATAAAGGTAAAACCCATGTTGAAACTAACCAAAACACGATAGGTGTAAAGACCATGGATAAGGTCACGACCAACGTAATTGGTTCTAAAATGGCAGCTTGAATCACTTTTTCACTTTTGGCGACATTTAACACAACAAAAGCAAATTCACCACCTTGAGCAAGACAGGTTGCAACCATCAAGCTATTTTGCCAATTCATTTTTTTAAAACGAGCAACCGCGGTCATGGCAACCATTTTGATGATGATTAACAGCAGGGCAGCACCGATAATTTGTAGAGGAAGTTCCACAAGTAAATTTAATTGCGTGGTCATGCCCACGGTCATAAAAAATAAACCTAAAAGTAGCCCTTTAAATGGAGAAATACTGGCTTCAATTTCATGACGAAACTCTGAATCAGCCAACAACACACCTGTTAAAAATGCGCCTAGTGTTGTGCTGATGCCGAGCGTGTCCATGAGTAAAACAACAGCAAGGACAATAAATAAACCCACAGCAGTCAGTAGTTCAGTAGCTCCACTTTTTGCCACAAATCTGAAAAAAGGACGCATGACATAGCGACTAAATAAAAATAGTCCTGTAAATGTTGCAATAATCGCCGCAAAATAAGCAATGCCATGATGAGTAGATTCAGCACCAGATAACAGTGGTATCACTGCAAGTAAGGGAATAGCCGCAATATCTTGGAATAATAAAATAGAAAAAGATTGCTGACCATGTGTGGTATTTAGTTGTTGTTTTTCTGATAAAAGCTGTAGAACGAAAGCTGTAGAAGACAGGGCAAGCGCAAAACCAATGACAAAACTTGCTGATAATGATTGCTGTAACAGTAAAAACACGGTTCCCATGAGTACGATGCCTGTCACAACAACTTGCAAACTTCCCATGACAAAAATGGATTGACGCATTTCCCATAAACGCTGTGGGCGTAGTTCTAGCCCGATGAGAAACATCAGTAAAATCACGCCAAATTCAGCAAGATGCATGATTTCTTCAGGATCACTGGCAATATTAAAAACGCTAGGACCAAGTAAGATTCCTGTAAAGAGATAGCCGAGAACTGTAGCGATCCCAAATTTTTTACCTAAAGGTACGAGTATTAATGCTGCACCTAGAAAAAGCGTTATTTGTAATAACGGTGACATTGATCTGTCCTAATTTTTTTACTTTAGAAATTGTACCTTGATTTTAGACTTTGCTTATTTTAATTTTTTGCAGGAATAATCATGTCATTCTAAGATTGAGCAAATGAAAACAGAAGAACTATTGAGCGATGATCAGACAACATATTTTGAAATTTTTAAATGAAATAGAAAGTGATGAATCACTCGAAGCGTTTCATGTTTTTTTGATTGGGCTTAAAAATGCTCACCATACTTCTAAAGATGAACTGTATGACATTCTTATGGACATTCTTCAGAAAGAAGGGCATGAGGATGATTTTATCTACAATCAGGTTGCTGATACCTTAGATTATTTTGTAGGTTGGCATTCACCCTTAAAAGAGTCAGATTCTGCCTCTGTCTTTGTTCAGCAACTCAATTCATAAATTAAAAATATCTTTCATTCATTTGACTTAATTTAACTCTTGCGGATCTACATCAATCGTCAGTTTCATATAAAAGGGTTTTTGCTGTGTTAAATATTGCCACCATTGACGAACATAAAAGTGCATTTTGGCACGTTCATGCGAGAGTAAAACCACATGGGCTTGATAACGTCCTGCTTTACGCTCCATAGGTGCGGGAATAGGTCCCCAAATATCAATTAAATTTTCCTCCGACTGTTGTCTTAATTGTTGCGTCATTTCAGTTAAAAAGTTTTGGTTATCCTGTTGGCTTCTTGACTCACAACGGATCAAAATCGCGTAACGATAAGGCGGCATTTGAGCAACTTGACGATCCACTAAGGTTTGTTTTGCAAAAGCTCGATAATTTTTATTCAATAAAATATTTAAGAGTGGATGCTCAGGACGCAAAGTTTGTAAATAAACATCGCCTTTTTTCTCACCACGTCCAGAACGTCCTGCAACTTGTATAATTAACTGTGCAGTTCGTTCCGTAGCCCGAAAATCTACACTCAATAAACCTGCATCAATGTCTAAAATTGCCACTAAAGTGACATAAGGAAAGTGATGTCCTTTTGCCAACATTTGCGTGCCTAATAAAATTGTAGGTTCACTTTTTTGAATTTGATCATAAATTTTTTGCCAACTTCCCACACGACTGGTTGAATCACGGTCAACGCGTAAAACAGGATATTTGGGAAATAATTCATTTAAAGCTTCTTCTACTTTGGCAGTGCCTAAACCGATAGGTTTTAACGTATTTTGATTACACTCGGGGCAAGTTTCAGGCAGACGATTAATCGTACCGCAATGATGACAATGCAAATGAGCATAAGGCTTTAAATGTAAAGTGAAATGGGCATCACAATGAGGACAATTGGCTTGCCAAGCGCAGCTTTCACAAATTAAGACAGGTGCATAACCACGTCGATTTAAAAAAATTAAAACTTGTTCTTTTTTTTCTAAGCGTTTACCAATTTCACTGATCAGTTGAGTACTGAGCCCCGCCGTTTTTTTACTAATTTTTAAATCAATGAGGTGCATTTTTGGCATGACTGCGTTACCTGCACGTTGATTTAACTCTAAACGGGTCAGTTTACCTTGTTGCGCCAAATGATAACTATCAATACTCGGTGTAGCAGAACCTAAAATGATGGGGCAATGCTCTAAATACGCACGATATAACGCCATATCCCGTGCATGATAACGAAAACCTTCTTGTTGTTTGAAGGAAAGATCATGTTCTTCATCTAAAATAATCAAACCAAGATTTGGCATCGGGGTGAAAATTGCAGAACGTGTACCTAAAATAATCGAGGCTTTACCTGTTTCTGCATATTGCCATGCTTGTAAGCGTTTAGAGTCATTTAAACCCGAATGTAACAACACGGTATTACAATGAAAACGAGATTGGAAACGGCTAATGGTTTGTGGTGTTAAGCCAATTTCAGGGACTAAAACAAGAACTTGTTTGCCTTGTTTAAGTACTTCATGCATGACTTGTAAATAGACTTCAGTTTTACCACTGCCTGTGAGTCCGTCGAGTAGAAAAGCTTGATATTTTTTTTGAGCTTTTAAAATGGTTTGAATGGCTTTTTTCTGTTCATCATTTGCTGTTAGTGGCATTTGTGCCAAGCTGACAGGTTCAGGTTTAAAATTTTGTGCTTCTAAATCACATGAAATAATCTCTTTTTTTTCCAAAGCTTTTAAGGTGACGGTTTCGATACCACTCAAATTTAAAATATTTTCCTGTGTTCCTTTAGGATGGAGCTTTAAAATTTTATAAGCATCTTGCTGTTTTTCAGAACGCTTAATTTTATCTTCAGCATGCAAATCTAATACTTTCCAAACACGTGCCAGTAAGTTGTAGGGTTTACCTTGGCGTAATAATGTAGGCAAAGCAGTATGCATCACTTCACCAATTGGAAATTGATAATATTGTGCCGCCCATGTCAACAAACTTAAAACTTTGTCATTTAAAATCGCGCGATCATCTAAAAATTCAGTGACAAATTTGAGCTGAAAATCTGGGTTAATGGGTTCATCTAGTGCTAACTTTGCCGTAATAATAGCAACGAGCTTTTGCCGACCAAAAGAAACTGCAACACGCATACCGACTTGTGCTTGAGCATACTGTTCAGCACTGACTTTATAGTCAAAACAGTCATAGAGAAATACAGGTACAGCTACACGTACTCGATAAATGAGAGGTTGAGACATTGGCATAGTGGCATTCATAGCATTTGGCATAAATTATCAATTACACTTTGATGAAAAAGTATCGTGTGGCGTTGAGCCTATGATAGAGTGTAGCAATCATGATTATCTTTGAATAACTGCTTAGAATATGAATGATTTTAAGCGTCGAATGCAACCGCAAAGACAAAAGAAATTTGGAAAACTAGAGCATTATAATGCCAGCATATCAATTTACTGCTATTGATGCTTCAGGAAAGCAACAAAAAGGCGTGTTAGAAGGAGATTCGGCACGGCAAATTCGACAACAATTACGGGATAAAGAATGGATTCCTGTAACAGTAGATGCGGTGGAGCAAAAAGATAAAGCTCAAAGCACAGGATTTTTTCAAAAGAAATTTTCAGCTTATGAATTGGCTTTAATGACACGCCAATTGTCTGTACTTGTGGCTGCATCTATTCCACTTGAAGAAGCTTTACGTGCTGTTGCGAAACAAAGTGAAAAAACACATGTACAAAACTTATTGTTAGCCGTGCGCTCCAAAGTGCTTGAAGGGCATTCTTTGGCACAAGCGATGCAACAATCAGGAAGTTTTCCAGATTTATACATTGCAACAGTCGCTGCGGGCGAACGCTCAGGACATTTAGACTTAATTTTAGATCAATTGTCAGATTACACCGAAAACCGTTTTGCCATGCAAAAGAAAGTACAAGGTGCCATGATTTATCCCATCATTTTGATGCTCATGTCTTTTGGCATCGTGATGGGGTTGATGACTTATGTAGTACCTGACATTGTTAAAACCTTTGATCAAAGTAAACAAGCTTTACCTTGGATTACGGTCGCATTGATGAAAGCCAGTGATTTTATTCGTACTTCATGGCCTTTTGTATTGGTTGCCAGTGTAATGGGTATTTTCTTGCTAATCCGCTTTTTAAAAACGACCGCAGGTCATTATGCTTTTGATCGTTTAGCACTCAGATTGCCATTATTTGGTAAATTATCACGTGGTATAAATTCGGCACGTTTTGCCAGTACCTTGTCCATTTTAACAAAATCAGGTGTTCCATTGGTGGATGCGCTTAAAATTGGTGCAGCCGTCAGTAATAATTGGGTCATTCGTGATGCAGTGAATATTGCCGCAGAAAAAGTCACAGAAGGAGGAAACCTCGCAACTCAATTAGAACGTTGTGGCTATTTTCCACCGATGATGGTGCAAATGATTAAAAGTGGTGAAGCATCAGGCGAATTAGATCGTATGTTAGAACGTGCTTCAGATATGCAAGATCGAGAAGTCAGTACCTTTATTTCAACTTTACTGGCATTGCTTGAGCCGCTCATGTTGGTATTTATGGCAGGTATTGTTTTGGTGATTGTGATTGCAGTAATGTTGCCAATCGTCAATATGAATAATATGATTTAAAAAACGTATTTTAATGGTTTTATAACAAATTGCGGTAAGAGAGAATTTAAATGCAACGGAAGATGAATAGAAGCAAACAAGCTGGTTTTACACTGATTGAAGTCATGGTCGTGATCGTTATTTTGGGCGTGTTGGCGGCATTGATTGTACCGAATGTGATGGGACGTGGCGAAAAAGCCAAGGTGGATACCACAAAAATTACATTAAAAGGTGTTGCTGGTGCTTTAGACCAATATAAATTGGACAATGGACATTTTCCAAATACCCAAGAAGGTGGTTTAGATGCTTTGGTGAATCAACCTGCCAATGCGAAAAACTGGATGCCAGGTGGTTATCTGAAAGGTGGTTATCCAAAAGACAGTTGGGAAAATGATGTGCAATATGTGATTCCAGGTTCTGAAGGTCGCCCATTCGATTTATATTCTTTTGGTGCAGATGGTCAGCAAGGTGGTGACGGCAATGATGCTGATATTTATTATCAACCTTAATTAAATATCTGTGTGGTGATGGAAATAATCACTTTACTTAATTGAATTAATAAATATTAAGTGAAGTGATAATGTTTCTTGATTACTTTTTTAAATGTAAGTATATGATAAATATTAAAAATTAATAAAGTATTTTATTGAGATATATAATAAGAATTATTCCCATATTTAATGGTTACAAGAAAGTTAAATAATGGATAAAAATAGACTTTTTATTTGTTTAAAAGCTTGCATAATGTTGTTAACGGCGACGAAATTGTAAGGAGAATAAGATGAAAGCATTATTTTTATCAGATGAAATCAATCAGTTTCATTGGTCAATGCTCAAATCTGTTCTTTTAATTTTGAGTCTTTTACCGATGAGCCAATTATTATTAAATGTCTGGCAAGAACTAGATGCAAGTAGCCAAATTATGATGGGCTTTTTAGGCATGAGTGTATTTAGTGCATTGGCGATCATTAGCTTTTATAGTGCCTTAAATGCAACAGTCTCAAAATTAAATATTGAGCATTTATCTAAACTTGATGGCATTTTAGTTCGAGTTTATCGCTATATGCCAATGCTATTTTTAGCGAGTATGTTGTCTTATTTAGCAACTCAAATTTAAGATAATGATAAAGTAAAAACCGAGCTTGGATGCTCGGTTTTTTTATTTTAAGTTGCAATCATCATTTTGAATTCAGTTTAAAAAATTCTTTGAGCGTATCCCAAGATGGAACCTCGTTATAATCAATACTGTGTTGTAGGTTTGCACAAGTAACTTTAGATGAAATACAGAAGTTTAATCGTTGCTGTGGCTCAATATCATGTTCGATTAAACCTAAAGGAATCCAGAGATAAGGATGTGTTCCTATATAATTAGGTACAGGAGAACCACAATTTTGACAAAAAGATGAAGTGAAACCAGTTTCTTTTTTATATGTATGTATTTGATCTTGTCCTTTTAGCCATATAAAATTTTTAGCTTTAATCATTGTTGCATGATTTGCATGTGTACCTGACTGTTTTCGGCATAGACTACAATGGCATTGATAAATCGTTTCAATCTTTTTTTGCTGGATCTGAAAATGAATATTTCCACATAAACATTGTCCATTTATCATAAGTAGTTGTCCTTTTTGCCTGAGGTTTTATTTTTATTGTTGTTTACAATAGCACAATGAATGTTGGAAATGAAAATAAGGTCAAACATGCAGCAAATTCAATGGGATGATTTCTTAAAAGTTGAGTTACGTGTAGGCAAAATTATTCAGGCTGAGGCTTTTAAACAAGCACGTAAACCTGCTTATATTCTCCATGTAGATTTTGGTGATGAGATTGGAGTCAAAAAGTCGAGTGCACAAATTACAGAATTTTATCAAGCTGAAAAATTAATTGGAAAATTGGTTGTAGCGGTGGTGAATTTTCCTAAAAAACAAATCGCCTCTATTCAGTCCGAATGCTTAATCACGGGTTTTCATGATCAAAATGGGCATGTGGTACTGTGTGTCCCAGATTTTGAAGTGCCATTGGGAACAAAATTATTATAATCAATTTATAAAATCCCTCTTCAAAAAGAAGAGGGGGTTAATGGTTTAGCGTCTAGACTTAAAACTTACATCAATTTTACGTGGGCGATACATCCAACCCATCACCAATAATAATAAAGAGAAGATTAAAATTGGGAAATCGCTTAAGCGAGTATAGAGCGTTTCACCTTGCATCGCAGGTAAATCACCACGCAGTACAGCTTGTTGATCCATTGGTGCTTGTTTCACAATATGACCATTATGGTCGATAAAAGCAGTAACACCTGTGTTGGTCGCACGAATAAACCATCGTCCATTTTCTTTGGCGCGCATTTGTACCATTTGTAAATGCTGTTGAGGTCCTGCTGTACCTGTAAACCATGCATCGTTAGATACAGTCACCAGAAAATCACTATTGATCGCATTACGACGTGTCAAGTTGGGATATGCCACTTCATAACAAACTGCTGCTGCAAGTTGATGATTTTTGATTTTAAAAGGTTTTTGATCACTTTCACCACGAGAGAAACCACTCATAGATGGGTCATTTTGTAGTGCAGGAAGCACCCAACTCAGTAAACCTGATAATGGAATGTATTCACCAAAAGGAACTAGGCGTTGCTTTTTGTATAGACCAGATGAATCTGTACCAGAAGCCATCATGCTATTGTAATACATAGGATGCCCCACTTGTTTGGACTCTTTTAAGTCCCAATAAGGAATCCCTGTGACCCATGCTGAACCTGTTTGCTTGGCTTTTTCATCCATCATTTGTAAAAAGTCAGGAATATCACTTTGGAATAAAGGAATAGAAGACTCAGGCCAAACAATCAAATCACGTCCCCATTCATTACGGGTTAACTCTACATAGATTTGTAAGGTTTTGACTTGATACTCCGTCAGCCATTTTAAATCTTGTGGAATATTGCCTTGAATGAGCGAAACGGAAAGTGGTTTCTCAGCTTTAGGCTGTACAAAACTAATAAATGAAGCACCCCAAGCACCCAGTAATAAAATGGCTGAAGGAATGATCCAAATCAGTTTTTTATGCAAAATCTCAACGAGTGCACAAGCAAGAATGATCACGACAAATGACACAGCAAAGACACCAAATAATGGTGCATAGCCATCTAAGAAGCGTTCAGTGAAGGCATAACCTGCAAATAACCACGGAAAGCCTGTAAACACCCATGTTTTTGCCCATTCAAATGCGACCCAAAGGGGCGCAAAGGTTAAAGGTGTTTCTGGAAAAAAGCGTCGATACAACCATGTTTGAACGGCTGTGAATAAGCCCATTAACACAGCCATGATTACGATCATGAGGACACTTAAAACAGCGTTAGTGTCCCCATAAGTATGAATGGATGTATAGAGCCAAAATGCACCAACAAACCATAGACCAAAACCATAGCTCCAACCCAAAATGAATGCTTGTTTTGGATTACGCCCTTTAAGACTCGCATAAAGAAGCGCAGGCGATAAAATTGCTAACCACCACCAATGAAAAGGAGCAAGTGCGAGACTAAACACCGCACCTGACATTAAACAAATTAAAAGTGGAATAATAAAAGGAAGTTGCTTTTGTTGTTCTGACGGATTTAGCAATTTGTCAAAATAGGCTCTCATTTACGTACAGCTCGAATCAGATGAATAGTGCGGGCATCTGCTTCAATAATTGTGAATTGCCATGATTCAAGTTCAATGACCTGTCCTTGTAAATCACTCACTAAGCCAATTTCTTGAAGCAATAAGCCCCCAACAGTTTCTACTTCATCGTCAGAAAAATCAGCATCTAAAACATTGTTAAAGTGTTCGATTGGTGTAAGTGCTTGAACAATCCACGCATTAGCTGTGTTATGCGCAGGATCAGGCAAAATAAATTGAGCTTCTTCATCGACATTGTCGTGTTCATCCTCAATTTCACCGACGATTTCTTCTAAAATATCTTCTAAAGTGACTAAACCTGCCGTAGAACCATATTCATCAATCACAATGGCAATATGTGTTTGCGTATTTTTCAACATACGCAAAACTTGATCTGAGCGCGCACTTTCAGGGACAAATAGAGGCTGACGCATAATACTATGAACATCAACTTTAATGGTGCGATCTGTTAAATAAGGCAATAAGTCTTTTGCAAGTAAAATTCCCACAACATTTTCAGGTTGATCTGCTGAAAATACAGGAAAGCGTGAGTGTGCTGACTCGATAAGTACATGCAAGATGTCAAGTAGTTGATCATCTTCTTGTAAGCTAATCATTGCAGTACGTGGAGTCATTACTTCACGAATTTTTGTTGCAGGAAGGTCTAAGACGCCTTCTAACATTGCAACGGTATCGGGTTCTAAAAAACGACGTGAATCTTGTACTAATTTTAGCAGTTCATCGCGGGTTTCGGGTGCAGTTCCTAACCATTTGCGTAAGCCACGCATACCCCACGATGGGCCTGATTCCTCGTGCATGATCTTTCCTGAAGACTCTTGATATCAAAAATAGAATTTTTATCATACCGAAGAAAATGCAGAAGTCTATCTATTAAATGCATTGAAGCGATGAATATAAGCATCCTTTTATACAGAACTTATAACGCTTATTCATGATTTAAGTTTATGTTAAAATTTGGCTACTATTTTTTGAAGCATTTTGAGAATTGATTATGTCTGAACAGTTTTCTACACCAAGCATACAGCTCAATACTCGAGGCTTGCGTTGTCCTGAGCCTGTGATGATGTTACATCAAGCCATTCGTAAATCTAAATCGGGTGATATTGTCGAGGTTTTTGCAACGGATAATTCAACCTCTTGGGATATTCCAAAATTTTGTATGCATTTGGGGCATGAGCTACTTTTGCAAGAAGAAAAACTAGATGAAAATGGCAATAAAGAATTTCATTATTTGGTGCAAAAAGGCTAATTTTTACCAAAAAATAATGACAAATTAAGCCTTTGGATAGCTTTAGACTGGGTAATGTAAACAAGACGATGGTTTAGCTGTTTTAGCAAATCAAAGGGTTACTTTTTGCTATTCCCTAACAAGCAGATAAAAATAAGATTCATATCTCGAGTGTCGCACATAGCGGGCTTAAAAAGTTCGATAAAGCTTTTGTTTGTGATTGTAGAAGAATAATCAACAATAAACCCGCACTTGGCGGGTTTATTTTTATCTCAGATACCGAGATTACATATTAGGATACTAATTACATGTTAGGGTAATTAGGACCACCGCCACCCTCAGGTGTTACCCAAGTAATGTTTTGAGAAGGATCTTTAATATCACACGTCTTACAATGAACACAGTTTGCTGCATTGATTTGGAAACGCTTAGAACCGTCATCATTTTCCATGATTTCATAAACACCCGCAGGGCAGTAGCGCTGAGCAGGCTCATCCCATTTCGGTAAGTTTACGTTTACAGGAATAGAGGCATCCGTCAGTTTCAAGTGTGCAGGCTGATTCTCTTCATGAACCGTATTTGAAACGAATACAGAAGACAAACGGTCAAAAGTCAACTTGCCATCTGGTTTTGGATAGTTCGGTTTGAATGTAGATGCATCCACAGTTTTCAATGTGCTGAAATCTGGGATTAAGTCATGCAAAGTGAATGGTACTTTAAAGATGTTTTGATCGATAAAGTTAAATGCACCACCCATCCATAAACCGAATTTATGCATGGCAGGACCAAAGTTACGAGAACGATGTAACTCTTCTTTTAACCAACTGTTGTTGAACTTGTCTGTGTATGCAGTCAATTCTTTAGCAAAGAAATCTTCGCCTTCAGTGACACGAGCAACCGCAATATCACCACCTTTTTCAACACCCGCAGCAATCGCTTCAAATACAGCTTCACCGCAGAGCATGCCTGACTTCATTGCAGTATGAGAGCCTTTGATTTTTGCAAAGTTTAAGAAACCTGCATCATCACCAATCAAGCAACCACCTGGGAAAGTCAATTTAGGCAGAGAGTTTAAACCACCTTTTACGACTGCACGTGCGCCATAAGAAATACGCTTACCACCCTCAAGATATTGCTTGATCAGAGGATGCGTTTTCCAACGTTGCATTTCAGCAAATGGGTACATGTTTGGATTTTCGTAAGACAAGTCTACGATCATACCCAAAGTCACTTGGTTGTTTTCAGCATGGTATAACCACCAACCGCCTGAAGAACCTGTTTCAGTCAAAGGCCAACCTGAACCATGCATCACTAAACCTGCTTTGTGTTTTGCAGGGTCGATTTCCCAAAGTTCTTTAATCCCGATCCCGTAATGTTGCGGATCAGCATCTTTGTCTAGGTTGTATTTGGCAATGAGGCGTTTACCTAAGTGACCACGGCAACCTTCAGCAAAAATCGTATATTTCGCATGCAGTTCATAACCTGGGGTAAAGTTGTGCGTTGGTTCGCCATCTTTACCAATACCCATGTCACCTGTTTGAATGCCTTTTACAGAACCATCTTCATGGTAAAGGATTTCAGATGCAGCAAAACCAGGGAAAATAGACACTTCTAATTCTTCAGCTTTCGTGCCTAACCAACGAACGACATTACCCAAAGAAATGACATAGTTGCCATCATTGTGCATGGTTTTAGGTACCATCCAATGCGGTGCTTCTTGTGACTTGTCGGCAGACATGAGGAAGAAAGTTTTATCTTCAGTCACAGGCACATTTAAAGGCGCACCTTCTTCTTTCCAGTTCGGGAAAAGTTCATTGATAGCACGAGGTTCAAGTACAGCACCAGAAAGGATATGCGCACCAACTTCAGAGCCTTTTTCAACTACACAGACAGAAAGGTCTGGTAAATTGTTTTCAATAGCCAATTGACGAATTTTAATCGCAGCAGAAAGACCAGCAGGACCTGCGCCTACGATCACTACGTCAAACTCCATCGATTCACGTTCGATGTGTTCCATGTAGGACTCCTCATATTTCTAAGGGTGGCAACCGTATACATTTATTGAATATGATGAAAATGACAATAAAGCGGTGCTGCCATGAGTGTTCTAAAAATCTCGTGATACGAATTAACGCTCGTATCGATAATATATTTTGCGCTAGTATAGTTTCAAACCTTGATCTAGCCAATTGGCTGAGTCGTATTATTTTTTAGTCAGCAAGGCATAAACCATGGTAAATCAAAATAATTCAACTGTAGAAGCACAAAATCAACCGAATGTTGATAATAAAAACTTAATGAGTATTGCACAATACTTAAAAGATGCACAGGCGGGTCACAAAAGGTCAATACCCCCTTTAGAGCAATGGCAGCCAAAGCATTGTGGCAAAATGGATTTAACCGTAAAAGCCAATGGAGAATGGTGGCACGAAGGTCAATTGATTCGTCGCCAAGCACTCTTAGACTTGTTCACTAAGGTGTTATGGAAAGAAGCAGGTAAATTCTACCTAAAAACACCTGTTGAACAAATCGAAATTGAGGTTGAAGATGAGCCTTTATTGGTCAATCAAGTTGAAAAAGTAGAATTAGAAGGCAAGTTGTTTTTAACATTAACAACCACCAATCAAGATGTAGTGATTGTGGATGAAGAACATTCTATTTTTATGCGTGAATATCAGGGTGAATTGCGTCCTTATGTGCATGTGCGTTTTGGGATCAATGCACTCATTCAACGAGCCGCTTTTTTTCATTTAATCGAATCTGGTGAACTGTTTGAAAATGCGCAAGGTGATACGATTTTATCGTTACAAAGTGGTGATTTTCACTTGCAATTAGGCACTTGAGGTTTAAGCTAGTCTATAATTTTTGACTCATATCGTAGTGGATCAGATGAGCGCCATTCTTCCTTTATATTCTTTAGAAAATCCAATGCCCAAAGCGCAGGCAGATGCGCCTATTGGTATTTTTGACTCAGGAATAGGCGGACTCTCTGTTGCGCAGGAAATCGCAAATTATTTACCACATGAGCATATTCTTTATTACGCTGATACCGCACATGTACCTTATGGTCCACGTACTGATCAAGAGATCCGAGAGTTAACAGCGAATGCTGTTGAGTGGCTGTACCGTCAAGGTTGTAAAATTGCTGTCGTTGCGTGTAATACAGCTTCAGCTTTTAGTTTGGATTATTTACGTGAACATTATGGTGAAAGTTTTCCAATTGTAGGTTTAGTTCCAGCATTAAAACCTGCTGTCTTACAAAGTAAAAGTAAGGTGGTTTCTGTGCTTGCGACCCCAGCAACTTTTCGTGGAAAATTGATTAAAGATGTGATCCAACGTTTTGCTGAACCCGCACAAGTTGAGGTCTTAACAGTGACTAATCTTGAGCTTGTTCCTTTTGTTGAATCAGGACAATGTAATAGTGTGGAATGTAAAGCCAGTTTAAAAAATGTTTTAGATCCGATTGTGGCTCAAGGTGCGGATTATTTGGTTTTAGGGTGTACGCATTATCCTTACTTAAAACAAAGTATTGCCGATATTTATGGGGATCAATTAACGATGATTGATTCGGGTCTGGCTGTGGCACGACAAACGGCACGTATTTTGATTAAGCATGAATTATTGTTGTTGCAACCGTTAGAATACAAAGTACGCTTAGAATGTTATGTAAGTGGCAAGAATGCAGAAGCTTTAAGCTTTGTTTTAAAACATTTAATACACGAAAAAATTTCATGGTCAATCCATGACGTTGTTGATAAACTGCACGAGTGAGTCCAACATATGAAATTAAGTGTATTTTAATTTTATTTATTTATAAGTTGTAGGGCATATAACTTCAGGATCTGTTTGGGGCAGGTCGTAATTTAAGCTATATGAAAGGATGGGTTAACCTATGCTCGACAAGCGTTATCAGGTGTTTATTACAACGTCTGGCAAAGAAATGCAACCAGAACGAATGATTGTATCTCAGACTCTGATTGGAATGGGTTTCTTTTCATGGGGACTAGAGCAACGTACACCTTTAAGTACCGCTTTTGCGCGTCGACAAATTGATGATTGCGATTATGTATTGTTACTTTTAGGTAGTCAGTATGGGGAGCAGTCTGTCTCTGGCGTCAGTTATATGCATTTAGAGTATATTTATGCAGTGACCAAGCAAAAACCAATCATTGTCTTTTTACATGATGCGCCCGAATCTCGTAGTGATGATTTACAAGAGTCTAGACAAGAACTAAAAGAAAAATTTTATGAATTTCGTAACCAGTTGCAAAAAGAAGTTGAGCAAGTTGTTACTTATAGAACTTTAAGAGATTTAGAACTGAGTGTGCGTTCATATATGCCACAAATGTTAGAACGTTATCCTGTTGTGGGGTGGGTGCGTCCGCAAAATATTCAAGTTTTACAAGATGAAATTGATCGTTTAAAAACTCAATTATTGCAAGTTAAAAACCCACAAGAACGTAAAGAAGCTGATCCGTTTTTAACTTTACCAAAAGTATCAGCACATGATGTATTTAACTTTGATTATCGTGTTCATGCGTATCAAGACGGTAATTTTAAGGAAATGAATCCTATACGAGAAACGACATGGATTGAAATTTTAAAAGTTTTATCTGTTGAGTTTCGTGAGGCAACCCCTGAGGATAGTTTTTCTAAAGTCTTAAATGAATATCTCAATAAATCAGGTTTAGCTGACGTTCAAGTGTCTATGCCTAGAGCACATGCAGTTGCTCGTGCACAAATTAATATTCGTGCATTACATACAATTAAACAACAAATGCGACAAAATGATTGGATCGCTCCAATAGGACGTGATGATCGTCAAAGAATGCTGTGGCAGATGACCAATAAGGGTTTACGTTTACTTGAAGGTTCTCAAATGTTAGGTTCACGTCCATTGATTATTTAACAGGACATTTGGACAGATTTTAGGTAAGGTATATTGAAGTCAATAGATTTGAAAATAGCATGAAATCTGTATCGAAACCCAGAGTTCTAGTCATCGTTGCAAATTTAGGAACCCCAGATGCTCCTTCTGAAGCAGCAGTTCGTCGTTTTTTAAAACAGTTTTTGTCGGATGGGCGAGTCATTGAAATTCCAAAATTAGTTTGGAAAATTATTCTGCATGCTTTTGTTTTACCATTTCGCCCAAAACGTGTCGCACATGCGTACGCACAAGTCTGGTCAAATGACTCGCCGATGCGAGAAATTTTGTTTCAGCAAATTGAAATTTTAAAACAACAGTTGCTTCCAAAAAATCCTGATTTGGAACTGCATGTTGTACCTGCAATGACCTATGGTAATCCAAACATTGCCAAAGTTTTGCAGGATGCTGAACAAAATTATTTTGACCAAATTATTTTATTTCCATTATTTCCTCAGTATTCAGCAACCTCTACAGCTCCTTTATATGATGCTGTAGCCAAGTGGGTGCTCACACAACGAAATTTACCTGCTTTAAGTATTATTCGTGATTATTATCAGCATCCTTTATATATTCAGGCTTTAGCTGAAAGTGTACATAAATTTCAGTCAGTGCATGGCACAGCTGATAAATTATTAATGTCATTTCACGGTATTCCTCAACCTTATGCAGATAAGGGTGATCCTTATGCCGATCGTTGTAGAATCACAGCGCAAAAACTCGCACAAGCTTTAAATCTAAAAGATGAACAATGGCAAATTAGTTTCCAGTCTCGTTTTGGTAAACAAGAATGGGTGAAGCCTTATACTGATCAAACTTTATTAGATTGGGCGCAACAAGGCGTAAAATCTGTACACGTTTTAAGTCCTGCATTTTCAGCCGATTGCTTAGAAACTTTAGAAGAATTAGCCTTGCAAAATGCTGAGCTTTTTATACAAGCAGGCGGTCAACATTATCAATATATTCCTGCTTTAAACACAGATCCATTGCATATGGAACTTTTAACACAGTTGTTACAGGCAAACTTAGATCCATTAACCACGACTTTAAGTGCTGTTGAATCAGCTTGAGAGAAAACTATGTTGCAAGTCAAAATTGTACCCGTTACAGCTTTTGCTCAAAATTGCTCGATTGTTTGGGATAGTGAAAGTTTAGAGGCTGTTTTGATTGATGCAGGGGGGGAGCCTGAAAAACTGAAACAAGAAGTTGAAGCTTTGGGCTTAACTGTTAAGGCATTATGGCTAACGCATGGTCACTTAGACCATGCAGGTGCTGTAGGTGCTTTAGTCAAAATATGGGATGTACCTGTGATTGGTCCTCATAAAGAAGATGCTTTTTGGTTGGATATGATCCAAGAGGTTTCTGCGCGTTATGGTTTTCCAATTCCTGAGCCTGTAGTGGTCAATCAATGGTTAACAGGGGGTGAAACTTTAACTTTAGGTGCTGAAACATTTGAAGTACGTTTTGCCCCAGGTCATACACCAGGTCATGTGATGTTTTATAATGCAAAATATGGCGTACTTTGGACAGGTGATGTATTGTTCAAAGGCTCCATTGGGCGTACTGACTTTCCAAAAGGTAATCATCAACAGTTATTAGACTCGATTCAACGAGAATGCTTTAGTTTACCTAATGAGACACAGTTCATTTCAGGACATGGTCCAATGAGTACAATTGGTTTTGAAAAACAGCATAATCCTTTTGTTGCGAGTAAAGCAGGTTAAAAAACAGTATTCATATAGTGAAAATTAAGTGATTTAAAACTAAAAAACCTCTATTTGAACATGGAGGTTTTTTATGGAATTTTAATCTAAAGAACTAGAAAATCTTTTTTTGAGTTCGAAGCCAATCAAAAGTGTGGCAATGATAAAAAGAAAAGCGATGGCAAAAAACAGACCATCAAGTGTGTATAAACTTAAAATAATAAATAATAAGCTTAAAATAACTAAGATTATAAAAATTGTTTTTAAGACAAAATGCATGATTTTTTCTCAATTAGAAAAAGGGACGATGCTTTTAATAAAATAATAAAAATAAAGTAGATTATTTATAATACAAACATGCTAATTCAGGTGAATTGAATTGTAATTAAATTTTACATTAAGGTTCTTCTGCTTGTGGAGCATCTTCAGTAGGCAGCTTATATTCATCACTTGCCCATGCGCCTAAATCAATCAATTTACAACGTTCAGAACAAAATGGACGAAACTCGTTACCTTCCCATTGAGACGCTTCACCGCAACGTGGGCATGGAAATGTTTTAGACATGGTGAACTCCTGTTTTTGATGTTGAATCGGCACAGCAAAAAAAGCCAAGACTTGTTAAACTTGTCGCGATTTCCACTAGTTTGATCTGATTATGCCGATTCGTCAATTTCAAGCGCAGCGTATGCATGCACCCCGTGATTTTCAACCGATTGAAAATAAGCCTGTTTGTGTTGAAATTGGGGCGGGTAAAGGTAAACATGCCTTGCTTTTTTCAGGGCAGCATCCTGATCTGCAATTGATTGCGGTTGAACGAACCCGTGAAAAATTTGTGGCGATGCAAAAACAGCATCAACTGGAAGGTCAAGCCAATCTGACCCCAATACATGCAGATGCCTTACCGTGGGTAGTGCATGCTTTGTATCCGCAGCAAGTACAGCAATTCTTTATTTTATATCCGAATCCTGAGCCACATAATCCCGCTCAGCGTTGGTTAAATATGCCATTTTTTGAGTTTCTGATTTCACGCTTGCAGCCCAATGCTACAGTGACATTGGCAAGTAATATTCCCGAATATATTGCAGAAGCAGAACAACAATTGAAAAATGTTTGGAAATTACCTTATGAAAAACAGGTGATTGCTCAGGATTCAGCACGGACGCATTTTGAAATTAAATATCTGGAGCGTGGTGAATTGTGTCAGCAATTGATCATCCAAAAACCTGAAACCTATACAACGCGCTTTGATGATTTTCAGCCTTTAAATGGGCAAAATACTCAGACTGTAGATGAGTCAAACGATGCCCGTTAAAAAGATTGCCATCGTTGGTGCAGGTCCTGCGGGTCTGATGGCAGCTGAGGTTTTAGGTCAGCATTCATCAGATCATTTTGAGATCCATATTTTTGAACAAAAACCTTCGGCTGCACGTAAGTTTTTAATGGCAGGCAAAACAGGTTTGAATATTTCCCATGCCGAGCCTTTTGAGCAATTTATACAGCGTTATGATCAGGGGGAATGGCTCAAGCCTTGGGTCAAACAATGGGATGCGACATGGATTCAAAACTGGATGCAAGGTTTGGGTATTGCATCTTATGTGGGGAGTTCAGGGCGAATTTTCCCGATTGAGATGAAAGCGGCGCCTTTACTGCGTGCATGGTTAAAGCGTTTGGCTGAACAAAATGTGAAATTTCACTATCGTCATCAAGTTTTGGATTTAAAAAATCAAAGCTTAAGTATTCAGGATCTGAAGTCGGATCAAATCATTCAACACAATTTTGATGCGATTATTCTGGCATGTGGTGCGGTGTCATGGGTGCAACTCGGCAGTGACGGTGCATGGCAAAAATGGCTGGATGCAAATGCCATTGAGCCTTTTCAGCCGAGTAATGCAGGCGTAGAACGTGCGTGGTCGTCCTATATGCAGGATGTTTTCGGGCAACCGCTGAAACGTGTGGATGCATGGGTGGCAAGCTCTGCCAAAACGCAGGGTGATATTGTCATCACACATTATGGTTTGGAAAGTGGTTTGATTTATAAACAAGGTCGGGCGTTGCGTGCTTTACAAAAACAGGGTCAGGCGTTGACTTTGCATTTGGATTTATTGCCTGATTTAAGCCTTGCACAATTGACACAAAAACTACAGCCTTCCAAAAAGCAGTCGATGAGTAATCTTTGGCGTAAAGCAGGGTTGGATACAGCGAAAGCCAATTTAGTCCGTGAAATTGTCGATAAATCTTTGTGGAATCAGCCTGAAAAATTAGCTATCCAAATCAAGCATTTAATCATTTCACTGACAGGTTTTCGCCCCATTGATGAAGCGATCAGCTGTGCAGGTGGTGTCAGAAAAACGGTATTGAACGAGCATTTACAGCTCAGTTCAAATCCTTATGTGTTTTGTTGTGGGGAAATGCTGGATTGGGATGCACCGACTGGTGGCTATTTATTGACGGCTTGCTTTGCGACAGGACGGGCTGCGGCTGAGGGCGTCATTCACAGCTTAACGCATACAAATTGAAAAGATTAAGTTTCTGTTAAAGCAGACAATCTGTGCTAATTTTGAATCATTCCTTAACAAGAGATCAAAGGCATGTCTGCTGAAAAATTATATACAGGAAGTTGTTTGTGTGGTGGGATTCATTATGAAATCCATGGTGAAATTGGAGAGGTGATTGAATGTCATTGCAAGCGTTGCCGTAAAGCCAATGGGACAGCCTTTGCCACCAATGCCCCGATTCAAAAAGCAGACTTTAAAATCGTCCAAGGTGAGGCTCTACTGAAAAAATTTGCCTCCACGCCAACCACAGAACGCTGTTTTTGTGCTGAATGTGGCTCACCGATTATCAGCATTAAAGCAGAAACCCCTGATACTTATCGTTTGAGACTTGGGACTCTGGATACGCCACTTGAGCATAAGCCGACCATGCACATTTTCACTGCGTATAAGGCTGAGTGGGACACGATTTGTGATGGTTTGCCGCAGTATGCTGAAAGACCTTAAGTACACGCATTGATTGAATATAAAGGACTCAGCAGAGATAATACGTTATTTAAGTTAATTCTCCCCAACCCTCCTTTAAAAAGGAGGGAGCTTTCCATGACTAAAAATTACTTTATTTGCTGAGTCTTTTTCATTATTTTGCGACTAAAGCTGTACCTTCAAACTTGATGCCATCCCAGCCATTTTGCATAAACTGACGAATGTTTTGATGGTCGCTGGCTTCAGGGCTTGCCAAAACAGAAGCATAATGTTCTGCAAATAAACTCAAGGTTTGTGCCTGATCCAATCCATTCAGTTTGGCAAAGGAAAACACTTTGGCACTGCCTTGGTTTTCAGTTGCAGCATTATGTTGTTGTCCGTTTTGAAATGCGGTAGGCGTATGGTTATAGCGTGCTTCAATAAATGCCAATACATCTGAAAATTTGGCTTCGCCGTTTTGAAGTTGAGTGAGAAGTTGTTGCGTCATGATATTTCTGTCCTAAAACTTTAAAATTGCGTGTGACAATATCATATTCCGTTTTAATTTCACTTGAGAATAAAATGCTCAAAATTCAGATTTTTGTTAATATAAAAATGACCTCAGCGTTAAAACCATAATTATTTATATTCTATGAAACGTCATCTTTTTAAATATCAACAAAAACAAATATTTTTTCGCCTGTTTGGACGTTTTCTTCAGTCAACATGGATTTTAAATTTGCGTCGTTGGCTGATGCGTTATTCACCATTTTTACGGCTTGAAAGCCAAGCGACTGATACGGTGTATATGTCTTGGTTAGTTGATATTGATTTGGTTAGACAACGTTTTCCAGAACCGATCCGTTTATGGGAACATCAAGGAAAAACGATCTTCAGTATTTTGTTTTATCATCACCATCACTTTGGTTTACATTGTTTAGGACCTGCTCGAAAGATATTTCCTTCGCCACGACAAAGTAATTGGCGATTCTATTTGGCAAATGATCTTTTGCCTAAAACGGTGATTTTTGAGCAGATTGTGGTGGATAAAATGTTGCATGTGATGGGAGGTCGCATGTTGAGTGATGCAATGCCTGCACAATATGATCCCCATTTTCAACATGATGTGAAACGCGAAAATGATCAACTCGATATCCATGCTCAAATACACATGGATGATCGTTATTGCTTAGAAGTCAAACTTAAAAATACGCAAAATTGGCAATTAAGAGGGGAATGGGCAGAAATTTTTAGCACATGGGAGGATGCTTTAGAATTTTTTGTACCACAAGAGCATGTTTGGGTGGAGTGTGTAGATCAACCCGAAAAACTTTCACAGGGAAATATTAAAATTGTCAGTGATTTTCAAAAGATTCGCCCTTTGATGATTGATCAGATAGATTGCCCATTATTAACAGAATTTGGCATTGACGCCTCAAGTTCACCGCTATGCTTTTTTATTCCCAATTTAGACTTTCATGTATTGGGTGAGAATCCTGTTGAATCTTTACCCAATGGAGTCGAGGTCAATGCATCCGTAGAAATGAAAAAGACAGAAAAATAATAAGCTGGGCATGGCACCTTAAAATGAAATGTTTTTCTTGTTTGACTTACATGGTTTTAAATCAACAACCTGATTAGATTCTTGAATAATCGCATGTTAATCTGTGGATAAGTACCTAGTTATACACATGAGGAGTTCTGAAAATGAATTGGCTGTTAGTTGCGTGCGGTGGGGCAATTGGTGCGAGTTTACGTTACGGCGCAGGATTCATTATTTCAAAACCTCATAGCTTATTTCCATGGACAACATGGTCTGTGAACCTTTTTGGATGCTTTCTTGCAGGTGTTTTTTTTGCTTTTACTCAAAAATATCCAGTGTTGCAAAGTGAAGCTCGTTTGTTGTTGATGGTTGGCATTTTAGGTGGATTTACCACATTTTCGAGTTTTGGATTGGAAACATTTCAACTCATTCGACAAGGGCAATTTCCAATTGCATTGGCATATACCGTGTCAAGTGTGGTGGTTGGAGTGGTATGTTTGGCGATTGGTTTTTATCTGTTTCAGATGTTGTTATCTACAAAATAATCATTTTGTACTTATTTCCATACAAAAAAAAGAAGTCTAACAGGAGGATTAGTTGCTTAGACTTCAAATATAAACTCAATATAAAATGCAATACTTAAATGAAAATTAAGGAAAAATATTATTAACGTTTAAAGCGAGCAAAACGTTTATTGAAGTTGGCAATACGACCTTCATTATTCACCTGACGAATCTCACCTGTATAAAAAGGATGTGAGGCGCTCGAGATATCCAGTGTGACATATGGATATTCTTTACCTTCATAAACTTTTGTATTTTTGGTGTTGATGGTACTACCAATTAAAAAATAAGCATCAGCATTGGTGTCGTGGAATAAAACTTGGCGGTATTCAGGATGGATATGAGGACGCATATTATTCTCCAATGAATTTTTCGAATAAAGAAATGTTATAACATAACAATTAGGATGTAAAGTGAATTCTAAGTGTGTTAAAGACCATGTCGAAAAGATGCGTAAAAAAATAAGGCAAAAAAAAGAAGCCTAAGCAGGAGGATAGTTTGCTTAGACTTCAAAATATGGTTTTACTTTAATAGAGGCTGCTTAAAAAATAATTAACCAAACATGAATAAAAGCTTAATTTTACTGAGGAACCAATTCTTCAAAGACATCGCTTAAATCATCATGGACTTTAAGTTGGATCAGGTTCCAGTAGTGACCTGAAATGGTACGATTCACCATCAGCGTATCTGGTGATGGTTTAAATACATCCCAGTATTTTAATGATTTTTTTACCAGTTTCATGCCATCATGATGTGCTGAATTTTCAGCAAAATCATAATGTGTGGTGAGTGGTCGTAATAAAACTTCTAACCATTCTTTATATAAATCGTCAGGGAATTTTCCTTGTTCTGCTAAAGCATCTAAAGCAATTAAATGTTGTTCTATCGTTTTAATATCTGTTGTTTTTCCAGCACGAACCAACGCTTTAAAGTGACCGATAATATCTGTAGAAAGTGTTTTTACACCCCCAAAGTCATAAATAATTACACTGCCATCTTCACGAAAAGCAAAATTCCCTGGATGTGGGTCGCAGTGAAAACGTTTCAAAAAGAAAATTTGTTGTCCTAAAGCTCGAATTAAACGTTCACCGATTTCATTACGAACAGCTAAGTCCCAACTGCTTGCTGTTTCAATGCTTTCGCCTTTTTCCATACTCAGGGTTAAAATGCGTCGGCTTGAATATTCAGGGTAAACATTGGGTATGATGATTTTATTGTCAAGCGCCTGATGAAAGGTTTTGAAAACCTGTAAATTTTGCGCTTCGATTTCGTAATTTAGTTCTTCGTGCAAACTGTCCTGAATTTCTTTAAATAAACGATCTTGTAGCTTTTTATCGACTTTTAAAACCCCCATTAAACGTAGGGCTAAACGAACTTGTTTCAAGTCACTTTCACAGGCTTCATCTACACCTGGATATTGCACTTTAACTACAACTTCTGTACCGTTGGGAAGTGTGGCTTTATGCACTTGTCCAATAGATGCTGCTGCAAAAGGTTGTTCATCAAAATGTTGAAAGGCTTGCTCTAAAGGTTTGCCTAATTCTTTTTCAACTTGCTTTTTGATGTCAGCAAAGGGCATGGCCGGGGCTTGGCGTTGCAGTTTTGCAATGGCTTTAGCCACTTCAGGTGGGAAAATATCTTTGTACTGAGAGGCGATTTGTCCGACTTTCATTACAGCGCCTTTCATTTCACCCAGTGTGTCTGCGATCTGAATGCCAATGTCCTGAAAGAGTTTGCTGCGTGCTTCATTCTTTTTTTCTTCATCAGCATTAAAGTTGCGAATAGAGTTGGACACGGTTTTGGTCGCAATGCTTGCGGTCATCCCTGCAAGTTTCATAAAACGATGACCTGGTGTACTTGAATTTTTAGACATTCAGACAAATCCTTAAACTTTGATGAAGTTTTTTCTCATTTTGATCATAGGCGACTATTCTTAAACTGCCTACTTTAAATTGTTAAGATATTGTTTCTACTTTGCTATTTTTCTAAAAGCAGCATGGCTTATATTTTTCATTGTGTACGCCTTGTTTAGCGTTACAATGATTTTAGTTGAAAATGTGCTGAGTGACTATGAAAGTTTATCGTTATTTAACAGGTCAGGATGATGTGAATTTTTGTGCCAGAGTCACCAAGGCTTTAAATGAAGGTTATGAACTATATGGTTCACCGACCATGACCTTTAATGGTGAGAATGTGATTGTTGGGCAAGTCATTGTGAAAGAAGTAGCGGATGAAAGTGAAGTTCCGCAAGGGTTGAAGGATGCGATGGCAAAATTATAATTGCTACCACATCCGACAAAACAGAGTGGATCATATTACAGGTTTAATGGGGCTGCTGACTGAGTCTTTTATTATTCATAAACAAACGCATCAGTAATAAAACACAGGCAATACTTAAACCGACAATCAAACCCGTCCATACACCTGCAGCACCCAATTCGGTATAACGTGCTAGATAAATTCCGACAGGGAAAGCAATCACCCAATAGGCAAGCATGGTGACCCACATTGGACCTTTGGTGTCTTGCATGCCACGCAAACATCCTGCGGCACTGACTTGCCATGCATCCATAAGCTGATAGCCAATTGCGAATAAAATTAAATACACTGCAATCTGAGCAACTTCATAATCTGAGGTGTAGACCGCTACAATTTCATGGCGAAGCAACCACATCAGCAACATAGTAATCAATGCAAATACTGTAGCAGTCAACATTCCAACTTTTTGCACCTTACGCATTGCAACCCAATTCTTTTCACCATAATAGGTTCCGATCCGAATCGTTAAGGCAAGTGCCAATGACATCGGAATCATAAACAATTGTGATGTCACAGAAATCGCAATCTGATGCGCTGCAATAGTAACCTCACCCAAAGTACTCAGCACAATAGCCCCTGTACTGAAAATACTCACTTCAAAAAAGATCGCAAGTCCAATCGGGAAACCCAATTTTAAAATCTGTTTGATCAAAACAGGATTAATTTTTTCAAAATGCGTGAGGGGTTGAGTCTTTTGATAGCGTTTGGCTTTAAATACATAGATGGCTAAAACAATAAACATCAGCCATTGTAAAATGGCAGTAGCAAAACCACAGCCTGCACTGCCTAAGTGTGGAATGGGTCCAATCCCATACATAAAGACGAAATTCAGCGGAATCAGTACTACCAAAGCCACCAGACTGAGCAACGTAACAGGGCGTGGATAACCTAAAGCTTCTGAATAATTACGCAGTGCTGCATACATGGTGACAGCAGGCATACCGAAAGCAATTGCATGTAAAAACAGACTTGCTTTAGGCAATAAAGAGTCAGGCACACCAAACAACGGCAGTAGTAAGGGCATGGCTTGTAAAATCAGCATGGCAATAATACCAAGCACCAAAGCCACCCACAGGGATTGGCGGACGATACTCGGAATTTTTTTAGGTGTACGTGCACCATTGGCTTCCGCCACCAAAGGTGTGGTTGCAATCATAATGCCACTGAACAGCAACATGATCGGAATCCACAAGCCCACACCGACAGCAATCGCAGCGAGGTCTTCGGCAGACATATGTCCTGCCATAATGGTGTCAATCAGTCCGAAACCTGCATAGGCAAACTGAGTAACCAAAATCGGGAGCATCAAGTGAAACAATTGCTTTAATTCAAAGCGGGTAGTTGTGGCTTTTATGGATTCAGACACAGAAATTACTCGTTTTAAATGTGCTTAGAATAAAAAACGGTTAGCGTTGTAGAGTGAGAAGCACACCAATAAAAATCACCACGCCACCTAAAAGACGTTGCCAATTGAGTTGTGTTTTTTCAACACCGAGTAAACCAAATTGATCAAACACCATCGACATCAAAATTTGCCCAAAAATAATCAGACCAGACAAGGTTAAAAAGCCGAGTTTGGGCGCGGTATAAATGCTGATACTGATGGCATACACGCCTAGACATCCACCCAGCCATAAATACCATGGAATTTGCCCCAAATTTTGCAATGTGGGTTTGGGCGCAGACTGAAAAAACACAAAAATAGCGAGCACTATTGTACCAACTAAAAAGGACAAAAGGGCAGCTTGAATGGGGGAGTGTAAATATTCTCGTAATTGTGAATTCAGTGCAGTTTGAAAGGTCATGGCAATGCCAATGCCCATCGCAAGAGGCAATAACAAAAGCATTTGGCTCGAGAGCTTCATCATATTTTTATTGTCTGTGTTCCCTGTCTGAATTTTAGTCTAATGGAAAGTTAAGCAATGTGCGAATTATAGATTCAGTTTAATAATAAAAAATCAGTGGAAGCAGTGGTCTAAAATCATGACTTAAACCTTGTTTGCCATCATCAAAAGTCATTTCGAGTAAATGTGTTTCGGCATCAATCAAGCTGAAGTTTTCAATATCTTGTATAGCTTTCACTGTTAAATTTTGCTTAAGCTGAGGAATGCTGATCTGTGTTTCTGTAAGTGTCGATAACGCTTTTGTATGCGTAAAAGGTTGTCTACGTTCAGGACTTGCTTGATCAGGTCTTGAAGCAAAACCAAGAAAAAACCACATTGGTTCTTTTAGCGTATTATTCTTTGCAATCTCAACATATAACTGAGGTGGTAAATAAGTAGGTCGATATTGCCAACTTTGAAATAAAGCGTTGTGTTGCGTGGTATTTGAAGGTCTAAAACATACGCCAAAAGGTGAAACAGCGACATCAAGATCGCTCAAGCGTTCATATAATTGAGTCGGACGTGTGATTTCACTTTTTGCCTCTATTTCATCGTTGAGCCAAATTAATTCTAAAAAAGCATTCTGAAAGAAAAATCGACGATTGGCTGTGCCTTGTCCTGTATGAATATTTGAACTTGCTTCAGTTAAGCCAAATGCTTTCAATGCTTCTGCTTCAGGTGCGCCGTATTGCGCACGTATAAAAATATGATCAATTTCCATGTTGTAGTGCTCTTTTCATTATTTTCTGAAATTATAACGATCTTAGCTGAAAAATCATTTTCATTTGTCTGATTTGAATCACTCTGACTCATGCTAAAATTCACCATTCTCTAAATTTCTCTGAGCTTCTTCCTTGGCTGATTTAAATCCTCAAAATATTCCACTTTCTCTCTATATTCATATGCCGTGGTGCGTGCGTAAATGCCCCTATTGTGACTTTAACTCGCATGCTGTGCCTGATGGAAAATTGTCTTTAGATCTGGAACAGGAATATTTACAGGCATTGGTTGAAGACTTTAAAACACAAATTGATTTTGCGCAGGGACGTGAAATTCATAGTGTATTTATTGGTGGTGGTACACCATCGCTCATCTCAGCGCAGGGTTATCAATGGTTATTTACCCAATTAAAAGCTCTGATTCCATTTCAACAAGGCTGTGAAATTACGTTGGAAGCCAATCCCGGCACGGTGGAGCATGATCCATTTGCAGATTATCTAGATGTAGGCATTAACCGTTTATCTCTTGGAGTACAAAGCTTTAATACCGAGCATTTAAAAAAATTGGGACGTATTCACTCCAATGATGATGCGATTTTGGCGATTCAACATGCCAAACAAGCAGGCTTTGAACGTGTTAATGTCGATCTAATGCATGGCTTGCCTGAACAGACTTTAGAACAAGCGTTAAATGATTTAAAACTTGCGGTGGAAAGTGGTGCAACGCATATTTCGTGGTATCAATTGACCATTGAACCCAATACCGTGTTTTTCCGTACACAGCCGACTTTACCTGTCGATGATGTTTTGGAAGATATTCAGGAACAGGGCGAAGCCTACTTAAAAGCCAATGGTTTTATTAACTATGAAGTGTCTGCTTGGCGTAAAGAACAACCTTCTGCACATAACTTAAATTATTGGCAGTTTGGCGATTATTTGGCGATCGGGGCAGGGGCGCATGGCAAAGTGACTCAAGCGGATGGCGTGTATCGTTTTCAGAAAACCCGTTTACCGAAAGATTATTTGGCAAAAGTGCCTGCGGAAAATTTGCAATTTAAACGCATTGAAAATGAAGATATGCCTTTTGAATTTATGATGAATGCACTGCGTTTGATGGATGGCGTAAAAGCGGATTTATACGCAGAACGTACAGGTTTGGATTTAAAAGATTTACAGAGTTTAGATTCTTTAAAACAGCGTCAGTTGATGGTGAATGATCCTGATATTTTAAATTGTACCGACAAAGGACATTTATTTTTAAATTCAGTTTTGGAAGCGTTTTTGTAAAATTCTTCCTGTTATTTTTAGCATTTTGCTATGATGATCAGGAAAATAATCAATCAGCGTTGTTTCTAAAAATGCAAAAAATAATCAGAAAAATTCTAATCATACTGTCATTCTGCGTGTTGGGAGTGACAGTAGCTTATGCCAAAACCAATGTCCCTCAATTTAAGGATTATCCTGTTAAACCTTATACGGGTAAAACTGCACAATTGGATATGTCTGATGAAAGTGCCCGAATGTTTCGTACTCGTTTACGTGATGCATTAAAAGAAAAGCCGAATTTTGCAGGTGAATATGTGATTACCATGTGGGGTTGTGGTGCGAGTTGCCGTAGTTATGCCTTTATCAATAAACGGACAGGAAAGTTGTTGGAGGGTGGTTTTGGTGGTGAGGGAAGTCAGGAAGATGTGATCGACTCACGGGCAAACAGCCGCTTATTGGTCACTCAAGAAGAACATAATAATGAAAATTGGGAAGTGGAGAGTATCACCACTCGATTTTATCTCTTTGAAAATAATAAATTTAAACTACTGAAAGCGGTGAAAGAGCCTGCACCGAAAGAAAAGTGAAAATATACAGTGCTAAATTTCAGCGCTGTGTTTTAAATGTAAAAGAGGATAGGCTTTGCCGTGACCATCCAATTCAGATCTTGAAATGACTTCAAAACCAAGTTTTTGATAGAAACCAACAGCTTGTGGATTTTGCTCATTTACATCCACTTTTTGAATATTAAGCTTTTCAATAACAAACAGTGTTAAGGCTTTACCAATCCCTTGACCTCTAAAGTCAGGCTCAATAAATAGCATTTCAATATTGTCAGGACTTGTGCCAATAAATCCAATAATTTGATTGTCTTGTATATATTGATGTAGTAATACATGTTGAAAATATTCATTTAAAATCAGAGGTTTTAATTCTTTAATTTCGCTTTCAGGTAGAAAATGATGTGTTGCTCTGACTGAGCGTTCCCAAATGTCAATTAAAATAGGGAAGTCTTCTTTGGTGGCAATTTGAATCATAGCTCATTCCATGTTGATATTTAAATTGAATGAAAAAAGACCGCCGAAGCGGTCTTTTAAATTTTCAAATGACTGAAAACTTAGTAATCAAAGCTGAAGTGATCTGCTTCAAGCGCCATCATCGTCTTAGATGGATTCACCATAGACTCTGCATGACCTTGTGCACGTGGTAACAATTGTTCAAAGTAAAAATCAGCCACTTTGATTTTTGCTTTATAGAACTCAGGAGTTTCTGAACCTGTACCAGACGCTAATTTTTCAGAAGCAACAGCCGCTTGCTGTGCCCAATAATACGCCATCATTGAATAGCCAGAGAACATCAAGAAGTCTACAGAAGCAGAAGATACGATGTCACGGTCTTTGCGTGCAGCAAGCATGATACGAACAGTCAATGCATTCCACTGTGCACAGATCTTGGTTAGATCCCATGCAAAACGACGCATGTATTTATTACGTGCATGTTGACCACAGAATTTCAGGATTTCACCTGTGTATTCACGAACCACTTTACCTTTAGAAGAAAGCAGTACTTTACGACCAATCAAGTCAAGAGCCTGAATACCTGTTGTACCTTCATATAAAGTTGAGATACGCGCATCACGTGCGATCTGTTCCATGCCATGTTCTTTGATATAGCCATGACCACCAAACACTTGCATACCTAAGTTTGCAGACTCCAGACCCATTTCAGTCAGGAAGCCTTTCAAAATTGGGGTATAGAAACCAAGTTTGTCATCATATTCTTCAAACTTCGCTTGGTCGCCTTGAAGCAGGGCATCGGTCATTTTATCTGCAAGCTGAGCTGCATGATAAATCATTGAACGACCACCTTCAGCAAATGCTTTTTGAGTCAATAGCATACGGCGTACATCAGCATGGTGAATGATCGCATCTGCAACACGTTCAGGATCTTTTTTACCTGAAAGCGCACGCATAGACATACGATCTTTTGCATAAGGTAAAGCACCTTGGAAAGACAACTCCGCATGTGCAAGACCTTGAACCGCAGTACCGATACGTGCTGTGTTCATGAAGGTAAACATTGCATGTAAACCTTTGTTGATTTCGCCAATCAGGTAACCTGTTGCTTCATCAAAGTTTAACACTGCAGTTGCAGAACCACGGATCCCCATTTTGTGCTCAATTGAACCACAGGTTACAGGGTTGCGTTCACCTACACCACCATCCACAGTTGGAATGAATTTAGGCACGATGAACAGAGAAATACCTTTAGTACCCGCAGGCGCATCTGGAAGACGTGCAAGGACGATGTGAACAATATTTTCAGTTAAGTCATGCTCACCTGCAGAGATAAAGATTTTTGTCCCTGTGATTGCATAAGTGCCGTCTGCTTTAGGTTCAGCTTTGGTTTTAACCTGACCTAAGTCTGTACCACATTGTGGTTCAGTTAAGCACATCGTGCCAGACCAAGTACCCGCCGTAAGGTGAGGCATGTAAGTTGCTTTTTGTTCATCTGTACCAAATTGCAAGATTGTATTCATACAACCCATGCTCAAACCTGGGTACATGGTGAATGACCAGTTTGCAGTTCCCATCATTTCAGATTTGATTAGGTTTAAAGACATTGGTAAGCCTTGACCGCCAAATTCTTCTGGGTAAGACAGACCTTGCCAGCCACCTTGAACAAACTGATCGTATGCTTCCTTAAAGCCTTTCGGTGTAGTTACTTCGCCATCTTTAAAATGACAGCCTTCTTCATCACCAGACTGGTTCAGAGGAGAAAGAATATTTTCACAAAAATCTGCTGCACCTTCCAAAATCATATCAATGGTGTCTGCATCGGCATTTTCGCCAATCGACAATGTTTGGTAATGCGCTGGATAGTCTAAAACTTCATTCATTAAGAAACGAATGTCACGGAGAGGGGCTTTATATGCTGGCATGTGCTTAATCCTAATTTAGAAATAGTTTTGGATTTTCAATCGATACTTTCATTATTCATAAACAAAATAAAAATACATTGATAACAGCAACTAAAAGAAATGTCAGAAAAGCTAATTTATCGGGTGAACTGTAAGCAATTTTTATTATTTTTTGCTACAATTTTAACCGTTTGTAAAATGATTATTTTAATCGTTTTTTTTGGTAATTATAATTATTCAAGGTGTTAGACAATTCTATGCGATTAAAATATTTAAGCTTAAGTCTTTTTAGTTTGAGCCTGACAGCATGTTCGTCACATGTCATTAAAACCAATTCTCTACATTCTAATTTAGATACAACGCAGCGCGCGACTCAAGCGCTCAATGCGATTTATGAAACGCCAAATTTTGATTATTCAGGAAAGATCAAAATAGATCTAAACCAAAATAAGCAAGGTATTTTGAATCAAAATGAAAAACAACAACCACGTTTAGATCCTGAAATTGAAAAAAAACTAAATCAATATTTGGTTACACAAAAGATTAAGTTGAGTGAAACAGAAAAACAAGCGTTGTATCAACAAATGGCGCAACCAAACGTCATTGCTTTAAGTGAAATCATGGGTAAAGGCGCAGCTTTTGTTGAAACGATGCTGAATGACTTAAATATTCATTATGATGGAACGGTAAATTATCGTCAAAAAATGGCTTCTTTTAACCTGATAACACAGTATAAAAAACCAAATTTATCAGTTGAAATGCGTATTCCCACCATTATTGATTTTAATAATTATAAATTTTATACCCATATTTTTTCATTGATGCCTTATTTAGCAAGCCCTGAAGATCAAGATAAATATGTTTATTTTGATTTTTCAAAATACAAAGATCAAATCTCTAGTGTTGACCAAAAGGCTTTACTTGAGTATTTAAAACAATCGAGTGTAAGTACATACCTTGTGGCAGATCAAAATGACCTGCGTCAGCTTAATGTAAATGGCACAGAGCGGCAGCAGGGTGTTGTTGAGAAAATTCGTTTGCAAGGGAATGTTGAGGAATTATTTTTAAAAGCAAATTTGTACAGTGCAATAAATCGTGAATATTTGATGCAATCTGTATTTAAAATGGATGCAGCATCAGAACAATCTGCGATAAAAAACTTAGCTGCTCAAGTGGTTTCAGAAGGGCTAGAAGATACAACTTTAAATGAAGATGATGGTCATAATGAATATGATGAAGCCACTGCTGCGATGTATAAACTTTATAAAGCAGTCAATAAAACCGTTTTAAATCATAATGATGAGGCTGAAGCGCTTGCGATAGCAGAAACAGCAAGCGCAGTAGCAGATGCAACAGACGCTACAAGTCAACTTGCAGACCATGTAGATGACGAGGATGACTCAGTACACGAAGCAAGCTCAGCAGAGAAAGTATTGCTGACTTCAGCGCAATGTGAAAGCTTAGCGCAACGGAAAGCCAGTATTCGTATGGGAGATGTCGTTTATTGCCAGTCTTATTATGATATTGATGTACTAGATACTGCTGCGACATCCTCTTTAACAGAGTTACAGAACTCTGCACGTATACAAGCATTAACTGAAAAATTTAAAACATTCGGTCGTAAAGATCACTTGGTGGATGCTCAGCAATTTAAACAATTATGGTTGGCTCATCAAGATGAGATCGAAACAGCTTTACCGATAAAAAATAAAAGAAATCCATTTGTTATAGATCTTTATATTGACCAGTATGGGCGTATGGTCAAAATGGACTATGATTTAAAATATCACATGGCTGATTTGCAACGTCAGTTTAATGTCAAATTTGATATGCAGATCCAAAACTATGGCAAGGCAACGCAGATAGACCGTCAAACTTTAAAACAAGCGAAACCATTTGCCGAGATTTTTAAAGATGGTTTTATTAATCGAATTTTTGGTAGTTTATCAGAGCAAACACCAGACTCAACAACGCAAAGCATTGATTTTTCCAAACAATTAACTCAGTTGGCAAAGACGGCATTTCAGCAAACGAAGTCCTATGAAAAAACCTATCAGATTGTTTTTATAGCGAAATTAACCCATGATTATCCTGAAATTGTAAAACAATATACAACCCAAGATTTACAAGAAATTGCTGCTGTGTACGCTTATGCATATACGGATGAAGATATTTATAACCCTAAAGGTCAAGCTTTAAAATATATTCAACTCCTGAAGAAAAAACATCACTTGGAAGAAGATGATCAATTTGATCATGATTTGGGCAATGATGTTGATGATTTAGTAGAAGGTGTATGGACGACAAGGCAGGGAAGTCTTGAAACTGAAAATTTGTTAAAAAAACATAAAACGGTTGAGGCTGCATTTGCCTATGAATATATGCAAAAATTTGAGGCAGAAAATACGATTGATGATACGCAGCGTCAGGAGTTTAAAAAGACAGCTCATATTTTAGCAAAAGCGTATACTGCTTTTAGGTCTCAAAAGTTTAATCAAGCGATCGTGGCAAATTTGACTGAAAACTCAGTCGAGTTTATTGATTATGCGTTATTTAAAAATACTTATGAGAAATTTAGTCAGGCAAATTTAAAGTAACGGGTTTGAGCGTAAAAAAGAACTTGTGATCAAGTTCTTTTTTATTTTTATGGAATTTGGTCGATAAAAATTAAAGATAATCTTTGATATTAGGTTTTACACCATTCCAGATTCGAAATGCTTCTAGTGCCTGCCCAACAAGCATTCCAAAACCTTCTGTATGTTCAACACCACGAGCTTTGGCTTGATCTAAAAAACTTGAAGGTTTGCCATACGCCATTTCATAAGCATAATTAAACTTTAAGTTTTCAGGTAAAACTAAGGCATCGCCTGACAAACTTGCTGATGTTGCATTGATAATAATATCAAATTGCCCTTTTAAATCATCAAGTTGACATGCTGATAGTTCAGCTTCAGGTACAGCATCTTTTAAATCTGCAATCAATTGTTCAGCACGAGCCAATGTACGATTTGCAATAACAATTTTTTTGACACCTGCTTGTACTAAGGGATAAATGACACCGCGTGTTGCTCCGCCTGCACCTAAAATTAAAATAGTACAATCATCTAAAGACCAATCTAAGGCTTGAATGGCTTCAACTAAGCCTTGACCATCGGTATTGTCACCATGTAATTGACCATTTTCCATCCAGAGTGTATTGACTGCTTTGGCAATTTTAGCGCGTTCAGAAAGATGTTCACATAAGGCAAAAGCTTGCTCTTTAAATGGAACAGTAACATTCATCCCCGCGCCATTTTCGGCAAAAAAGCAACGAACACTATTTTCAAAACCATCTAAAGGCGCAAAGCGTTTTGCATATTCCAACTCAATGCCTGTTTTTTCTGCAAAAGCATGATGTAGCTCAGGTGAGCGAGAATGTTCAATGGGATTACCAATAACGGCAAACTGTTTGCGCATGTTGCAAAATCCTTAGACTGAAATTGAGCCTTAATATACGTCAAAAAGACGATGCTCTAAAGTCTAAAGTCTTGCTTATGTGAGGAATGAGAGGAAAATTAAGGATTACAAATATCAACAAGAGTATTAATAAAAATATAGGTCATGTTTAAACATAAGCCAATGATGGCAATGAACATTAAACTAAAGCCAAAATGATCATTAAAAGGCTTTTCTGAAAAAATCACTGTACTAATCGCACTGAGTAAGGCAATGAAAAGACTGAAAAAAACGATTCCATTTAGGCTGATATTTTTTGCGTACATATCAATATCCTGAGTATTGGAACTACAAAATAAGTCGATAAATTTGACCTTTTGTATTCCATTCAATTCGAAAAGTAGCGTTATGTGTAATGTACGTGATTTATCTTTTAAAAGAACCAGAAAGCTGTGTGGAAAGTGTCACAAACTATGAATTCAAAACGATGAGATACTGACTTTTTAAGATGGTTGAAATGAAAATAAAAAACCCAAGTACATAGACTCAGGTTTTTTATAACAATAAAAAATTAATCTGCTTTTAGTTCAGCCAACCAATCTTTGGGTTTTAAATAATAATCTGTCAGACGTTTTTCAGGCGAATTTTCATCCCATTCAGGGCGATACGACCATGCAGCAAGCGGAGGCATACTCACTAAAATAGATTCAATACGCCCACCAGTTTGTAAACCAAACAATGTGCCACGGTCATAAACTAAATTATATTCTACATAGCGCCCACGGCGGTAAAGCTGAAAGTCACGTTGTGCTTTGGTAAAAGGTTGATTCTGATGTTTTTGAAAAATAGGTAAGATTGCTTCTAAATAACCATTGCCAACAGCTTGTATATATTCAAAGCATTTCTCAAAACCCCATTGATTTAAATCATCAAAAAATAAACCTCCAATACCACGTTGTTCATCACGATGTTTTAAATAAAAATAATCATCACACCATTTTTTATGTTCAGCATATACAGTTTCACCAAAAGGCGCGCACAGATCAAAGGCTTTCTGATGCCAAGCCAGCACATCTTCATCATTTGGGTAAAATGGTGTGAGGTCAAAACCACCACCAAACCACCAAATGGGTTCTTGTCCTTCTTTTTCTGCTACAAATAGACGAACATTGGCATGCGATGTAGGTACATTTGGATTTTTAGGATGAATGACCAATGAGACACCCATTGCTTGTGCCTTAGCACCTGCAATTTGTGGATGACGCTCTGTTGCAGATGCAGGAAGTTTAGAGATGTTAATGTGTGAGAACATCACACCACCTTTTTCAATCACTGTACCATTTTGTAAAACACGTGAACGACCACCACCACCTTCAGGACGCTCCCAATCATCAATTTCAAATGTTGCTGTACCGCCACTTTCGAGTTCTCTTTGCTCTAAGCCTGCGCAGATACGTGCTTGTAAGTCGAGGAGAAATTCGCGAACACGTTGAATATCTGCTGAAGTCGGATTCTGCATGATGAACCTCATTGGAAAAATTAAAATGAGAAAATTGATGTACTGTTTATATCAAAACACAAAACCATAAAAAAAATAAGGGATTTTTGAAAAAATTCAATCATCCCTTATCGTCTTGGTTTTTATTTATAGAAAATAAATTAAAAATCATCTTTTTCGTACATATGTGACATACGATCATGTTTGGTTTTTAAATAATCTGCATTGAACTCATTTAAACCGACTGTCAAAGGTACACGATCAATTACATCAATACCTAAATCAGTCAAAGCTTTTAATTTCAATGGGTTATTGGTGATCAGCTTGACTTGTTTAACCTGTAATTGATCAAGCATAATGCTACACATGTCATAAGTGCGTGCATCGGCAGGTAAATTTAATAATAAGTTAGCATCTACAGTGTCATGTCCCTGATCTTGCAACGCATAAGCACGGATTTTATTGGTTAAACCAATACCACGACCTTCCTGACGTAAATATAAAATCACGCCTTGACCTGCATCATTCATCATTTTCATGGTGTTATGTAATTGTGGACCACAATCACACTTCAAAGAACCGAAAGCATCCCCTGTTAAACATTCAGAGTGGATACGAACTAAAACGGGCTCAGTAGGCGCATTTTCCAAACCTTTAGAAAGAGCAACATGCTCTTCACCCGTCTGAGGATCCTGAAATACAGAAATTTTAAAATCACCATAAGCTGTTGGTAATTTTGAAGTTGCAACAAACGCTATTGGCACAGAATCTTCCATTTTTGTTTAGAAATTAGCTAAAGTATAGCGTAATGCTTGGACATTAGTAGAATTGTCAAACATGTTTTTATAGATAACTTTGCGATAAACTTTTCTTTTTTGTATAAAGCAGACAATAATAGTTGATCTAGAGATAGATTATTCAGGATAATTGTCATAACGAACACAATTGCGAAGTTGGATTGACTCTAATGACGCATCATTATAAATGTGGCTGATTGAATGTGATATGATTCGATCTCACAATCATGCTAACCCGTGTCCCTAGCTTAGATTTGCCAGGCTTTAGAAGGCTTTGCCACATATGTTGTATACTGAAATACCTAGTCAACGTCCTGTTACGCCATTGTTGGATGCTATTGATCATCCACAACAATTACGTCAGCTTGAGCAGAGCCAATTGGCACAGGTCGCGGACGAATTACGTCAATTTATTTTGTATGCTGCTGGTCAAAGTGGCGGGCATTTTGGTGCAAACCTTGGCGTTGTCGAATTAACAATAGCACTCCACTATTGTTTTAATACTCCAAATGACCGATTAGTTTGGGATGTAGGGCATCAAGCTTATCCCCACAAGGCATTAACGGGTCGCCGAGAACAATTGACCACCATACGTGCTAAAAATGGTTTAGCTGCTTTTCCTGCACGTGAGGAATCTGTCTTTGATACTTTTGGTGTAGGGCATTCATCCACTGCAATTTCAGCAGGTTTGGGTATGGCACTAGCACGTCGCTACCAAAAAGACCCATGTGATGTCGTCGCCATCGTTGGTGATGGTGCTATGACAGCAGGTATGGCATTTGAAGCAATGAATGATGCGGTTGCTCATCATGCTGACTTGATGGTTGTACTCAATGACAATGATATGTCTATTTCATGTAGTACAGGTGGTTTTGCTAAACACCTTGCTGCAATTTGGGAAAAAGGGCAATTCATAAATATTGATGAGCAAGGTCAGGCTTTTGTTCAAGACTGCCCAGAATGGGATTACAATTCTCGTTTACATCAATCTGCAACTGATGCAGCAGATAACTTATTTAAAGCGATTGGCTTTGATTATTTTGGACCGTTTGACGGTCATGATGTGAATCAATTAGTCCAAGTGTTTAATGCGCTGAAAAAACGCAAAGGACCACGCTTAATTCACATTTATACGGTGAAAGGTAAAGGATTTGCGCCTGCGGAAGCAGACCAAATCAAATATCATGCAATTGGCAAAATAAATGCAAGTCCTGCAAAAGCGACTGCGCCAAAGTACTCAGATGTATTTGGTCAATGGTTGTGTGATCAAGCTGCGCAAGATGACAAATTGCTCGCTATTACACCAGCGATGTGTGAAGGTTCGGGAATGGTGCAGTTTGCCAAACAATTCCCTGAGCGCTATTTTGACGTGGCGATTGCAGAACAACATGCTGTGACCTTGGCAGCAGGTATGGCGTGTGAAGGCTTAAAACCAGTTGTGGCGATTTATTCAACCTTTTTACAACGCGGTTATGATCAACTGATCCACGATGTTGCATTACAAAATTTAGATGTGACATTTGGTATAGATCGTGCAGGTTTGGTTGGTGAAGATGGTCCGACGCATGCAGGTGCATATGACTATGCCTTTATGCGTACTGTGCCAAATATGGTGATCATGGCACCAAAAGACGAAAATGAATGTCGCCAAATGTTGCATACGGCTTATATTTATAAAGGTCCAACGGCTGTTCGTTATCCGCGAGGTAATGGGCTTGGTGTTGAGATTCAGCAGCAACTGACTGCGCTTGAAATTGGTAAAGCAGAATTATTGCTAGAGTTAAATACTGAACATGAAGAATGCATCAGTATTTTGGCTTTTGGTAGCAGAGTACAAACTGCATTGGATGCTGCACATCAATTAGCTTCTAAATTGGATATTGCAATACGTGTTGTGAATATGCGTTTTGTGAAACCATTAGATGAACAAATCATTCGTGATTTAGCAGACAAAACCAGTTTATTTGTCACTGTAGAAGAACATGCTGTAATGGCAGGTGCGGGTAGTGCTGTGAATGAATTCCTTGCGCATGCTCAAATTGTAAAACCAATCCTGAATCTTGGTTTACCTGATGAATTTTTGCCACAAGCCAGTCATGCTGAAATGTTGCAAGATTGCGGTTTAGATGTGCAAGGCATTCAAAATTCAATTGAACAAGCTTGGCTTAATTTTGTGCAACATGTTTGAAGCTTTTAAATACTCATAAATAAATGAGTTAAAAAAATAGCAACAAAATTTCCCTAAAAGCCCCAATATTTGTTAAAATGTTGGGGCTTTTATGCATTATTCTTTATCAGTATCTTCAAATTTGTAGTGGGTGTTCAATGGAACCTATGGTGGTTATGGCTGCGCGTGCGGCTCAATTAGTTGGTCAAGAGCTTTTAAAAGCGCATCAAAATCGTCATAAACTCGATCTACAAGTCGAAGAAAAAGGTATTGATGGTCCAGTAACTCGTGTAGATCGCTACATTGAGCAACTAACAATTGATACACTTCGTAAAAGTTATAAAAATCACAGCTTCCTTGGTGAAGAATTTGGTTTACAAGAAGGTAAAGGTCACGATGCAGATTGGTGCTGGGTGATTGATCCGCTTGATGGTACGCTAAACTTCATTAACGGTTTCCCTCATTTCTGTGTTTCTATTGCAGTTCAACATAAAGGTGTAACTCAGCACGGCGTTATTTATGACCCTGTGAAAGATGAGTTGTTTTCTGCAAGCCGTGGTCGCGGTGCAATGTTGAACCAACGCCGTATTCGTGTAAATGTGAAAGACAACCTTGAAAATACATTCATGGGTGTTGGTCATGCATTCCGTAAAATCCGTAATGGCGAAGTGGTTTCTTATGCAAAAAACCATTTTGATTCATTGTTAAATGTGACTGAAGCTGGTGCGCAATATCGCCGTGCTGGTTCTGCTGCATTAGACTTGGCTTATGTGGCTGCGGGTCGTTTAGATGGTTATTTTGAACTTGGTTTGAAACCTTGGGATATCGCAGCAGGCGAACTCATTGTAAAAGAAGCGGGCGGTACAGTAGTAGATGCACGTGGTGGTTCTGACTCTATGGACAATGGTCAAGTGATCGCATGTTCTATGAAAATGTTAAAACCGCTGATGCAAGCTGTTGTTCCTGCTTGGGGTGAAGCTGCGAAGTAATTTATACTTTTGTAGTTTGAGTTTTAAAAAGCCTTCATGTGAATGAGGGCTTTTTTATTGAAATTTTTTTCATTAAATATGGTAGAAATAAGTTGTAGTTAAAAAGTAAACATATAAACAAATACATGTATTAAGTCCTAAGGCTATAATTTTTCATGATTGATTTTTGCTATATGTATTATTACTTAGACGAATTTACATATCCTAGTATCTCTCATATGTATGTTCACATGTGAGGTATTATGTGCCTATACACTTTTATTAAAAATCATATTTTATATACTTAAACAAACTATCTTTAATTTCTGAAATTGCACTTAATATATGATCATAAAAAACTCTTTCATGCCTAGATTCATTGGTTGAGAATCTTTGAAGGTTTGATTGAATTTTAATTGAATTAAATAGTGTTATGAGTTTATCTGTGCTTTCAACTACTTTAATATCATTATTAGTAAGTTTTTTTATCAAACTAATTTTAGGTAAATTTATAGTTTTCCATTTTTTAAGTTCTCTTTCAAATTCTTTATAATTATTGCTTTTAAAATCTGCATTAAATTCTAGATTTTTGTATATTATTTCTAGTCCATCAAGTCTTTCCCAATAAGACTTACATTCATTAGCGACAACCTCTTTTCCTTTTTGCTTGTTCCATTGATTAAATATATATAACGCAATAGCAGGTGCTATTAATGGAATAAACTTTGAAGCTAATTCCCAATTAAAACTACAAATATCCATAATTTATCCTTTTATTTAGCTCAATCCGCTCTGTGGTGGAATTCCAAATTTTTTGTAGTTAATTTATAACGATATTATTATAAATTTCCTAGAGTTAACACATCAACTATTTCGGCATTTCATCTTACAAGGGTGAAACGAGGAATAACACCTAGAATCTGATTGCATCTCTCTTATGATGCCTAAATTATCACTCACAGGAAAAAACAATAAAACTTCGTGACATTATTTTAAATTCTGCTATACTCCGCGCACGCACTAAATTTCGTTCATTACCTGAACATTTCTCTTCTATATTGTGTATGCGCGTCCGGTCCAAAGAGAGGACAATATTTCGCGCCCCACCCAATCGCTTAAGCGATTCCTTCAGGTTGCGGCTGTAATCAAATGTGCGTTATACGCATCGTCGTTCTCGGATCGCCGCTGATTCTATATTTTCAGCGATTATTGCTGTACCGCTTTTTGCCGATGTCCAATAGACCATATTTTTAATGGAGCACCCACATTCGGGGTGAATATCTCTATGAGCAAAACTTTTGCTGATTTTCCTTTAGACGAGTCATTACATAAAGCACTCGAATCTCTTGGCTTTACGACACCTACACCAGTTCAAGAACAATCGATTCCAGCGGCTTTAGAAGGTAAAGACCTTTTAGTATCAAGCCAAACAGGTTCTGGTAAAACTGCTGCATTCTTACTCCCTACGTTAAATGCTTTAGCTGGACAAGAAACTTTTGTACCATTTAAAGAACGTATGAAAGCGGTTACTCAACCAAATATTCTTGTAATTTCACCTACACGTGAACTTGCACAACAAGTGTGCCAAGATGCAATTGCATTTGTACGTCATATGAAAGGTGTACGTGTTGCTGCAATCATGGGTGGTATGCCATTTGGTAAACAAATCCAGCAGTTAAAAGGCGCGCAAGTTGTAGTTGCAACGCCAGGTCGTTTACTTGACCTTGTAAACCGTCGTCAAATCAAACTTGATAAAGTTGATTCTTTAATTGTTGATGAAGCTGACCGTATGCTTGATTTAGGTTTCTCTGAAGACCTAGAAGCAATTAGCGATTTAGCTGCAAATCGTAAACAAACATTAATGTTCTCTGCAACATTTGCACCACGTATCATTAACCTTGCTGAACGCATGATGAATGAGCCAGAGCGTATTGCAATTGAGACAGGTCATTCTACAAATACTGACATTACCCAAACTTTACACTGGACTGATGGTTTTGAGCATAAGAAAAAATTGCTTACACATTGGTTAAGTGAAGAAGACGTAGATCAAGCTGTTGTATTTGCTTCAACACAAGAAGATACAGACATGTTAGCTGAAGAGTTAGCTGAAGCTGGTCTTTCAGTTGTAGCACTTCATGGTGCGATGCCACAAACTGTACGTAACCGTCGTTTACGTTCTATCCGTGAAGGTCGTGCAAAAATCTTAGTTGCAACTGATGTTGCAGCACGTGGTCTAGATGTACCAACGATTTCACACGTAATCAACTTTGGTCTTCCAATGAAGAACGAAGATTATGTACACCGTATTGGTCGTACAGGTCGTGCAGGTCGTACAGGTAAAGCAATTACTTTAGCAACTTATCGTGAACGCGGTAAAATTCGTGCTTTAGAAGATTATTTAGATGCACGTTTAAATGTATCTGAAATTGAAGGTTTAGAACCATCTCCACCTCCTGCACGCGGTAGTCGTGACGGCGGCGGTCGTGGTCGTAACGGTGGTGGTCGTCGTGACGGCGGTCGTGGTGGCTTCGGTGGTGGTCGTCGTTTTGAAGGCGAAAGCAATTTCAAACGTCGTGAAGGTGGTGAAGACCGTCCACGTCGTAGCTTCGATGACAAGCCTCGTGGTGATCGTCCATCTTATGGTGAAGATCGTCCTAAGCGTTCATTTGGTGGTGAAGACCGTCCACGTCGTGAATTTAACAACGATCGTCCACGCCGTGAAGGTGGTTTTGAAGACCGTCCACGTCGCGAATTTAACAACGATCGTCCACGCCGTGAAGGTGGTTTCGAAGATCGTCCACGTCGCGAGTTCAACTCTGATCGCCCACGTCGTGAAGGCGGTTTTAACGATAAACCTCGTTTTAACTCGAATGATGACAATCGTGGTAACAGCGTAGACTATAAACCACGTCGTGAAGGTAACTTCGGTGACCGTCCTAAACGTGATTTTGGCGACCGTCCACAACGTTCTTTTGGTGATGACCGTCCTAAGCGTTCATTCGGTGGTGAAGATCGTCCACGTCGTGAATTTAACAATGATCGTCCACGTCGCGAATTCAATGAAGACCGTCCGAAACGTTCTTTTGGTGATGATCGTCCTAAGCGTGAGTTCAATTCAGATCGCCCAAAACGTAAATTTAATGACTAATTAAATAAAATTAAATAAAAAAACCAGCCTTTAGGGCTGGTTTTTTTATTGTAAAAAATATGTCACATAAAATTGTTTTTATTGTGAAATTAATCACATTAATGTTAAGATGCTAAGGGAGTGACTTGTAGGATGTAGATCGTGATTAAAGAAAGTTATGGAGAAGTGATGCTATATATATTTTCAATTCTTCTCATCTCAAATATTGTTTATTTTATTTATAGTATTTTAATTTAAGTCAAATTAAAGATTTAATGAGTCGTAAAATAAATAAAACTGATCTGAATTTAATCAATAAATAATCAATAAACACACCTTGAGCGCATTGATCTGTAAAAATTAGAACAAACGCTTCATCTTTAATTACAACAAATTACTGAATTTCAGAGTATAGTATGCGAGCTGATGAATGCAGGAAAACGTTCAGCTATGAATAATCAATCATTTCTCGATGGACAAGCTTTAATTGAAGTAAGCAATTTAAGTTTTAACCGAGGGGAACGTGTCATTTATGACAATGTAAGTTTAAAAATTCGTCGTGGGCAAATTACCGCAATTATGGGACCATCAGGTACAGGTAAGACAACTTTACTGAGATTAATCGGTGGTCAGTTGGCACCTGATTCAGGTCAAGTATTGCTTGATGGTAAAAATATTGCTTCCATGTCTCGTACTGAATTATTTGCTGCTCGTGCACGTATGGGAATGTTATTCCAAAGTGGTGCATTATTTACAGACATGACTGTTTATGAAAATGTCGCTTTCCCGATTCGAGCACATACGAAGCTCCCTGAAAATTTAATTGCAGAATTAGTTGCGTTAAAATTAGAGTCTGTCGGTCTACGTGGTGCTGAAAAGCTGATGCCATCTGAACTTTCTGGTGGTATGAACCGTCGTGTGGCACTGGCTCGTGCGATTGCATTAGACCCTGATTTGATCATGTATGATGAACCTTTTGCAGGACAAGATCCAATCGTGATGGGTGTGTTGACACGTCTCATTCGTTCTTTACGTGAAGCATTAGATTTAACCACGATTATTGTGTCGCATGATGTAGATGAAACGCTTTCAATTGCAGATTACATCTATGTTGTTGCTGAAGGAAAAGTACAAGGTGAAGGCACACCTGCCGAATTACAACAACATGCTTCTCCATTTGTACAACAGTTTTTAACAGGTTCAGTTGAAGGACCTGTGGATTATCAATTTAGTCATCAAGCTTATTTAAGCAATGAGGTTGGTTCATGAATGCAATTGCCTTATTAGGTAGACGCGTTCTAGAACGTGTTCAGGGCATTGGTGTTGCAACGGTCATGTTGCTTCGTATTTTATGCTCTATGCCGACCCTTTTAGGGGTAAAGCTTTTTATTTATCAAATGTATCGAGTCGGTGTTCTATCTTTCTTGATCATTGCTGTTTCAGGTTTATTTATTGGTGCAGTGCTTGGTTTGCAGATGTATAACATTCTCGTTACTTTTGGTAGTGAAGCAATGTTAGGTGCAGCCGTTGCATTGACGTTATTGCGTGAACTAGCGCCTGTTGTTGCTGCATTACTTTTTGCTGGTCGAGCAGGTTCTGCATTAACTGCCGAAATTGGCTTAATGAAAGCCACTGAGCAGCTTTCAAGTATGGAAATGATCGGGGTTGATCCTTTAAAACGAGTTGTATCACCACGGTTATGGGCTGGAATTATCAGTTTACCGATGTTGTCTGTGATTTTTGCTGCGATTGGGATTATGGGCGGTAAAATGGTGGGCGTTGACTTTCTTGGTGCAGATGAAGGTTCTTATTGGAGTGGGATTTTTAGTAGTACACAATTTTATAAAGATGTACTCAATGGCACCATTATTAAGAGTTTCGTTTTTGCCTTAATCTGTACATGGATTGCGGTATACCAAGGCTATACCTGTGAGCCAACTTCTGAAGGTATTGCAACTTCAACGACACGTACAGTCGTATATTCATCATTGTGTGTATTAGGTTTTGATTTTGTGTTGACTGCGGTCATGTTCGGAGGGGTTTAATGAAGTCACGTACTAGTGAGCTGGCCGTAGGTGTTTTTGTCATTGTCTTCGGTTTAGCTTTATTTTTCTTAGCAATGAAAGTCAGCGGTTTGGTGGGAAATACCCTAAAAGACAGCTATAGCATGACGGCAACTTTTGATAATGTAAATGGTTTAAAACCACGTGCAAAAGTGACCATGAGTGGTGTGAAAATTGGTCAAGTTGAATCTATTTCTTTAGATCCAGTTACACGACTAGCGACAGTTAAATTTGAGTTAGATGGTTCTTTAACTAGTTTTAACCCAGCACAATTAAAGACTGTACAGCAAAATGCTTTAGAAGAATTACGCTATAGTTCAGACTACCAAGCTGCTGATGCAAAGAAACAAAAAGAAATGGAACAGCAACTATTGAGTAACATGAAATCCATCACCAGTATTGATGAAGATGCTTACATAATGGTTGCAACAAATGGTCTATTAGGCGAAAAATATCTTAAAGTTGTACCGGGTGGTGGCTTGAACTATGTTAAACGTGGCGAAAGTGTTTCAAATACTCAAGGTACAATGGATCTAGAAGACCTTATTTCTAAATTTATTACTGGTGGTGCAGGGAAATCATCAGAGGGTGCATCAGGTTCTCAAGATGCATCTACATCGACAGAAACGACTGATGCTCAAACATCTTTTGTGGAATAAGCATAAGCGGAGAGATTTAAAGATGAATATGTTATTAAAACAAACTTTCACTGCAACAGTATTGACAACAATGCTTGCGACTGCTGCAAATGCTGCCCCTGCCGAAGCACCTGCAGCATTTGTAAAACGTGTTGCAGATGGTTTAATTACACGTTTAAAAGCAGACCATGCGAAGTTACAAAATAACCCAGCAGCGGTTAAAGCCATTGTCCGTCAAAACTTAGATCCATATGTGGATGGTCAGGCATTTACACGTATTGTGATGGGTACTTATGCGACAAATCAATATAGTAATGCTGCTCAACGTGCTCAATTTGAACAAAATTTCCGTAATACGTTGATTGAGAATTATGGTTCAGCTTTTGCTAAATATACCAACCAAACATATAGCATGCGTCCATATAAAGACACAGGCAGTAAGAACCCAGTTGTAACACTCGACTTTAATAATAAAGGCGAAAAAATTCCTGTCTCATTCCAGTTGGCGGATCATGGTTCACAATGGAAAATTCGTAATATCAATGTATCAGGGATCGACTTAGGTTTACAATTCCGTAATCAATTTGCTGCTAACGTAAAACGTAATGGTGGAAATATTGACAAAGCAATTGCAACATTTGAACCAGATGCAGATGCAGCAGTCAATAAAAAATAAGTTGGTAGGTGTTGAATGATTGAATTTAAAAATCAGGAACTGTATGTCAGCGGTAAGATTGCTTATGAGAATGCTGAAAACTATTATTTAAATGGTTTGAAAATCATTCAGGCTGAAAATAAATTTCCATTAACGGTGAATTTATCACAGTTGGAACATGGCAGTACTTTGGCTTTGTCTGTTTTGGTGCAGTGGTTACGCCATACACCCAATACGCAAGGCTTACAATTTAAAGCTGTTCCTGAAAAGATGATGAAGATCATTCAAGCTTGTCATTTACAAGATGATTTACAATTGATTTAAATTGTTAAAGTAAAAAGAAAAGCACCGAAAGGTGCTTTTTTATTTTCATATTGAAAATGTCTAAGTTGCTTGTATTGATATGTGAAAATACTCAGACACTATTGTAGATTCGGTGCGTTTCTTGCGCTTCGCTTTGAAGCAGTGCTTCAAAGCTTGCTCAAATCCATTTTTTCCATCTAAAGTAAATCAATGGTCCAACAAAGAACGCAACCAAAATACTAATAACCACATAAAAACTCGTCGTACCATGGGCAAAAGGTAAAACTTCAGTGTTCATCCCATAGATACTGGCGATGAGCATCGGAGGTGCAAGCATACTGGGTAAAATGGAGAATCGACGAATTGTATCGTTTTGTTCGGTGTTAATGAAGCCAGAAGTTGTGTCGAGTAGGAATCGAACTTTTTGAAATAAAAAGGCATCATGCTCAACCAAAGAGCGTACATCTTCGCTTAGCTCACGAATATCACCATCATAAATATGGCTGCCTAAAGCACGAGGGCGAGATAGGAAAGTCAATACACGACGCAAATCGATTAAGCACAGTTGTGCTTTTCCGATCATATCTTCTTTTTGCGCTAAACGGGTAATCATGTCATCCAAATCTAAGATTTGTTCACGATGTCGAACATTCAGCACTTCGGTAGAATAGAGCTCTAAATCTTTATGCACATCTTCTAAAATATCAGCTAATTCATCTAGTTTTGCTTCAAGTAAGCCCAATAAAATCCAAGTTGGATCTTTATAGTCAATGTCATAGTCATTGCGTCGAGCACGTGCTCTAAAGGCACGAAAAGCGACAAGTTTTTCACCACGTAGCGTGAATAGGCGTTCTTTATGCAAAATAAAGGCAACAGTTTGCACAGTTGCTAACATATTTGAAGAATCTTCAGGATCTCCTTCAACTTGATAATTTTTGTTTTTCGTTAAAAAATAAGTGCTGATATGTAAAATACCATCATCATCACGGTAAAATCGAGCCGATGATGAAATGTCTTCAAGTGATTTTAGCGTGGGGAAGTTTTGCTCATAGGCTTGTAGTACCCATTCTTGCTCTTCTTGTGAAGGTGCGATAAGGTCAATCCACACCAATTCAGGGTGTAAATCAAATCCTCCATTGATGGTTGCATCTTCTAAGCTACCGCGCTCTGTGGCATAAAAGGCTTCAAGCATAGTGTCTTTTCTCCCTTGCGCAGTATAGCGTTAAATCGATGCGTGTATTTTAGACAAGGATTTCATTAAAAACACTGATTTGATCATTCTTTTGCAAAAAAAATCTTGATCATTGATTTATAACTGTAACATGACAAAGTTAAAATTAGGTTAAATTTATGAATTCTATTGCAATTTTTTGTGGTTCATCACTTGGTTCAGATCAAATTTTTGCTGATATTGCTAAACTGACTGGTGAAACTATCGCCAAACAGGGCAAAACTTTGGTCTATGGTGGTGGTCGTTCTGGCTTAATGGGTATTGTTGCAGACAGTGCTTTGGCAGTTGGCGGCAAAGTGATTGGCGTAATTCCGCAAGGTCTGGTAGATCGTGAGTTGGCACATCCACATTTAACAGAGCTATATATTGTTAAAAATATGCATGAACGTAAAACCAAAATGTCTGAGCTTTCGGATGGTTTTATTGCACTGCCAGGTGGAGCAGGAACAATAGAAGAAATTTTTGAGCAATGGACATGGGCGCAACTCGGCATTCATTTAAAGCCATGCGCATTTTTAAATGTTGAAGGTTTTTACGATGATTTATTAAAATTCATTCAACTGACCACCGATAAAGGCTTTTCTAAAGCGCGTTTCACTAATCAATTGATTCACTCAGATTGTTTAGATGAAATTTTATTGAAATTTGAAAATTATCAAGCACCTGAGCCAAAATGGGGTGTGAAAGACCGTGAAGAATTGGTCAAATTGGATGACGCAGATAAAAAGTTTGACTAATTAAAAATACAGCGTTTATTTACATTTAATAATTATCTTAAACACAATATATTGCATGTTAATTCAATTGATATCACAATATATTGTGTTTTTTATTTTATAGCTGTCATGAGCGTTATTACTGTTGCTGCGACAATTATTCTCAATGAGCAAAATCAATTGCTCTTGGTTCGTAAGAAAAATACCGACTTCTTTATGCAAGTGGGTGGCAAGTTAGAGGAAAATGAAGCGCCTGAACGCACCATGTTACGTGAAATTACAGAAGAAATTGATGCAAAAGCCGATATTCAGCAATTTATTGGTCGTTTTGAAACACGTGCAGCCAATGAAGCAGGGCATCAATTGGTAAGTTATGTTTATCACGTTATATTGGAGCAAGCGCCTCGAATTAATGCTGAAATTGTAGAGATGAAGTGGATTGCTTTGGATCATGATCCGACATGGCTAGCGCCTTTAACAAATGAAATTGTGATTCCGTGGTGTCTGGAAAATATTGCAAATATATCTACACTCTAAACTGTGCCAAAAAAAGAGAGTGCTTCATTATTCAGCCATTGCAATACACGCATTATAAATCTGCTGACAACCTAAATCTGTTAAGGCTTGATTCATTGCATGAATTGAACTTCCTGTTGTCACTACATCATCAATCATTAACACTTTTTTATATTTTCGTTTTTCTGTAGTTATGATCTGAAATTGGTTTTCAATATTTTCCAGTCGTTCAATCCGACTTAAACCTTTTTGTGAATGCTGTGCTGCACGAATCACTGGTTGCCACACGGGTATTTGTAGTTCTCTTGCCATAATTTTGGCGATGACTAACATTTGGTTGTAGCCACGGTCTTTGAGTCTTTCTGTAGAAATCGGCATGGGCACAATGGCTTGGACTTTGGGTAGTCTTAGATTTAACAAGCTGTGTGCAAGCAGGTTTTGATATTGCAGTTGTTGTTCATATTTATAGGTTTGGATAATACGATCAATTGGAAAGTCATAGTGATGTGCACAAAGAATATTTTGTTCATGGCGTATAGCATGCTGTTTGAACCACGGAAGTTGTTCCCAACAATCATTGCAGAGTGAGTGCTGTTGTTGGCGGTTGATACCACAAAGCAAACAAGGGGAAATACTTTGTACGCCTTTATGGATAAGCTGATTGATAAATTGGAGCATGTTTTTGTTCTTTTTTATTTTGAGGGGTTATTTTACTCAATAAAACTCAAGATTTATAGTTCAATATTATTGATCAAAGTTCTGAATCGAGTTTGCATTACCTCATTTATATTTCAATGTTTTTATAAATTTGCGTAGGTGATGCTTTACTTTTCAAGGATGAAAAGTAACAAAAATCCTTTGTCAGGCAAAGGGGATATCCCTATCACCCTTGCCTGACGGCGACATCCATGTCGCCTAACGCGATAGCAAATTTCTTTGTGGTTTGTTCTTCTATTTTGTAAGGAGGGATTTAAACATACGCATATCTCGGTGCTTCAGGTAACCATCTTTTTAGCAATGCTTCTGCATTTTCAGGATAGTCTTTTAACACTTGCCTAGCGACATAATGGGCTTGATTGAGTAAATGATCATCTCTTTCAAGTTTGGCGACACGAAAGCCCATATCACCTGTTTGTTTGGTTCCAAGTAGTTCACCTGGACCACGAATTTCTAAATCTTTTTCGGCAATAATAAAACCGTCATTGGTTTCACGCATGATGCGTAAACGTTCCTGACCATTTTGCGACAGTGGATACTTATAGAGCAGGGCACAGAAACTTGCCGTGGCACCACGTCCAACTCGTCCACGAAGCTGATGCAATTGTGAAAGCCCTAGACGCTCGGCATTTTCAATCACCATAATCGAGGCATTCGGCACATCGACACCGACCTCAATCACAGTTGTTGCAATTAAAAGCTGTAATTCATTGTCCTTGAACTGTTGCATGACCGCTTGCTTGTCATCGGCTTTCATTTTGCCATGCACAAGTCCAATATTCAGTTCAGGAAAACGCTCTTTAATTTCCGCATACGTGGCTTCGGCAGCTTGTGCATCCAATGTTTCCGACTGTTCGACGAGAGTACAAACCCAATAGGCTTGTTTACCCTCAGCACAGTTTTTGGCAATGCGTTGTAAGACTTCTTCACGACGATCAAGGGGAATGGTCACGGTTTGAATTGGTGTACGTCCAGAAGGGAGTTCATCAATCACTGAGGTGTCTAAATCACCATAAGCTGACATAGCCAAAGTCCGTGGAATCGGTGTTGCGGTCATGACCAATTGATGTGGCGTAGTATTGTCTACGCCTTTATTGCGCAGTGCCAAACGCTGATCGACCCCAAAACGATGCTGTTCATCAATGATCACTAAACCCAATTTGGCAAATTCGACATTGTCCTGAAACAGCGCATGTGTACCGACAATGACATTTGCCGTACCGTCTTTAATGGTTTGTTCAGCCGCAGTTCGTGCTTTACCTTTTTGCTTGCCTGAAAGCCAAGACACATTTAAACCCAGTGGCTCAAACCATTTCTTAAAATTCAGATAATGCTGTTCTGCTAAAATTTCAGTTGGTGCCATGAGCGCCACTTGCCAACCTTCTTCAAGCGCATGACAAGCTGCTACACCTGCAACTAAAGTTTTTCCTGCGCCGACATCACCTTGTACAAGGCGCAACATCGGTTTATTTTGTTTTAAATCTTTGGCAATTTCATTCGACACACGTTTTTGAGCATTGGTCATTTCAAAAGGCAAACTTGCCAAAAGTTGCTTGGCAAAAGTTTTACTCGGTGAAAATGACGGTGCAGCAATTTGCTGAATATACGCTCGTCGTGTGAGTAAGCTAATCTGATGTGCCACCAATTCCTCGAAAATTAGGCGTTGCTGTGCGGGGTGTGAACCTTGCGACAGTTGCAACATATTGGCATCCACAGGCGGATGGTGAATATATTCAAGCGCCTGTTTCATGGCATAGCCATTAGTAAATTTCTCAGGCAAGAGTTCAGGTAGGTCATCGGAATGATGGTTCAGTGCCTGTTTTACATATTCACGTAATTTCGGTTGAGTTAATCCATCTGTTGCAGGGTAAATTGCCGTGAGTTCGGTTTGAGGTAAAGGCGTATGTTCGGTAATGAGCTGTATTTCAGGATGATATAACTCTAAACCACGTGCGCCAACACGGACTTCACCAAAGATTCTTAAACGGTTACCTGCTTTGGCACGATCTGTCAGTGCTTTATAAATATGATAAAAACGTAAGGTGACTTTGCCAAAATCATCCTGTAGCAAAATCGCCATCGATTTGCGCTTTCCGGGTGGCATGTCTATTGATTTGACCACGCCTTCGAGCAAGTAGCTACGCCCAACCTGCAATTGGTTCATGGCAATGATCGTGCTACGATCTTCATAGTCACGTGGCAAATGAAACAGCAGGTCGTCTGTTGTGAAAATATTCAGTTTTTCAAGTAAAGCAGCGGCGGCATTGCCAACCCCTTGCAATTGATGGACGGCAGCCATGTCCCCTCTACTTAGGTTCTAGTGATCTTAATTGATCAGTTTTATGAATAGGTCATCTGATGCATATTCTATTTATCGGTTATGGTAAAACATCGCAGCGTGTTGCTAAACAATTATTTCAACAAGATCACCAAATTACCACAGTCAGCCGTAGTGCGAAAGAGGATGATTTTGCTGAACATTTGATTCAAGACATTCACCAATTAGATTTATCGCAGATTCAACCTGTCGATGCAGTTTATGTTTTGCTTGCGCCATCTCGAAATACCACTTTAAGTTCTGTGGAAGCGTATCAGCAGACTTATGTGGATTCTATTCAGCCGATTGTAAATGCTTTAAAAACTCATCCTGTAAAGAAAATTATCGTGGTGTCGTCGACACGTGTTTATGGTGAAAATAAAGGTGAAATGATTAATGATGATTCACCAACGATCCCGAATGATGAGCAGGGTCATTTGCTGTTAAAAATGGAGCAATTATGGCAACAGGCTTATCCTGATGAATGTGTAATTGTACGCCCGACAGGGATTTATGGAACGTCTACAACGAGAATGGTCAAACTTGCTGAAACCACAAAGGCTTATCCGAATATTCATTGGTCAAATCGGATTCATATTGATGATCTTGCAAATTTCTTAGCATATTTGCTTCACGTGGAACATCCAGAAAAATCATATATTTGTACCGATAATAAATCTCAACCTTTGCATGAAAAAATTTTAAAGATTCAGCGTGAGTTAGGTTTGCCTGAGTTGGTTTTGGAGAGTGAGAGGGAGACGGGGAAGAGGATTTTTATGGGGAGGGTGAGTGGGGCTAAATTGGTCAATTGATAATTTACATCGAGTTGACTTCTTTTATTTGCTCGATGGTATTTATGTGGTAAATATAGATAGAACAAGTTTGTGGAAGAAATTTTGATAAAAATTCAATTAAAATATATGCATAAAAATTTATCAATTTTGCAAAAAGCTATATTAGTCGCAATTGCATTATTTTGTATCTTGGCTGTTTTTGATTTTTTAAATAAGATTGCATTACAAGTTATTGATCTAAATTCTAAAGGTTTTGATTTAATACAGATTGCTAAAGAGGTTTTTTTAACTATTGCAGCAACAAATTTTTTAACTATGATCGTGGCTTTAATTGCCCTATATTTTACTTTAGCTAACTATTTAAGAAAAGACGGTAATCAGGTTGATGCAACTTTAGGGATAGAGAAAGATGAAAAAGTTATTATTTTAGTTAATAAGAAGGATAAACCATTAATTTTCAATTCCATAAATTTGTTAGTGTACAAAGATAAATACTTGGTTTTGTCAGTGAAAGATAAATTTAAATCATTTTCAGACTATGAAGTTGTGAGTCCATATTCAACCTTAACTTTTAAATTAGAAAATAGCCCATTGCTTGATGATCTATTACTTTATCAAAATGAGCTGTCTATACAGATTGTATTAACAACAGATGAAGGACTTGTTGTATGTAATAAATTAGAGGCTTTACCAATACAAGTAAGATCACTAAGGAATCCTAAAAATTTCAAAATATTGGATCCAAATGCAAAATTAGATTTTGAATAATTTTTAAAATGAAGGGGGTAAAATGAAACAAATACTTATATTGTTGATTACACTATTGTCAACACAAGCTTTTGCAGAAAACAAAGTGGATGATTGTGAGAGTTTTTATGAAATAGCAAGTGAGGTTATGAGAGTTCGCCAAAGTGGTATGGATCAAATGGAATATAGAAATGCTATTAAAAAACAATTTCAAGGAAAGGAGTTATCCCGTAGGTTGAATTTAATAGATGAAGCATATACAAGACAATATTACGGACATATTCCTGAGCTTCAAGAGGGAATTAAAATACAAATTAAGACTTTTGCTGAAAGAGCTTATAAATTATGTAAAAGAGGTGAATGGTAATTGGTAATAATTACCTCTCCCTAGCCCTCTCCTAAAAGGAGAGGGGATTTATAAGGCTTTACTTCTTCTTACGTTTCAAACGCTTCTTCGCTTGCTGTGCAGCCACCGCATCCAACGCTTCTTTTAATTCTTCATCAGTAAACGAAGTAATGTGTTGAAGCATTTGCAAAGTCACATCATCCAGCACCAAGTTGGCATACTGCGCAACATTACGGAATTGCTCATCAAAAACAATCGAACCCTCATCATTTTTGGCAATATAACCTTGCTCAGTCAACACCTTGATAAAACTTTGGAACAACGCTTTATCAAAGAACTCAGGCGAGTTGAACTCATACAACACAGACAAACGCTGACCGAGTAAATGGCTCAAAGTTTCAACTTGATTGGTTGAAATATTGCCCGAACCACGCTGTGTGATCAAAGCCAAAGTCATGTAATAACGCTCAAGACTTTGACGTACAGGCGCAGCCAATACCGCAAGCTGATTATGATCTTCCGAGTTTGGTGCAGGACTGAAAATAAAACCTTCATCATCAACAAAAATCAAATCTGCTTGCGCCAAAGCTTTGACGTATAGACTGACTTGATCTTGAATCTCATCATCTTTCCATTTCAAGAACAATTCTGCTTTTAAGAACGGATAAAGTGTGCGAATGACATTGATCAAATCGCTATGACTGATTTTACCGTTATGTTCAACCAAAGCTGCAACAAGTGACGGTAAAACAAAAGCATGCAAAATATTATTGCGGAAATAAGTCAATAAAATCGCTTGATTATCAGCAATGGCAATAATATCGCCAAGTACGTGTTGAACACGCTTAATCAATTTCAGTTTTAGACCATAAGCGATGATTTCTTTGCCTGAAAGCGGTGTGACTTGTGTACGACCGTCATAAGGAATAGCAGTTAACAAATCACGATAGGTATCAAGTTGTTTAATACAGATTTCTTCATCAAGTGTATGCTTCGGTGTTGCCAATAAAATCAACGACAACAATGAAACAGGGTTGATGACCACAGCACGGTTAATATTTTCTAAAATCATATGTGCTGAAGTATTTACAGCCGCTGAAACTTGATCTGGTACAGGGTCATCATTGTGCGCAATCTGAACTTGGTCTGCACCATGCGCTTTTAACATATCATCAAGGAAAACAGGCTCACCAAAATTGACATGTACTTTACCAAAAATACGTTCAATCTTTTTCAACGTCTGAATGATGCCAAAAATAGATTCGGACTCTTTCGGCTTACCATTCATTTCACCAACATAGGTTGCACCTTCCATCAAACGTTCATAACCAATATAAGTCGGTACAAATGCGATCGGTTTGGTTTTGCCACGTAAATGACCATGCACGGTCATGGCTAACATCCCCGTTTTTGGTGGTAATAAACGACCAGTACGTGAACGTCCACCTTCAATAAAGTATTCCAAAGGCGTGTTACGAGAAAGGATGCTATATAGATATTCTTTAAAGACCGAGGTATACAATGCATTGCCACGGAATGAACGACGAATAAAGAATGCACCGCCACCACGCAGTAACTGCCCTACAAAAGGCATATTTAAATTATCACCCGCAGCGATATATGGCACCATCAAGCCACGTTTAAAGATCACATAAGACAATAACAAGTAGTCGATATGACTACGGTGACATGGTGTGTAAATGATTTCATAGTCTTTTGCCAGTTCACGTACAGTGCTAAAGTTATGTACTTCAACCCCGTCATAAAGTTGCGTCCATAAACGTGTCAGGGCAACTTCAGCAAAACGAACTGCTGAATAAGAATAATCCGAAGCAATTTCATTGACGAAGCCAATCGCTTTACGTTCTGCTTCAATCATGCTGATTTTAGAGCGCACACTTTCTTTACGAATTGCATCTTGCACATCAGGTGACTTGATCAATGACAACATAACATTACGTCGATCTGACAAGTCAGGACCCAGAATCACTTCACGTTGACGATCTAAATAATCATTCAATTGATTGATAATATACGTTGCAGGTGAAACATTTGGATGCTGCGTTTTTGCAAAGTTCACTAAGTCACGTAATGATTTGGCTTCATGAAACTCTAGGAACGACTGACGACCATGTACACCAATATTCATAAGCTGTTTGACTTTGCTTGGCGTTGCCCAAGTATCTGTAAATAACAGCTTAAACCAAGAGTCTTCTTTATCTGGTGAACGTCCCCAAAGTACAGTCACAGGAACCAATTCAATGTCTAATTCTGGATTTTGTTCTAAAGCATCAATTAAACGCAATAAACGTGGCGGAAATGGGTGAGATGGTGGATTAAAATAATTATTTTCATCTTGATGCTGCAAAAATAAAATAGCGGCTTTTTCACGATTTGAGCCTACTTGTACAGGATCAAGCGCTGGCGCTAACTTCAAACGACGTGTTTCACCATCGACGACCAAAGCATTACTACGTGAAAAGTTTTGTAGTACATAGCACACTATTTTTTGAGTTTTTACTTGCTCTATTTCAGTGTCTTTAGGTAAATTTTCTTGAGGTTGTACTTCCGTTGGAACCTCGCCAAGAACATGTGGAGTTACCACAAGGTCAAGTAACTTACTCGAAAGTTTACGATACATTTGACCAAAACCACTCTTGGACATACTTACTCCTAGCACATAAGAAATATGGCATTAAATAAAAAGCCAATATTTTCTTAATATTAGCCTTAAAACAAAATGATATTTTCTGATAAATCGTCACATCAGTGTTTAACTTTATCGTTAAAAATCGTATTTTTAGAAATGATAACAAAAAAAATAAGTGACGGCATTGTTTATGAATCTTTAGTCAATCAGACTGAAATTATGGCAGAATAACCCTCATTATCTGACATTTCAGGCATGTAATGAATTTTACTTCAGGGCAGCCCAAATAAGAATAGGTTTTTTATATGAATGCTTTAACCCAAGAGCTTGTTGATCTTTTAACACTTGAGAAGCTTGAAGAACATATTTTTCGTGGGCAAAGTCGTAATCTTGTAGGCAAACGCGTGTTTGGTGGGCAAGTTTTAGGGCAGGCTTTACGTGCAGCTTCTTATACAGCAGATCGTCCTGCGCATTCGATGCATGCTTATTTTCTATATGGTGGCGATATCAATGCACCGATCATTTATGAAGTAGACAAGTTACGTGATGGTAAAAGTTTCTTAAGTCGCCAAGTTCGTGCCATTCAACATGGTCGTACTATTTTTTCAGCTATGATTTCATTTGCAACGCCAGAAGATGGTTTAAATTATCAAGTCAATGAACCAGATTATCCTCGACCTGATGACTTAAAATCTGAACAAGAGTTAAAAGAAAATTTAATTAACTTTATTCCTGAAAATATTCGCACAGCTTTTATGCGTCCACGACAAATTGATATTAAGCCGATTAATATTAGTAATCCATTTCAGCCACAACCTGAAGCGCCATCAAATGCTTTCTATATGAAAACCTATGAAAAGCTGCCACCAGAACTTGCAGACGATGTAGCGTTAAATCAAGCGATCGTTGCATTTTATTCAGATTATTCTTTTATGGTGACAGCGCTACGACCTCATGGTGTAAATTATTTAACACCGAGTATTCAAATTGCCAGTATTGATCATGCGATTTATTTCCATAAACCTGTGAAAGCAGATGAGTGGATGCTTTACGATATGGATGCAACTGTGACAGCAAGCTCTCGAGGCTTAAATCATGGTCGTATGTGGCAAAATGGTCAGCTTGTATGTAGCACGACTCAGGAAGGCTTAATGCGTATGCGTGAAATTGAGCAACGTTAAAATCGAGTGAGCGAAATAACAAAATCATAAAAGAAAGCCATCTGAAAAGGTGGCTTTGTGATTTTTATACTGAGCTTGTCACAAAAAAATGCTCGATTCATAAAAGTATCAATGGCATATTGCCCAATAAGGAAGAATTAAATAGTCAGCATAGATGAGCCTAAACACACAAATTTTAATCGCTGCCATTTTAGGTATCGCATTTGGATTTTTACTCAATCAATTTCCAAGTACGCAGTTTTTTGATGCCAGTATTTACGGCTTAGGGATTGCCAGTAGTATTTTTATTGGTTTGTTAAAAATGCTGTTAATTCCCCTGATTTTTAGCTCAATAGTTGTTGGTGTTTCTAATCTTCAGGCAGGCGGACAACTGAGTCGAACATGGAAAATCACTTTAGCGTGTTGTGTAACAACAACGACTTTGGCTTTAATTCTTGGAATCAGTTGTGCGCATCTATTTGATGTTGGAAAAGGGGTAGATATTGCTTTATTTCAAGATGCAATGAATCAACACCAAACACCCGATACCTTAACAGCCAGTTCTTTTTTTACGAATTTTATTCAAAATACCCTCATTAATCCATTTAAGGCATTTGCAGAAGGGAATGTGCTTGCAGTGGTATTATTTGCATTACTCCTTGGTGTTGCTCTGGTCAAAGGTGGAGAGCGTTTTAAGGGCATCAGACAACTGAGTACACAGTTTTTTGAAGTGATGATGATGATGGTCGGATGGGTAATGAAACTCGCACCGATTGGGATTTTTGCATTACTCGCAAAATTGATTTCTACAGAAGATATTTCAATATTAAGTCGTTTAGCTGAATTTGCGGCTGTCGTGACGGGAACAACTATTTTTCATGGCGCGGTTGTTTTGCCTTTATTGTTGTGGATTTTTGGAAAAATGAATCCTATTACCTTTTTTAAGGGAACACGTACCGCCTTGATTACGGCATTTGCAACTAGTTCCAGTTCAGCGACGATGCCTTTATCCATGAAATGTGCGCAGGAAAATTTAGGTGTAAGACCACAAACTGCAGGCTTTGTGATTCCTCTGGGTACACAGTTAAATATGGATGGTACTGCTTTATATGAAGCTGCTGCGGCTTTATTTATTGCAAATCTGATGGGGTTGGATTTAAGTTTAGGGCAGCAAGTGATTGTTTGTTTGACAGCAATGATCGCATCTCTAGGTGCGCCCGGTATTCCAAGTGCAGGTATGGTGACGATGATCATGGTCTTACAATCTGTAGGGTTACCTGCGGAAGCAATCGCAATTTTATTACCCATAGATCGCTTATTGGATACAGTAAGAACTGTAGTGAATGTGCAAGGAGATATGATGATTAGTGTGGTGGTTGATCACCACACTAAAGCATTAGAAAATACATCTACTTCGGGTTAAAACTAAAAAGATGGTTGGTAAAGTGGATATAATTGATCCTCTTTACCACTTATACGTTGTGTCAGAACCTGACCAATCGCTAAATATTCTTTTTGAAAAAGTGCAACGTTTGTATCGGAAACAGTTTCATTTTGCCATTTTTTAATAAATGTCATAAGTTGCTGAGAAATATGGTGCATATCCTCTTTATACATTTTAACAAAATCTAGATAGTCAGGTTGGTTGGAAAACTGTTGTTCAAGATAGCTATAAAAACTCATATCCTCTTGTGTAATATGATGCTGCAAATCTGTATTTAAGATATTTATTAATGATGCAACTTCTTCATATTGCTTTGACTTCAAAGATTTTTCGATTTGTTTGTAAACCTTGATGAGTTTTTGATGACTATCTTTTAATGATGGAATTAAGTGCGTGCAATAACTCACTGTATGAGAGTTGAGTGTGGTTGAAAATGATGATGGAGTTGATTTTAATGATTTTCCTAAAAGTTTTTGAAAGAATAGGTAAACCAGTTGAAGTAATTTTTTCATTAGAAGTCTTCTTATTGTAAGTAGTAATTTTTAAGTTTAATTAAATAATAATATTTTTATTAGAAAGAGTCAAAAGCCATACGTCGAGTATGGCTATTTTTTTACAAGAAATTAAGCGACTTTAGGTAAAGCACGTTTTGCTGCTGGGGATTGATCTAAATATGCAATTGCATCTTCAGTTTTAGCTTCGTGAACTGGGTCATACCAAGGCATTAAATAACCAAGTTGTTGAGAAACTAACCATAAAGGGTGTGGCATGAGACGATTATCTGCTTGAGCGATTTTTGCCCACTCACGCCAAATCCATGGTTTGTATAAAGCAGGTTTTTTGTCTGCAAAACGTGGATCTTGTCCCATGATATGTGCTGCACCATCTACCCATAAACCAAGAACAGCAGGAATTACGATCACACTTTGGTAATAACGTGAAATATAACCTCCACCTAAGTGACGATACAAATCAAACGCAACAGTACGGTGTTCGATTTCTTCTGCGCCATGCCATTTTACTAAGTCAAGCATGTTAGGATCGGCACCTAGTTGTTCCCACTTTTTATTATAAAGAACATACTTACCAAGTACACAAGTCATGTGTTCAACGGTTGCTACGATACCTAAACGGAATAAATCCCACTGATGTTCTAATGCTGTAGGAATATTTAAGCCTAAAGGTTTGTCTGCTAAGAGTTTTCCAAATAGAAAATCCATCACATCTAGGTTACGTTGGATATCAATATTACGAACAGTTAAATATTCTTTATTCGCAGAAACATGGGCTTGAGCATGCATTGCTTCTTGGCGAATAAATGCACGTACATCTTCTGCTAACTTTTCATCTGTAATTTTAGGTAAAACACGGTTGTATAAGCGGCAGAACCAAAATTCACCCGCAGGTAAAATATTATTAATTTCATTTACAAAATAGCTAACAAAAGGCTGAGTAGGAATCCAGTCAAGAGGAGTTTCTTGCCATTCAAATTTCACTTTACGTGGTTTGATATGATACTGAATAGACGATCCAATCTTACTGTTCTTTAATCGAGATAATAACTTCATCACAGTGTCCTAATTTTTCTTTCGTGATTTCACACTTTTCTTTAGTATAAAAAAATGTCCCGAATTGTTATTAGCAATTTAGGACATCCCAATATCAATTTGTGATGAATTTGGTCAGACAATCACAAATTTATTCTGTTTTATCTGAATCTGATGTTAAGGGTTGTTGTTCAGATAGTTCGTTTTGCTCTAATTCTAAGTCAGATTCGGATGCTTCAGGAATGCTGTCTAGATCAAAGCCTGTCGGGTTGTCCAGAGTAAAGTTTAAACGACCACCCATAACACTGGCAAGCTCTTCTAGACCTTGTTTGTTCAAAGAAGAAAAAAGTTGAATTGAAAAGTTAAGTTTCATCTTTTTCAATTCTTGTTTTACATCTAATAATGCTTGATGAGCAGGACCACGATTAAGCTTATCAGATTTGGTTAACAACACATGGACAAATAATTGACGTGAATAAGCCCACTCTAACATCATGACATCAAAATGTTGTAAAGGATGGCGAATATCCATGAGCAAAATCAAACCTTGTAAGCTTTGACGATGAATCAAATAATTTTCAAGTTCTTTTTGCCAAACAATTTTCATTGCCTCAGGTACAGCTGCATAGCCATAACCAGGTAAATCGACCAGACGTTGGTTTGGATTTCCTAAACTAAAAAAGTTGATCATTTGTGTACGACCAGGTTTTTTAGAAGCGCGAGCGAGTTGCTTTTGATTGGTAATAGCATTAATTGCGCTGGATTTTCCAGCATTCGAGCGCCCTGCGAAAGCAACTTCATAGCCTGTATCTTCTACGCACAAATCCAGTTTCGGCGCACTCATTAAAAATTCAGCTTTACGCAACCAATTTAATGCAATGGCTGAGTATTCAGAAACAACTGAGTCTACCTTTTTTTCGTAGCTAATTTTCTGCCGAGGAGCACTTGCTGTTTTACTATTTTTCGACTTTCCACTGCTGCGATGCATAATTCAACTTCAAACTAAAAATTGGATACTAGTATAAATGATCAGAGTGCTTCTGACGAATTTATGCGTGTAAATTAAGAAATCAACCTGAAATATAACCGTGAAATTTACAATTAAAAATATTCGAAAAGATAGAAAATTAATCTTTGATTAGAGTTGAATGAGTTCTATAGGGGAGTGCTGAGATTTAACGGCACCTTGTGAGTGAGCAACAACATCTGCGATGGTGTATTGGTCTAAAACTTGATAAAAACGTTCAACGGCATCATCTAAAATACCTTTTAAACCACAACGACTTCTCAAAACACAGGGCGGAGTATTGCATTCAACGATGGGTGCTTCACCTTGTAAAATACGTACCATTGCCCCAAGTTGACAAGTGTATACATTTGGATCTAAGCGAATTCCACCACCTTTACCACGTGTTGTGATCAGCCAGTTCTGTTTTGCCATAAAATGAACAATTTTGACTAAGTGATTTTCTGAAACTTGTAAATCTTTGGCAATCTCAGCAATAGTGTAGGGGGTGTCTTTGGGTTTTGAGACGTAAAGGACTAGGCGAAGTGCATAATCAGTAAACTTATTTAACTGCATAACGCTTTCAATGAATGAACTTAAAGCTATGTTAGCTTGAAACTTATTGAAATGAAAAGTACTTAAAAATAAATCAGACTAAATAGGTCAACTTTTACATTGACCTATCATTATATAAGCGCATTTTAGCCTTTTAATGGTGCGGTTACTTGTACAATATCGCCAACTTTATAATGATCTAGCAAAATATTTGCAACTGAAAACTCGGTTGGTGTTTCAACAGATTTAGCCTCAATTTGATATTCAGAATTATTTTGAGCTTCTGAAAAAATAAACTGTTGAGGTTGTTGGATTTCGTGATTTGGCACTTGAACTTTCACTGAAATATAAGATTTTTCTTCAGCAGTTGGAATTGGCTGATGATCTTGTGCTTTCAATGTAAATTTCTTACCAGTTTCTGTTGCTTCTATTGCTGTAATTTCAAATGGACGCCAACCTGACCAGCCACCATTTTGCTGTGCTAAGCCTTCATATTTATTTTTTTCAGTTTGAATTAAAATATCAGCGAGTTGTAAATAAGCTTCTTTCCAAGCCGCAATTAAATCCGATTCAAAAGGAACATTTAACACTTCACTGATAGAGTGTAAGAGGTTGTCACCAACAATGGCATATTGGTCAGCTTGAATGTTGAGGCTAACATGTTTTGTGGTGATATGCTCAATCGCTTTCGCTAAAACACTAGGATTTTCAATATGTTCAGCATAAGCCAGTACCGCTGCTGCTAAGGCACGAGGTTGACGCCCAGAGCTTTGATGATCCATATTAAAAACATTTTTTAGCTCAGGATGGTTGGCTAACATTCTGTTATAAAAATATTGAGTAAGTGCAACACCATTTTCACGAAGCACAGGTACAGTCGCTTTAACAAGTTCGATATGTTCTGGAGTCATGGCTAGACCTTTTTAATCTGGCTTTATAAGATGTATTTAAAATATATCTTTATGAATAAAATTGCAATACCGAGATAAATAAAAAAATTATTGAGACAAACTAGAGAGTAATAAAAAATATTATTTAATCAATATTTATCGTTATTTTGTGTTGTAAATAAATTGATTATTGAATTATTTTTAATATATGTGTGAAATGAAAAATAGACCCTCATAAGGGTCTATTTGTTTGCTAAGTTAAATTAAATCAAAGAATTTAGCGCATATTGAATATCTTGAATTAGATCTTCAGCATCTTCTAAGCCAATACAGAAACGTACCAAAATACCATTTTGTAAATGAGAATGTTCCAGTTGACGCATTTGATTAAGTTGGTAAAGCATCACTAAACTAACAGGACCACCCCAGCTAAAACCCAGTTTAAATAATTGTAAATGGTCACAAAATTTACGAATAGCTTGGATATCATATTTAGTTTTGAAAATTACACTGACTAAACCTGCGCTTTGTTTAGTTTGACAAGTTTCTTTCCAATATTGATGGCTAATATTATCAGGGTCGGCAGGGTGTAAAACTTGTGCAAAAATATCTTGGTTTTTTAACCATGTTAAAATTTTTAGGGCTGTTTGTGCTTGATGTTGATAGCGAATTTGCATTGAAGCTAAACTACGCTGTACTTGTGCTGCATCATCCCCTGAAATGGCAATCCCCTGAATTGCATGCATGCGAAATAATTCATGATGGAGTTTTTGATTTCGAGTCACGACAGAACCCATTAAAATATCACCACCACCACTTGGATATTTAGTGAGAGCATGAACTGAAATATCAACAGATAAATGTTCATTGCTAAAATCAAAAGCATTAAATGCTAGACCTGCTCCCCAAGTATTATCTAAAGCAGTCAGTATATTTTTTTCTTTGGCTTTTTTTACGAGGGTGATGAGGTCTGGAAATTCTAACGTTACAGAGCCAGCAGCTTCTAACCAAATGAGTTTTGCATTTTGGCTAGGTTGAAATGTATCGGCATCAATTGGATTATAGACTTTGACAATAATTCCATAACGCGTTTCAAGATTGCGTAAATGCTCCATATTTGGACCATAAATATTATCGGCAACCCAGACTTCATCACCATGTCTTAAAAAACATGAATTCACCAGATTGATTGCTGATAAGCCACTGAGCGCCAGTAAGCAATATTTTCCTCCTTCAATTTGCGCAATATTGTCACCTAAAGTAAACGTTGTTGGTGTGCCATGTGTGCCATAACTATAGTCATATTCATCCGTCCAATGGCGATTAAATAGTGCATTTGTATCTTTGAAAATAATCGTGGATGCACGAAATAGGGGAGGTTGTACAGTATCTATATATTGAGGTGCTTTGCGTGGTGCATGAATAAGTGAAGTTTGAAAATTTTTCTGGTTCATCATGAGTCTCAAATAAATAAAAAAATTAATCTAAGCAAAACATAACGATTTGTAGGGTGAAAGCAAATATTTGTGAAAAAATAATTTTTAAAATGGTGGTTGGCTTCCTTTTTGCATCACAGTATCTAGATTTTGACTTGATTGAATAAACGATACTACAAAAATAGGTGATCCCATGAAAAAACTTAAAGTTCACTATTTTCAGCATATTACAGGTGAAGGTTTTGGTAGTTGTTATGATTATTTAAAATCATTAAATGCAGAAATTACAGCGACAGAGTTTTTTGCACTTCCTAAAGATTTTCATTTAGACATTGATGCTTTACCTCATATTGATGATGTCGATTTACTCATTATTATGGGAGGAGAAATGAGCGTAAATGATGAAGTTAATTATCCTTGGTTAAAAATAGAAAAACGTTGGATTCGACGTTATTTGGCTGCATTTAAACCTGCGATTGGTTTATGTTTAGGTGGGCAGCTCATTGCAAATGCGTTAGGTGCAAATGTGTATCGAAATACCATGCAAGAATTAGGATGGACGACTGTTTATAAAAGCGCAGCGACACCTGAGTTTTGCTTTCAATTGCCTTTAGTGATGCAAGTGATGCAATGGCATAGTGAAACTTTTGATATTCCCAAAGGTGCCATTCGTTTGGCTGAAAATAATGTTTGTGCGAATCAAGTGTATCAAATTGGGAAAAATGTCATTGGTTTTCAGTTTCACCCAGAAATCACGCCCCAGAGTTTAGAAATTTTTATTGAACATGAAGAAGATCAGCAAGTTTTTCAAGGGCAATATGTACAGGCTTTGGACTATTTAAAAACCTCCCAAAAAAATGATTTTGAGCAGGGTCGACAACTTTTAAATCATGCAATTGATTATGTACTACAAACTTAATCATTGAATAAAAAGCAAACACATTGATTCATATGTGTTATTTAAAAAATAAGGAAAAGTGCTAAATATATTTGCTTAAGCGTTAAACAATCGTTATAATGGGCGACCCTTCGATATGAAGGGTTGGATAGCGAAGAAAGTTATCCAGATCGTTACAGTCGTGGCATCGATCATGACCTTAGTGATTTTCACTGCTCTTGACACTTGCCTTTTTAGTGGGGTGAGATGCGTCAGGAGTGATTCTTTATATATTTGGCTTGGAGTTAACTGGTATGTCTAACCAGAGAATTCGTATCCGTCTTAAGTCTTTTGATCATCGTTTAATTGATCAATCTTCTCAAGAGATCGTAGAAACAGCAAAACGTACTGGCGCACAAGTGTGTGGTCCAATTCCGATGCCTACTCGCATCGAACGTTTCAACGTTTTAACATCACCACACGTTAACAAAGATGCGCGTGACCAATACGAGATCCGCACTTATAAACGTTTGATCGACATCGTTCAACCTACAGACAAAACTGTAGATGCATTGATGAAGTTGGATCTTGCAGCTGGTGTTGATGTTCAGATCGCATTGGGTTAAGACTTTCGGTTAATTAACGCTCTAAGTTAATTAAGCCGCTTTTTTAGAGGTTTATGCACATGGCTATTGGTTTAGTCGGTCGCAAGTGCGGTATGACACGTATCTTTACAGATGCTGGTGTTTCTGTACCTGTAACAGTGATTGAGGTTGATCCTAACCGTATCACTCAAATCAAAACGCTTGAAACTGATGGTTATCAAGCGATTCAAATCACTACTGGTGAACGTCGCGAATCTCGCGTAACTAACGCTCAGAAAGGTCACTTTGCTAAAGCGGGTGTTGCTGCTGGTCGTCTAGTTCAAGAATTCCGTGCTACAGAAGCTGATCTTGAAGGTCGTGAAGTTGGCGGTACACTAACTGTTGATATGTTCACAGTTGGTCAAATCGTTGATGTAACTGGTACGTCTAAAGGTAAAGGTTTCCAAGGTGGTGTTAAGCGTTGGAACTTCCGTACTCAAGATGCTACTCACGGTAACTCTGTATCTCACCGTGTTTTAGGTTCTACTGGTCAAAACCAGACTCCTGGTCGCGTATTCAAAGGCAAAAAAATGGCTGGCCATTTAGGTGCTGAACGCGTAACTACACAGGGTCTTGAAATTGTTGCTATCGACACAGAACGTTCAGTTCTTGTTGTTAAAGGCGCGATTCCTGGTGCGACTGGTGGTGACGTAACTGTTCGTCCTACGATCAAGGCCTGAGGGGAAATAACGTGAATTTAAAAACTGTTTCCGGCTCTGCTGTTGAATTGTCTGAAGTTGCGTTTGGTCGTGACTTTAATGAAGCACTTGTACACCAAGTTGTTACAGCTTATTTAGCTGGTGGTCGTCAAGGCTCAAAAGCACAAAAATCACGTGCAGACGTTTCTGGCGGTGGTAAAAAACCATTCCGTCAAAAAGGTACTGGCCGCGCTCGTGCTGGTTCTATTCGTAGCCCAATCTGGGTTGGTGGTGGTAAAACTTTTGCCGCTCGTCCACAAGATTGGTCACAAAAAGTGAACCGTAAAATGTACCGCGGTGCAATGCAATGTATCTTAGCTGAACTTGTTCGCCAAGATCGTCTTGTATTAGTTGAAGAGTTTGCTGTTGAAGCGCCTAAAACTAAAGAATTGCTTGCAAAACTTAACGACTTGAACGCTACTCGCGCATTAATCGTTACTGAAGCTGTAGATGAAAATCTATATTTAGCTGCACGTAACCTTCCACACGTTGATGTGGTTGATGCTGCTGGGATCGATCCTGTTGGCTTGATCGCGTTCGATAAAGTTGTAATGTCTGTTGCTGCTGCTAAGAAAATTGAGGTAGAACTCGGATGAACAACGAACGTATCTATCAAGTCCTCCAAGGACCTGTATTCTCAGAAAAAGCACAAGTTTTAGGTGAGACTGCTGGTGTTCAAGTATTTAAAGTTGCACTTGATGCAAACAAACTTGAAATCAAAAAAGCAGTTGAACAATTGTTTGGTGTAGAAGTTGTTAAAGTTAACACGACTATCACTAAAGGTAAGACTAAGCGCTTTGGTCGTACATTAGGACGTCGTTCTGATGTTAAAAAAGCATACGTCACCCTGAAAGCTGGCCAAGATGTTGAAATGGCTGACTTGGGCGATACCGCTGAAAACGCAGCGGAGTAAGGACGAGAATTATGCCTATTCAAAAATGTAAGCCAACGTCTCCAGGACGTCGCTTTGTAGAGAAAGTGGTTCATAGCCATCTTCACAAAGGCGCGCCTTATGCACCGTTGGTAGAAGCTAAAAAACGTACTGGTGGTCGTAATAACAACGGTCACATTACAACTCGTCACGTTGGTGGCGGTCATAAGCAGCACTATCGTCTTGTTGACTTTAAACGTAACAAAGATGGTATTCCTGCAACTGTAGAGCGTATTGAATACGATCCTAACCGTACTTCTCATATTGCACTTGTGCTTTATGCTGACGGTGAGCGTCGTTATATCATTGCACCTAAAGGTCTTCGCGCTGGTGATAAAGTTCAGTCTGGTAACGATGCTCCAATTCGTACAGGTAACTGCTTGCCACTTCGCAACATGCCAATTGGTTCTACATTACATAACATCGAGCTTAAAATCGGTAAAGGCGCGCAATTAGTGCGTTCTGCTGGTACTTCTGCTCAATTGTTAGGTCGTGACGGTTCTTACGCTATCATTCGTCTACGTTCAGGCGAAATGCGTAAAGTACACGTTGAATGTCGCGCTGTGTTAGGTGAAGTATCTAACTCAGAAAGCAACCTTCGTTCACTTGGTAAAGCAGGTGCATCACGCTGGCGTGGCGTTCGTCCTACCGTTCGTGGTATGGCGATGAACCCAGTAGACCATCCACATGGTGGTGGTGAAGGGCGTAACAAAGGTATTCAACCTGTAAGCCCATGGGGTCAAAAAGCGAAAGGGTACAAGACTCGTACCAATAAGCGTACGACTAAGATGATCATTCGCGACCGTCGCGTTAAGTAACAAGTAAAGGAATCTGACAATGCCTCGTTCTCTGAAAAAAGGCCCATTCGTCGATGCGCACTTGTTCGCTAAGGTTGAAGCGGCTATCGCGGCTAATAACCGTAAGCCGATCAAAACTTGGTCGCGTCGTTCGATGATCCTCCCAGATTTTGTTGGTTTAACAATTTCTGTCCATAATGGTCGTAACCATGTTCCAGTGATTGTATCTGAACACATGGTTGGTCATAAATTAGGTGAATTCGCGCCAACTCGTACCTATCGTGGTCACGGTGTTGACAAGAAGTCTAAACGTTAAGGTGCTATGATGGAAGTTACTGCTAAATTACGCGGTGCCGCTATCTCGGCACAAAAAACTCGTTTGGTTGCAGATTTAATCCGTGGCAAATCAGTTGCTCACGCGCTTAATATCTTAAACTTCAGCAACAAAAAAGCTGCAGTTTTAGTTAAAAAAGCATTGGAATCTGCGATTGCAAACGCTGAACACAATAACAGTTTAGATGTAGACGACCTTAAAGTTACTACGATTTACGTTGATGAAGGCATGAGCCTTAAACGTATTATGCCACGTGCTAAAGGCCGTGCAGATCGTATTACTAAGCGTACTTGTCACATTACCGTTAAGGTAGGGGTTTGATATGGGTCAGAAGGTTCATCCAATCGGTATCCGCCTTGGTGTTGTAAAACGTCATAACGCCAACTGGTATGCGAGTCCGAAACAATACGCTGAATATTTGCTTAAAGATCTTCAAGTTCGTGAGTTTTTAACTAAAAAACTTAAAAGTGCGATGATCAGCAATATTCTTATCGAACGTCCTACTGGCGCTGCTAAAGTAACGATTAGCACTGCTCGTCCTGGTATCGTTATCGGTAAAAAAGGCGAAGACATTGAAAAATTACAGCGTGAACTTACCACTATCATGGGTGTTCCAGCGCAAGTAAGCATCAACGAAATCGATCGCCCAGACTTAGACGCGCGTCTTGTTGCTGAAGCAATTGCTTCTCAATTGGAAAAACGTGTAATGTTCCGTCGTGCTATGAAGCGTGCGGTTCAAAACTCTATGCGTGCTGGTGCTAAAGGTATTAAAGTTGAAGTTTCTGGTCGTTTAGGTGGTGCTGAAATTGCACGTACAGAATGGTATCGTGAAGGTCGTGTGCCTTTACATACACTTCGTGCAGACATCGACTACTCTACTATGCGTGCTGAAACTACTTACGGTACGATTGGTGTTAAAGTTTGGATTTTCCGTGGCGAGATCTTAGGTGGCATGAAACAAGTCATGAACCCTGCTCCTGCTGAAGAGCGTCCAGCTAAACGCGGTCGCGGTCGTGGTGAAGGTCAAGAGCGTCGTGGTCGTCGCAATGATCGTTCTGCTGAAAAAGGAGAATAATCCATGTTGCAACCTAAACGTACTAAATTCCGTAAGGTGCAAAAAGGCCGTAATACTGGTCTAGCGCACCGTGGTAGCACAGTATCTTTCGGTACAATCGCACTTAAATCTGTTGAGCGTGGTCAAATGACAGCTCGTCAAATCGAAGCTGCGCGTCGTACAATTAGCCGTCGTGTTAAACGTGGTGGTAAGATCTTTATCCGTGTTTTCCCAGACAAACCAATTACTGAAAAGCCATTAGAAGTTCGTATGGGTAAAGGTAAAGGTTCTGTGGAATACTGGGTTTGCCAAATCAAACCAGGTAAGATCTTGTACGAAATGGATGGTGTGAGTGAAGAATTGGCTCGCGAAGCGTTTACGCTAGCAGCTGCTAAACTTCCTTTCAAAACCACTATCGTTACTAAGACGGTGATGTAATGAAAACTAAAGATCTACGTGAAAAGTCGGTAGAAGAGTTGACAGCTTTGCTTGATGAGCAACAGCTTAACCAATTCCGTCTTCGTATGGCAAAAGCAACTGGTCAATTGGGTAAATCGCATGAAGTTGCGTTAACTCGTAAGACTATTGCTCGTATTAAGACCCTCCTTACCGAAAAACAGGGGAACGGACAATGAGTGAGCAAACAGTTCGCACGTTAACTGGCAAAGTCGTAAGTGACAAAATGGATAAATCTATTGTTGTTCTTATCGAACGCCGCGTTCAACACCCGTTGTATGGCAAATTAATCCGCCGTTCAACAAAATTACACGCTCATGATGAGAACAACACAGCTAAAACTGGTGATGTTGTGACCATTAAAGAAAGCCGCCCAATTTCTAAAACTAAGTCTTGGACTTTAGTTGAAGTGGTTGAAGCTGCTGCTGAGTAATTAGACGTTCTTGTTGCATCATCGGTGAATTTCGAGTACTCTTTGAGCCTTTCGAAATTTCGACCGGTGATGCTCGGTTTTGGAGTAGGGCAATGATTCAGACCGAAAGTATGCTAGAAGTAGCAGACAACAGTGGTGCTCGCCGCGTACAATGTATTAAAGTACTAGGTGGTTCACATCGTCGTTATGCTTCTGTAGGCGACATTATTAAAGTTACTGTTAAAGAAGCAATTCCACGTGGCCGTGTTAAAAAAGGTGACGTGATGAATGCAGTTGTAGTTCGTACTAAGTTTGGTATTCGTCGTCCAGACGGTTCTGTGATCCGTTTTGATGATAATGCTGCAGTTATTTTGAACAACAACAAGGCTCCGATTGCCACTCGTATTTTCGGACCAGTGACTCGTGAACTTCGTACTGAACAGTTCATGAAAATCATTTCATTGGCTCCTGAAGTTCTATAATAGAGGCAATCATGGCTAAGATTAGAAAAGGCGATCAAGTTATTGTGATCGCAGGTAAAGAAAAAGGCAAACAGGGTACTGTTTTGTCTGTTTCGAATGACCGCGTTATGGTTGAAGGCCTTAACTTGGTTAAGAAGCATCAAAAGCCGAACCGTGCAACAGGTGCTGAAGGCGCTGTAGTTACACAAGAAGCTTCGCTTCATATTTCAAACGTGGCAATTTTTAATGCTACAACCCAAAAGGCTGACCGTGTTGGTTACCAAGTGACTGAAGGCGTGAAAACTCGCGTTTACAAGTCAAATGGTGAATCAGTGGCGGTAGCGAAGTAATAGGTTGAATAGGCTATGGCCAGACTTAAAACACGTTATAACGACGAAATCAAAGCTAAGTTGAAAGAAGAACTTGGCTTGGCAAACGTGATGGAGATTCCTCGCATCACTAAAATCACCATCAACATGGGTGTTGGTGATGCTGCTGCTGATAAGAAATTATTAGATGGCGCTTTATCTGATATGCAAGCTATTGCTGGTCAAAAACCAGTTTTAACTTTAGCTCGCAAATCAATCGCTGGTTTTAAAATCCGTGATGGTTGGCCGATTGGTTGTAAAGTAACTTTACGCGGCGAACAAATGTACGAATTCTTAGACCGTTTGATCTCTATCGCGATCCCTCGTATTCGTGACTTCCGCGGTTTTTCTGCGAAATCATTTGATGGTCGTGGTAACTACTCTATGGGTCTCAAGGAACAAATCATGTTCCCTGAAATCGATTTTGATAAAATCGATCGTATTCGTGGTATGGATATTACCATTACTACGACTGCCCGTACTGATGACGAAGGCCGTGCGCTTATGCGTGGTTTCGGCTTCCCGTTCAAATAAGAGGTCGATATGGCTAAGAAAGGTATGATTAATCGCGAATTGAAACGCGAAGCAACAGTTGCTAAATACGCTGCAAAACGTGCTGAATTGAAAGCAACGATTGCAAACGTAAATGCTTCTGATGAAGAACGTTTCGATGCGATGATGAAGTTACAAGCATTACCACGTAATGCATCTCCAGTACGTCTACGTAACCGTTGTGGTTTGACTGGTCGTCCTCATGGTTACTTCCGTAAGTTCGGTTTAAGCCGTAACAAATTACGTGATACAGTAATGCAAGGTGATGTACCGGGCGTTGTTAAGGCAAGCTGGTAAGGAGCGACTATAATGAGTATGCAAGATACCGTTGCCGACATGTTAACACGTGTTCGTAACGCACAAATGGCAAAGAAACAAACCGTTTCTATGCCAAATTCTAAGTTGAAAGTTGCGATTGCTAACGTACTTCAACAAGAAGGTTATATTTCAAATGTAGAAGTTGCTGATAATGAAGGCAAAGCTACTTTGACTATTACTTTAAAATATTTCGAAGGCAAACCAGTTATTGATACTGTGAAGCGTGTAAGCCGTCCAGGTCTACGCCAATATCGCGGTAAAGATGCACTTCCTAGCGTTAAGCAAGGTTTAGGTATTGCAATTGTTTCTACAAGCAAAGGCATCATGACTGATCGCGCTGCACGTGCTGCGGGCGTTGGTGGTGAAGTTATTGCTTTTGTTTCTTAATAGGTGATTCCTCATGTCTCGTGTGGCTAAAGCCCCAGTAACTGTACCTAATGGTGTAACAGTTACTCAGAACGGCCGGCAGGTCGAAGTGAAAGGCAGCAAAGGTACGTTGTCTTTCAACCTGCATGCGCTGGTCGAGCTAAAACAGGAAGAAGGTCAACTTCAAATTGCTCCTAAAGCTGAGTCGAAAGACGCTTGGATGCAAGCTGGTACTGCTCGCGCTGTTCTTAACAACCTTGTAAAAGGTGTTAGCGAAGGTTTCGAACGCAAGTTACAACTGATTGGTGTTGGTTATAAAGCTGCGGTTAAAGGTAATGTTGTTAACCTTAACCTTGGTTTTTCACACCCAATCGACTACAACCTTCCAGAAGGTGTAACTGCTGAAACTCCAACTGCAACTGAAATTATTCTTAAATCTGCTGATAAAGCAGCTTTAGGTCAAGTGGCTGCAGATATCCGTGGTTACCGTCCGCCAGAGCCGTATAAAGGTAAAGGTGTTCGTTATTCTGACGAAGTTGTTCTTCGTAAAGAAGCTAAGAAGAAATAAGGCGCGAGGTTCTTATGAACGAAAAGAAACAATCCCGTTTGCGTCGTGCGAAAAGCACACGCTTGCACATCCGTGCATTGGGTGCGACTCGTTTGTGTGTAAACCGCACGCCGCGTCACATCTATGCGCAAGTTATTTCAGCAGATGGTGGCAAAGTATTAGCACAAGCTTCTACTTTGGATGCATCTTTACGTAGTGGTTCTACAGGTAATGTAGATTCAGCTACTAAAGTAGGTGCTTTAATCGCAGAGCGCGCGAAAGCTGCTGGTGTTACTAAAGTAGCATTTGACCGTTCTGGTTTTAAATATCATGGTCGTATCAAAGCCTTGGCTGATGCTGCTCGTGAAAACGGCTTGGAGTTCTAATCATGGCTAAAGTTGAACAAAACGAAGGTCTTGTTGAAAAGCTGGTTGCCGTTGATCGTGTAGCCAAAGTTGTTAAAGGCGGTCGTATCTTCTCTTTCACAGCATTAACTGTGGTTGGTGATGGTAATGGTCGTGTAGGTTTTGGTCGTGGTAAAGCACGTGAAGTTCCTGCTGCTATTTCTAAAGCACTAGAAGCTGCACGTCGCAACATGATCACTGTTGATCTTGTTGATGGTACTTTACAACATACAGTTAATGCACGTCATGGCGCTAGCCGTGTATTCATGCAACCTGCATCAGAAGGTACTGGCGTAATCGCTGGTGGTTCAATGCGTGCGGTTCTTGAAGCTGCTGGTGTACGTAACGTATTGACTAAATGTTATGGTTCTACTAATGCTGCTAACGTTGTAAACGCAACTTTTAATGGTTTGCGTGATATGACTTCTCCAGAGAAAGTTGCTGCGAAACGTGGTCTTTCAGTAGAACAAATTTTAGGGTAATCAATCATGAAAACGATTAAAGTTACCCAGACTAAATCTTCTTCGCATCGTTTGAAAAATCACAAACTTTGCCTACAAGGTTTAGGTCTGCGTCGTATTGGTCATACAGTAGAAGTGGTAGATACTCCTTCTAACCGTGGTATGATCAACAAAGTCTACTATATGGTTAGTGTAGAGGAATAAGCCATGACTCTGCGTTTAAATGAGCTTGCGCCTGCTGAAGGTGCAAAACGTGAAAACCGCCGTTTAGGCCGTGGTATCGGTTCTGGCGTTGGTAAGACTGGCGGCCGTGGTGTCAAAGGTCAAAAATCACGTAAAAGTGGTGGCGTTCGTCCAGGTTTTGAAGGTGGTCAAACAGCGTTATATCGTCGTTTACCTAAATTCGGTTTCACTAGCCAATTGGCTTTGAAAACTGCTGAAGTACGTTTATCTGAGCTTGCTAAAGTTGAAGGTGATATTGTTTCACTTGAAACTTTGAAAGCTGCGAATGTTGTACGTAAAGATATGTTACGTGCTCGTATCGTTCTTTCTGGTGAAATTACTCGTGCGTTCACTGTACAAGGTGTTGCTTTGACTAAAGGCGCTAAAGCTGCTGTAGAAGCTGCTGGCGGTAAAGTCGAGGAGTAATCGCGAGTGACTATGTCTCCTAGTTCTTCAGGTCATGTGAATATGATGAAAGGTCAGCCCTTTCATGTGAAATATCGTGAAGTTATTCGTCGATTAATGTTCTTGATTGGCGCATTGGTTGTCTTTCGACTAGGAGCACATATTCCTCTACCAGGTATTGATAATGTCGCTTTAGAACGTTTTTTCAAAGCTAATGAAGGTACATTCTTAGGTTTGTTTAATATGTTCTCAGGCGGGGCATTAGAACGAATGTCAATTCTTGCGTTAGGGATCATGCCGTATATTTCTGCATCTATTATTGTGCAGTTAATGTCAACGGTTGTTCCTTCGCTGGAAGCATTGAAGAAAGAAGGCGAGCAGGGTAAGCGTAAGATTAATCAATATACGCGTTATGGCACACTGTTACTTGCATTTGTGCAAGGTATTGGAATGTGTGCAGGTCTTATTAGTCAAGGAATTACTTTGACATCAGGACTTGCATTTTATATTCCAGCCTTGACCTCACTTGTTGCAGGAACAATGTTCTTAATGTGGCTAGGTGAACAAATTACTGAACGTGGTATTGGTAATGGTATCTCGATGATTATCTTCGCAGGTATTGTTGCAGGTTTACCTAACTTGGTAATTCAAGCTTTTACTTCGGTAGATAATGGTCAATCGAGTTTAATCGGTTTGGCTGTATTTGGATTACTTTCAGTTGCAGTTTTAGCAGCCATTGTATTTATTGAAAAAGCACAACGCCGTATACCTGTTAACTATGCTCAAAAGCAGCAAGGTCGACGTGTATTCACTGCACAGCAAACACATTTGCCATTGAAAATTAATATGGCAGGGGTAATTCCAGCAATTTTCGCAAGTTCGTTATTGTTGTTCCCTGCGAGCTTAGGTCAATGGTTAGGTAGTGCTGATCCAAATGCAGGAATTGTAAAACGTAGTCTTCAAGATTTGGCACTCGTATTGTCACCTGGACAACCTTTGTATTTGGTGCTCTTTGGTGCGTTAATTATCTTTTTCTGTTATTTCTACACGGCTTTAGTTTTTAGTCCTAAAGAAGTATCAGAAAACTTGAAACGCAGCGGAGCTTATGTACCTGGTATTCGCCCAGGGGAGCAAACTGCTCGTTACTTAGATCATATTCTTAATCGTTTGACATTTATTGGTGCGATTTATATTACAGTGATTTGTTTGATGCCAATGATTCTGCAAAGTTCATTTGGTATTCCATTCCACTTAGGTGGTACATCATTGTTAATCGTAGTTGTTGTTGTGATGGACTTTATGGCTCAGCTGCAAGCTCATCTCACTTCACGTCAATATGATAATCAAACGTTAATGAGAAAAACGACTGCTCATCCTAAGGGATAGCGCACTTAGAGGTTTCATCATGAAAGTACAAGCTTCTGTAAAGAAAATTTGTGGTAGCTGTAAAGTTATCCGTCGTAATGGGGTTATTCGCGTAATTTGTAGCGCTGAACCTCGTCATAAGCAGCGTCAAGGTTAATTTAATTAAGACCTGTTGATTTCAGTAGGCTAATTAGGTTATTATCCGCCCCTCAAGATTTTTGTGGGGCGGTTGATTATCTCTACTGCCTTTTTGGAGAAATTTGAATGGCTCGTATTGCCGGTGTAAACATTCCGGATAACAAGCATGCTGTTATCTCTCTCACGTACATTTTTGGTATTGGTCGCCACACTGCTAAGAACATCTTAGCTGCAGCTGGTATTGCTACTACCACTAAAATTCGTGAATTAGATGATGCTCAGCTTGATGCGATTCGTGCTGAAGTTGCTAAGGTTCCAACCGAAGGTGACTTACGTCGCGAAATTTCCATGAACATTAAACGTTTAATGGATTTAGGCTGCTACCGCGGTCTTCGTCATCGTCGCAGCTTGCCTGTTCGCGGACAACGCACCAAAACTAACGCACGTACCCGTAAAGGTCCGCGCAAACCTATTAAGAAATAAGATTTCTGGAAGCTAAAAGATGGCTAAAGATACTCGCACACGCAAGAAGGTCACTCGTACCGTCTCTGAAGGTGTTGCACACATTCACGCTTCTTTTAATAACACCATTGTTACGATTACTGATCGTCAAGGTAATGCATTGGCTTGGGCTACTTCAGGTGGACAAGGCTTCCGTGGATCACGTAAATCAACACCGTTTGCTGCTCAGGTAGCTGCTGAAGTTGCTGGTAAAGCTGCTTTGGATTACGGTTTGAAAAACTTGGATGTCCTTGTTAAAGGTCCTGGTCCAGGTCGTGAATCTGCGGTTCGTGCATTAGGTGCAGTGGGTTATAAAATTAACAGCATTACCGATGTGACTCCGATTCCGCACAACGGTTGCCGTCCACCTAAAAAACGTCGCGTGTAAGGAGAAACATTCATGGCTCGTTATATTGGTCCAAAATGCAAACTCTCTCGCCGCGAAGGGACAGACCTGCAATTAAAATCTGGCGTTAAACCTTTTGACGTCAAAACTAAAAAAGCTGCTAAAGCGCCTGGTCAACATGGCGGGGCTCGTGGTGGTAAACAATCAGAGTATTCACTACAATTACGTGAAAAACAAAAAGTACGTCGTATGTACGGTGTGTTAGAGCGTCAATTTAGTAACTACTATAAAGAAGCTGCTCGTGTTAAGGGTGCAACTGGTGAAAACTTGTTGAAACTGCTTGAAAGCCGCCTCGATAACGTTGTTTATCGTATGGGTTTTGGTTCTACACGTGCAGAAGCTCGTCAGCTTGTATCTCACCGTTCAATCACTTTAAATGGTCGTCGTGTTAATATCGCGTCTATCCAAGTTAAAGCGGGTGACGTGATCGCAGTTCACGAAAGCGCTAAACAACAATTACGTATCAAAAACGCAATTGAATTAGCTGCTCAACGTGGTACTTCTTCTTGGATTGATATCGATCATTCAAAACTTGAAGGTACATTTAAAGCTGCACCAGATCGTTCTGATTTACCTGCTGAAATCAACGAAAGCTTGATTGTAGAATTGTATTCTAAATAATCCTTGAGGTAGCAATAATGACGCGTACTGCAAACGAGTTTCTTACTCCGCAAGCGATCAAGGTCGAAGCGGCAAGCGGGACCTCGGCAAAAGTGATTCTGGAACCATTAGAGCGTGGCTTTGGTCATACTCTTGGTAATGCTTTACGTCGCATCCTACTGTCTTCTTTACCTGGCGCTGCTGTGGTTGAAGTTGAAATAGAAGGTGTTGAGCACGAGTACAGTACTTTAGAAGGCTTGCAGCAGGACATCGTCGAGCTCTTGCTGAACCTAAAAGGATTGTCTATTAAGCTGTTCGATCAAAACGAAGCATATTTAACATTAGAAAAACAAGGTCCTGGCGATATTACTGCTGCTGACCTTCGTTTACCTCATAATGTTGAAGTGGTTAACCCTGAACACTTGATCGGCACGTTAAGTGCATCAGGCAATTTAAAAATGCGCCTGAAAGTTTCACAAGGTCGTGGTTATGAGACTTCTGACTCACGTTTTCCTGAAGGCGAAACTCGCCCAGTAGGACGTTTACAGTTAGATGCTTCTTATAGTCCAATTAAACGTGTGTCTTATACCGTTGAAAATGCGCGTGTAGAACAACGTACTGACCTTGATAAATTGGTCATTGATCTTGAGACTAATGGTACTGTAGATCCTGAAGAAGCAATCCGTAAAGCGGCAACAATCTTGCAACAACAAATTGCAATTTTTGTTGATCTTCAGAAAGATCAAGCACCTGTTGCTCAAGAGCCTCGTGAAGAAGTTGACCCAATCTTGCTTCGTCCAGTAGATGATCTAGAGCTTACTGTTCGTTCTGCTAACTGTTTGAAAGCAGAAAATATTTACTACATCGGTGATTTAGTACAGCGTACTGAAGTTGAGTTGTTAAAAACTCCTAACTTAGGTAAAAAATCGCTTACTGAAATCAAAGATGTTCTGGCTTCAAAAGGCTTACAACTCGGCATGCGTTTAGAAAACTGGCCACCAGCTAGTTTACGTATGGACGATCGTTTTGCCTATCGTAGCCGTTAATTAAGTAGGACTATCACCATGCGTCATCGTAATAGTGGTGTGAAATTAGGCCGTACAAGCAGTCATCGTAAAGCGATGTTCCAAAACATGGCTAATTCTTTGTTTGAACATGAGTTAATTAAAACTACTGTTCCTAAAGCGAAAGAATTACGTCGTGTTGCTGAGCCTTTAATCACTTTAGCTAAAAACGATACAGTTGCAAACCGTCGTTTAGCGTTTGCTCGTACTCGTTCAGCAGCAACAGTTGGTAAATTATTTACCGTTCTTGGCCCTCGTTACAAAGAACGTAACGGCGGTTATCTACGTGTTCTTAAAGCTGGTTTCCGTGCAGGTGATGCTGCACCGATGGCTTATGTAGAGCTTGTGGATCGTGAAGTAAACTAAGTTTACTCATGCCATAGAACATCGGTTGTTCAAAAAGGTCGGTATTTTACCGACCTTTTTTATTGCGTATTGTCTAACAATTTATAAATTTGTCCTCTACTGACATAAAATTTGTCGGAAATATTTAAACTTGACATTGCGTATTGTCAAATTTGTGCTTTAATAAAAATGTACTGATTAAAAGGTTATAAAAAGAACATGGAAAAGCAAGTTGATATTCTTATTGTAGGTGCTGGTATCTCTGGTATTGGTATTGCAGCTCATTTATCTAAAAATTCACCGCAACGTTCATTTGAAATCATTGAGCGTCGTGAAAGTTTTGGCGGTACATGGGATTTATTTAAGTATCCTGGTATCCGTTCAGATTCAGATATGTCGACCTTTGGTTTTAACTTCAAACCATGGCAAAAAGCTAATGTTTTGGCAGATGGTGCTTCTATTAAAGGCTATATTGGCGAAGTGGTTGATGAATATAAATTAAAAGAAAAAATTCATTTTAATCATCGTGTCCTTACAGCGAACTATGATTCTGCGACTAAAAAATGGCAGGTACAGATTGAGGATGCACAGAAAAATGTGCAGACATGGATTGCCAATTTTGTTGTTGGTTGCACAGGATATTATAATTATGATCAAGGTTATCAACCTGATTATCCAGGTAAAGAAAACTTCAAAGGTCAATTCATCAATCCACAATTTTGGCCTGAAAATTTAGATTATACGGGTAAAAAAGTGGTAATTATTGGTAGTGGTGCAACAGCAATTACCTTAGTGCCTGCAATGGCAAAAGGTGGGGCAGGGCATGTGACCATGTTACAACGCTCACCGACGTATATTGCTTCCATTCCATCGATTGATTTTGTATATGAAAAAACACGTAAATTTATGTCAGAAGATTTGGCTTACAAATTTACACGTGCACGTAATATTGGTATGCAACGTGGTATTTTTGCCTTATCCAAAAAACAACCAAAACTTGTACGTAAATTGCTTTTAAAATCTATTGAAATGCAATTAAAAGGTAAAGTGGACATGAAACACTTTACGCCAACATATAACCCTTGGGATCAGCGTTTATGTGTGGTGCCAGACGGTGATTTATTTAAAATTTTACGTACAGGCAAGGCGAGTGTTGAAACGGATCATATTGAAAAAATTACTGAAAATGGTATTCAATTAAAATCGGGTCAACATTTAGATGCAGATATTATTGTTTCTGCAACAGGTCTAGAAATTCAAATTATGGGTGGCATTAAAGCGACAGTCGATCATAAATCATTGAAAACCAGTGAACACATGCTTTATCACGGTGTGATGGTGAGTGATGTGCCAAATATGGCTTTAGTGATTGGTTATGTGAATGCCTCTTGGACATTAAAGGTTGATGTTGTTGCTGATTATCTGTGTCGTTTGTTTAATTTCATGGATAAAAAAGGCTATGACGAAGTGATTGCACCAACTGATCATTCGGCGATATTGGAAGAAACGGTAATGGGTGAGATGAGCTCTGGCTATATTGCACGTGCGGCTGATCAATTACCAAAACAAGGCACTAAAGCACCTTGGATGGCGACTCATAACTATTTAGCAGATCGTAAAGAGCTTAAAAATGCGAAGTTTGAAGATGGCGTATTAAAATTTCATAAACGTGAAGCACAAGCTGCAAAAAAGCCTAAATTAGTTTCTTGATTGAATTAAGAAACGAAAAAGGAGCATAAGCTCCTTTTTTTAATGGGAAAAATAAAATTGAATTAATTTTTTAAATACTTTCTTTGTTTCAAAAATAAATGCAAAAATCTTACTCATAATTAAATGAAAAATGGAGCAATAGATGCTCCATTTTTTCGTGTTTAATATAAAATTATAAGGTACGAGAAATAAGTTCTTTCATAATTTCATTGGTACCTGCATAAATACGATTTGCACGGTTGTCGATATATGCACGTGCAATCGGGTATTCAAGCATATAGCCATAGCCACCATGTAATTGAACACATTCATCCACAACTTTTGAGAACATGTCTGAAATTTTATATTTTGCGGCAGCAGCAGCATCAATACCTAATTTTTCTTCAAGTTGTAGTTCCATACAGCGATCTAAATATGCACGACAGAAGTCAATCTCCGTACGTAATTCAGCAAGTTTAAAGCGTGTATTTTGGAAAGAACTGATTGATTTACCAAATGCTTTACGATCTTTTGTATATTGAACGGTATGAGCGAAAGCCGCTTCAGCACCTGCTTGGCAAATAATTGCAACAAGCATACGTTCCCAAGCTAACTCTTTCATCAGCATGAAAAAGCCCATACCTTCTGCACCAAGTAGGTTTTCTTTAGGAACACGGACATCCTCAAAGAATAATTCACAAGTATCTTGACCTTTCATCCCGATTTTGTTCAAAGGTTTACCTTTGGTAAAACCTGCACGATCTGCTTCAACAATAATTAAAGAAAGGTTTGCAGAGCCTTTTTCTGAATTTCCTGTTTTACACACAACCACAGCCATATCGCATAAATAGCCATTGGTAATAAAGATTTTTGAACCATTAATAATATATTCATCGCCATCAAGTACAGCAGTGGTTCGTACAGCTTGTAAATCTGAACCTGTACCAGGCTCAGTCATTGCAATAGCTGTGACTGTTTCACCAGATGCCATTTGAGGTAGCCATTTTTTCTTTTGTTCTTCATTGCCAAAATTATTGATGTAGTTTGCAACGATATCAGAATGTAATGAAAAGCCTGTTGCTGAATCCATTGCATAAGCTTGTTCTTCAATCAAAATCATGCTGTATAGGCGATCTACACCATAGCCACCATATTCTTCTGGCATGGTGGCACAAAGTAAGCCCATTTCACCTGCTTTGTTCCATAAATCACGATCTACATGTTGTTGTTTTTCATATTTTTCAGTATTTGGAACGACTTCTTTTGCATAAAATTTACGTACAGTTTCACGAAAAGCTTCATGTTCAGCATTAAATAAATTACGAGGTAGCATATTTGCTAATGGTCGAATCGCACCTGATTGCATATTTTTATTCCAAATCATTGTTTAATATTTATAAATTAAGTGAACATTCGTTTGATCTCAATGAGATGAATGCTCATTTGAACCAAATAAATGATGAATTTGGTCAATCTCTAGAAATACGCAAGTATTTTTTATGGAATAAGGTAAACTAAGAGAATCTGTCATTTTCGGGGAAATTCATGTTTGAGGAATTAACTTTAGAAGAACGTAAAGTGATTTATCGTGCGCGTCGTGGTCTAAAAGAAATCGATGTTTATTTTGATCCATACGTGAAACAATATTATTTACAAGCAGATCAAACTGAAAAGACATTATTTAAAGAGCTGGTCGATCAAGAAGATCCTGACTTATTAGATTGGTTTATGGAGGTTTCAGAGCCACCTAAGCCTGAATTAAGACAATTAATTTCTAAATTAAAACATTATGTCCACGGTTAATTTAACTAACTATACGTGTTTTAAGCTGAAACCTAGCCAATATCGGCAAGTGTTTCAGTTTTTTTGTGGGTTAATTATTACGATATTGCTTTATCAAGCTTTGTCTTTATGGTTGTGGTTGTTGTGTCTGATTACGTTAGGCTGTTCATTATTTGTTTTTAATCGGCGTCCTTATGTTGAGCAATTTGAACAATTAGATAAGCAAATTTGGTCAATTAAATTTTATAAAAATCAAGATATTGAGCAAGTTGAAATAATAAAAATGGTCGATCATATTTTTTATATTGTGGTTTATTATAAAACGACGCTAAAACAAAATAAGCCAAAAAATTTGGTACTTTGGCAAGATCAAATGAGTGTTAAAAGCTGGAAAATGTTAAAAACTCGCGCTAAGTTAGATTGATTGTTAGACATTTTTTAATAATATAGATTTGAAATTTATTTTTGTATCAATTGTTTATTTTATATTCATTGATATTTGAAAGTATTGTTAGACTAAAATCACACAAAAAACTTAAAAAGAGAAATTGTAGGACAATTATATCCATAGATTTTCACTTTTGCATGTAAATTAAACCTACCAACAGCAAGCGAAGGATTTCATTATGACTGAAGTTCAACAATGGTTGTTTCTAGTGGTCGCAATTGTTCTTGCGATTGTGGTAGGAAGACTAGGAACCGTGCTGAGGGAACAGATTGAGAAAAGAAAACTCAAAACTAATAAACTCTCCTGAGAGTTTACCGTTTAATAAGTAGCATGTGCTGAACCGTCGCAATGCTACTTTTTTTTGCCTAAAATTTGACTTTATGTATTATACGGTCAATCCATTTTATCTAAAAATATGGCACATTAAATCATTAAAATTAGAGCAATTACTCTTTTATTCAGGTAACGCATCTGATATTTTAAACAAAAAGGACATAAACACAATTATATAGAGGACAGGAAGTATGTCTAGAGTCCAAAAATTGGGTCAACTTATGGTGACTGCTGTTGTTGCCTCATCTGTTTTATCTGGCTGTTCCTATGTGGTTAAGTCAGGTGCAAACGTTGCTTTAGGTTTTAGTGAAAAACATATTGTTCCTCCTATTTTAGCAGGTGGCGATGCTGATATGGCTTGCCAGACAGGTAATGCATTAACACCAGCAATTATGGCAACGAAAGATATGGGTGCAGATCCAACTCGTATGGCTGTATTACTGTATTCAGCAGCAGGAATGTGTGCTGAAAATCGTGCTTTAGATGCAGAATTACGTTATTTACGTGCTTCTAAGGATGGCAAAGTTTCTGAAGCACAAGATGCACGTGTAGAACAAAAACGTTGGGCGGCATTAGCTGCACAGCGTCAATACACAGGTTATCAGTTGTTTGCAGAACGTTGGCAAGCCAAATATAAATATACGTTGGGTGACTCTTGCCCAACGATGAAAAAAGATTTAGACCAAACCATCTATCTTTTGGGCATGCTCAGTGGTTTGCAAGCGATGACCAATGATATCAACTCAGGCGGTGCTGCCAATGTCCCTAAGGATATTGCAGCGATTGTTGAGCGTGGCATGGCATGTTTGGATAATAATAAATTCTGGGGTGCGCCAATGGCGACACGTGCTGTCATTTGGACATTATTGCCAGGTGCAGATGAGGGTAAACCCGACCCATACGTTACCATGAAACAGTCTATGCAAATTGGTGAGCAAAAGGGTGTACGCTTAGCACATGCTTTATATGCTGTTTCGGCACAAGCAAGTGGTGATGATGCTCGTATCCGTGAAGCATTGCGAACTTATGCTGCCTCAAGAGAAGAAGATAAGCCTGTTAATCCTGAATTTAGACTCATTGATGCAATGGCAGGGCAAATGGTACAAGCCATTGCTGACCGTTATTGGACTGAAAATACAGGTGTCCGTGCTGCTGATGATGGCATGACCACCTTTTGGGATGATAAAGGCGCAACAGGAGATGATGAGTTATTTGAGGGGATTGGTGATCCTGCTGAAGGTGGAGATACTCCTCCAGCAACAGATACAACTGCTGCTCCAACAGAAACACCAACGACTGAGGCTGCACCTTAAATATCAAAAAGTGAACACATCCTTTTCAATTTTTTATTTATTATCAAGAAAAGCTTCGGCTTTTCTTGTTTGTTTTAAGGGTAATGCAATATGAACGATTTACAATGGAAGAAACGGATTACTTTAATTGCAAGTTGTATTTGTATCTCTGCTTGTTTGCAAATTTTTCAGGCACAATTTATTTATTGGCGTTATTCATTTTTTAGTGAAATTTGGCGTTGGTGGACAGCACATTGGGTGCATGTGGGTTGGATTCATTTTTTACTTAATATTATCGCATTTGCCTGTTTTCCTTTTATTTTCCCTCATATCCAAAATAGATTTATTATTGTACTTTTACTTGTTTTAGCACCATTATGTAGCTTAACTTTTTATTATTTATATCCCAATATTGAAGCTTATGCGGGTTTATCAGGAATTTTGCATGGGTTGTATGTTGCAGCCGCCTTTTTTTATCTTAAATTTCGTAAAGAGCGTAATTTTGCTTTATTGGTATTATTTCTAATTATGGCAAAATTAGCATGGGAAAATACTTTTGGGCAAATAGGTACAGCACAGCTTATTGGGAGTCCTGTTTTGGTAGAAGCGCATTTAGTAGGTGCTTTTTGGGGAGCAATATGTGCAGTAATTTATTTAGGATATCAACAAATAGTTGAAACAAATCAAATTAAAGATTAAAAAAAAGAATTTGAAATGCTCATCATTTTGTAAGACAAGTGAGGAATTATTCTAAAGTAAAAAATAAAAAATATTTCTATAGATTATTAAGTTTAAAGTATTGTTTTTTATTTTAAAAATGTTTATGAATGCTGATAGACTGAATAAAAGAATGCACTTTTGTCGCTTTATACTTGACAAAAATGCGTGAAAAAAAATGTAACGCTGCCATTCTTTTCAATTGAAAAAGCATGCAGATTTGGAAGTGGAAATAAAAATAGGAAATGAGGGCTTTTGAGCAACTCATAGCTTATAAAAATATCAGTCTTATGAAAGATTTGTAAGATTATAGATAAAAATGGAATTATCATGAATGATAGTGCAGAAAAAAAATCAGGCTTAGGACTGATTAGTTACATATGGACAGAATGGATTTCAACTTTTTTAGTCCTACTCCTTCTCTTGTTAACACTCGTGATTGGTACAGGGGAAATGATTCATGGGCAGATGCTACGTATTGGTGAGCGTTTATATGGTGATGAAAAAATTGGAATGCAATATTCCTTTTTAAGGGCTGAACCAACAAAACCAACATGTGATCGTCATCCTAATATTGATGCTTTAGTGCAAGAACGCATGAAAGCTGAAGCAAGTGATCCTGATGCAAGCTTCTTTGGGGTAACGCCTGAAGCTGATGTTCGTCAGTCTTTTATGGCTGCACAAACAGAATGTGAGGAAAAATTTGCTTTTTATGATAAGTCGATGACACATTTGGAAAAACATCCATCTGCACGTACTTATCGTACCATGGAAACGGGATTTTTCTGGCTATTTAAGGTTGGAACTGAAAACCGTGTCTTAATTTTATTACTTATGGTGGTGATTTCTGCGATTACAGCATCGCTAAAAATGCATCATATTAGCTTACGTCCACCTACAACGAAACTTGACTTTAGAGTGTATTCTCTTGCAATGATCTTGGGTAATGGCTTGTTGTCTTACTCAGTCTGGAGTCAGTATCAATCTGTTATTAACTCAGGTGTAGAGTCAACTTATGAAACAATCTGGGGATATTGGTTGTGGATTATTCTCTTTGTGAGTTTGACGTTAATTAGCTTGTATCAACTGTTTTTTATTCCTAAAACAGCCAAAGACGGCGGAAATATCGGACTTTCTCTGATTAGTATTCCTTTATATGCGTTTATGGCGATTTTAACAGGAATTGCATTTACCTTCTTTATGGACTATCCAATGGGGCAAGGTATTTATCTTGGTCAATTGGTTGAGTTTTCTGGAATTTTCCTAAACTTAGCATTGTTTATCTGGGCAGGTATGTTGTTAACCCAAACCAGAATTATGGATGTATTCCTTGCCATTTTACGTCCATGGAATCTTGCACCTGAAACTCTGACTTGGATTATCTTAATCGCTGCTGCAATTCCAACTGCATATACAGGTGCATCGGGGATTTTCGTTGTTGCTGCAGGTGCGATTATTTATCGTGAAGTGTGGAATTCTGGTGCTCGTCGTCAGTATGCTTTGGCTGTTTCGGCAATGTCTGGTTCACTAGGTGTTGTATTACGTCCATGTTTATTGGTGATTTTGATTTCAATGCTAGATAGTCGTCATGTTACATCTGACGAGTTATTTGATCATGGTATTTATGTTTTCTGGTTAACTGCGTTTATTTTCCTTGGGGTTTCTTTATACCTTGCTGAAGATAAATTCCGTATTAATTCACCGAAAGTTGCTGTACCTGGCATGATGAAAGCTTTAGTGCCAGTGATTCCTTATGTCATCATTACCGCGTTGGTTGTAGGGTTCTATAGCTACGGTTTAGATACACAAATGGACGAGTTTACTGCACCAGTAATTCTTCCAATTATGTTGTTGGCATATATTTTATTTGATAAGTACATGGGCGATCGTGTACCTGTTCCAGCATTTAATAGTGCTTTAGCACAAGAACATGCTAAAAACTCAGAGTATTTACGTACGCATAATACAGATGCTGAGCAAAAGCGTGGTTTTGGAAAATCAATTTGGTTTGCATCTTCTGAGAGTGTTGGGCATATCGGTGCTTTGATTATCCTAATGGCACTTTCAGCAAGTATGGGTGGTTTGATTGAGCGTAGCGAAATTGTGACAATGGTGCCTACACATCTAGGCAGTATTATGCTTTCTTTAGCATTCCTTGCAATTTTACTTGCATTAATTGGTATGACAACAGACCCATTTGGTGCGGTAATTTTGGTTGCTGCAACGATTGCACCAGTGGCTTATGAAAATGGAATTCATCCAATTCACTTCTGGATGATTGTATTGGTTGCTTTTGAATTTGGCTATGTTGCTCCACCAGTAGCACTTAATCATCTCTTAACGAGGCTCTCGGTCGGTGATGAAGAAGTCGCCGCCGCCGATGCAGAGGCGAAAGAGAAATATACAAGTTTCTACTATCGCTATGAGCGTTGGATTTTACCAATCGTCGTACTATTTACGTCCTTAGTGCTCGTAACCTTTGTACCATATCTACTCAATATGTTTGATTGGTACGCCAATAAATAATGTAATCATGTAAATAAAAGAAGCGCCTTCGGGCGCTTTTTCTTTATTTAAAATTTATATGTTACTGCGTAACATCAGTTATTCATCAGCTGAATAAGTGAAAAACTAAATTATTCTGCGAGCTTATAAATTTTTGTATTGACCTCATACATGATTGATATTGATCAGGGATGCATTCGGTCAGAACTATAGATCAAATATAGATATTGAGTAGATATGAGATGATATTTTGAGAAATTTCAAATGAATGAAAACATCGCCCAATCATGATTGGGCGATGTTATTGTTTAAACATTAAGACTGTTTTTGCGCTGCGAGTTGCTGTTCTAAAAGTTTCAATTGTTCTTCTTTTAGTTTGATTAATTGATCTGCATCAGCGTGTTGTGATTCTAGCGATTGTTTTTGATCGTTTAATTGCTTTTCAATATCATCCAGTTTTGCAACTTCTTCTTTAGCCAAGCTTTCATTTTCAGAAACAGGCTCTTGTAAAATAGACTCATGCACCAGTTGTTGTTCTGTTGCTGTCGAAGATGCGGACTGTTCTAAAGGTTGAGCCACAGGTGGTGCTGTAACTGGCGTTGGTTTTTGTTCTAAAGGCTTTTGAGCGGTCGCTTGTTCCTTGCTTGAACTGAGCCAAAATAACGCAGCAGCCAAAGCAACAATAACAATCAATCCCCCAGCAATAAACCACATTAATTTAGAATTATTTCTTGTATCTAATTGCATGTTTTATCCAATTTATTTTGCTGGACGAGGCTTAAATTGAATGACCCCAATTTCATCAGGTGTAGCTGGTTCTTCAGGCTCGTCCACATGAGTAGGGCGATTTTCAGAATAATCACACTCGATACATTCAATCCATTCAGCATCGTCAGTGGTGAGCATGACGATTCGATCCATCGCCTCACATCTTGGACATTTAGCACCCGCAATGAAACGACGTCTAATATTCATATACTCACCACATAATTAATTTTACATGCGTAGTTTAAGCGTTTTTAGAGGCATTCGTCCAACCTTGATGACGTAACAATGCATCAATTTTAGGCTCGCGCCCACGGAAATTGATAAATGCATCAAGAGCAGTATCTTTTCCACCGACTGCCAAAATCGTCTGTCTAAATTCTGCACCTGTTTGAGTATTGAAAACGCCTTCATTTTCAAAACGATCAAAGGCATCACTGGCTAATACTTCCGCCCATTTATAAGAATAATAGCCTGCTGCATAGCCACCTGCAAAAATATGACTAAAACCATTTTGGAAGCGGTTATAAGGTGTTGTCGCTAAAACAGCATATTTTTGGCGAATATCATCTAAAGTTGCTTGGATTTGTTCAGCATTTAATGCTGGTGTTAGTTTGTGAATGCTTAAGTCGAACAAGGAAAATTCGATTTGACGTAGCGTTTGCATACCTGACTGGAAGAAACGAGCATCAAGTAATGCTTTAAGTAAGTCATTTGGCAAAGATGCTTTGGTTTCAATGTGCTCACTGATCAGCGCTAGACTTTCAGTATCCCAAGCCCAGAATTCCATAAATTGACTTGGTAGCTCGACGGCATCCCATGCCACGCCATGAGTCCCTGCTACAGAGATATTATCAACTTCAGTCAGCATGTGATGTAAACCATGTCCAAATTCATGGAACAGGGTAATCACTTCATCATGGGTTAACAGTGCAGGCTGATTGCCAACAGGAGGCGTAAAGTTTCCAACCATATAGCAAATTGGTTTTTGTAGACCATTTTCAGTTTGCATACGTGAGCGGAAACCACTCATCCAAGCACCACCACGTTTGCCATTGCGTGCATATAGGTCGAAGTAGAAGCCGCCAATCACAGTGCCTTGATCTTCCAGTTCATAATAACGAGCATCGCTATGCCAAAGTGGGGCTTCACGCTCAATCACCTGAATACCATATAAACGATTGACGATACTGAATAAACCTTGAATGACTTTAGGTGCAGGAAAATAGGGTTTTAAGTCTTCCTGAGATAGATTGAATTGTTGAACTTTGAGTTTTTCTGAATAATAAGTGCTGTCCCACGGTTTCAGTTCATCAATACCATCTTGCTTGGCAATAGCTTTGAGTTCTTCAATTTCTTGTAGGGCAGGTGTACGTGCATGTTCAGCCAAATCGACAAGGAATTGATTGACGGTGGCAACATCGGGTGCCATTTTTGAAGCCAATGAATATTCTGCATAATGATCAAAACCTAAAAGCTTTGCCATTTCCTGACGCAAGCTTAAGATTTCGACCATAATCGGTGCATTGTCATATTGAGTATCTTGTGCCTGATCAGAAGCACGGGTGACATAAGCATGATAGAGTTCTTCACGTAGCGTGCGATCTTCGGCATAGGTCATAATTGCCAAGTACGATGGAAAATCCAAAGTCGCAACAGGCTGATTTAGTTCACGTTGCTGACCATGTTGCTTCAATAATTCAACACTGCTTTGTGGTAAGCCTTTGAGTTGTTCTTCGTTTAATGGCTTGTGATAGGCTTGAGTTGAATCTAGCACATGATTGGAAAAGTCAGATGACAGTTGTGAAAGTCGTGCTGAAATTTCTGCATAGCGTTTTTTCGCTTCGCCTTCCAAGGCAACGCCTGAAAGTTTAAAGTCTCGCAGAGCAAGTTTAATAGCACTTTGTTGCGCTACAGGCAAGTCAGTAAAAATCGCATTGTCATGAATATTTTGATAAGTCTGGAATAGAGGAACATGCTGCCCCATTTGAGTCGAGTATTCACTTAAACTAGGTAAGAGTAGTTGATAGACATCGCGAGTTTCAGCGTTGTTCATCACGGCATTAAGATGCGATAAAATGCCCCATGATTCGCTCAAATTATTTTCAAGCGTATCAATTTGTTCCAATAATTGTAGTTGTTGCTGTAAATTTTCAGGAACTTGCTGAAGTTCATTTAAAAAGTTTTGCCCATTTTGAATAGCGTTTTCGATATTTTGTTTTAGTTGATCTAAAGTAATTTGATCGAATTGGGGTACAGGCAAAGTTGCCTTTTCTAATGTCATGTCTTGTATGCCAAAATATTGCTGAGTTATAACTAGATGTAGGGCTTTTGGCAGGGGAAATCAAGGTGGAATCACGAAATTAATACTTGTTTAATCTCTTTTTATGCCTTTAATACAAGATTGAATTGTTATAAACATAAGCGAGTTTATTAAATGCTCCAAGAAAAACTTTTTTTAGAAATAAAAAGTTTTGATTCTGATCGAGAGTCAGAAGAAAAACGAATATATTCTTTTGATGTGTCGATTTTTGAAGTGTATTCCAATCATATTGTTTTCAAAAACTGTATAAATAATAATTTTTTAGCGGAAATGGATGATCTGAATATTTTAAAAAGAAATAAGAAATCGAAAAATTTAAACCTGTACTTAAAGTCAGAACTACATATTAAAGATAAAAAAATTTCTGATGAATTAGGTCTTTATTATGAGTTTAACTATACCGATTCTGATTTGATTATTTATGATTTTATTGATTATGAAGATAATGAATCTTATCAGGAGTCATTAATAGAAAGAGTGGATATTTTTATGAAAAATAAAGAATTTTTAAAATTTTATCTTGAAAATAAAATACCACCAAAGCATTGGTTTAACTTGAATGAGTTTGAAAAGGAATGTTGGTTGGATGTTGCATATAAAGTTAATTTTAATCAGGAGGTAAATAAAAGGATGCCTCCAGTAAGCCAAATTATTTTAGATGGAAATTATATACATTCAGAGCGTGATCTTTATTGCTCTATTGGTGAAGAAGTATGTGGTGTCTTTGGTTATATGGGGCGAAGTATTACTCCCTTACGGGATTGCTTGGAAGACGAAGGGTTAAGACCAGTTTATTATCCTTTACAAATAACATGGAAGAATTTTAAAAGTTCAGAACAAAACTTTTACTCTATTGAAGACTTGAATTATTTAGTTCAATTTCTTCGAAAATATAGTAATTTAAAAATCGAGATTTAAAATTTTGATATAAAAAAGAGCGCCGAAGCGCTCTCATTCTGATTTAAAACTAAGGTTTTAAAAAGTCATTCATCTTTTGCCTTAGCATTAGACTTTTTCTTTTTAAGCTTAGCTTTCTTTTTTACTTTATCTTTAGCCTTTTGATCAGGCTTCGTTGCAGTATTTTTAGTAGGCTTTTTGCTGTAAGAGCTAGGTTTTCCTTTGGGTTTTTTCTTTCGAATGGGACGTTCTCCATCATCATTAGCATTCGACGTGTCCGAGCTAGATTTAACTTTGGCTGGACGATCAGAAAAAACTTCTTCTTTTGCAGTTGCTTTGGCAACACGTGGCGCACGACTGCGAATGACACGCCCTGCATGTGACAATTGTTGTAACAATTCAAAGTCAATTTTGCGCTCTTCCAGATTTACACCTGCAACTTTGATTTTTACTTCATCGCCCAAACCAAAGACTTGACCACGATTTTGTCCAACTAAAGTTTGGCTGGCTTGATCAAAGACAAAATAGTCATCACCTAAATGGCTGACATGCACCATGCCATCAACATACAAATCTTTGAGTGTTACAAATAAGCCAAACTCAGCCGTTGCACTGATCACACCCACAAATTCTTCACCTAAATGCTGCTGCATATAGTGACATTTCAGCCATGAGGTGACAGAACGAGAAGCTTCATCAGCACGACGTTCAGTCGCAGAGAAATGTTCACCTGCTTCATCTAACGCACCACCAGATAACGGTGAAGGTTTTTGTGCCAAATGCGCTTTGATTGCACGGTGTAACAACAAGTCAGGATAACGACGAATTGGTGAAGTGAAGTGCGTATAGGCATCATAAGCTAAGCCATAGTGCCCGACATTTTTTGCACCATAATACGCTTGCATCATTGAGCGTAATAACACTGCATGAATGCTTGGCGCATCAATACGGTCTTTGGTTGCTTCAATGACTTTTTGATAATCTGCCTGAGTCGGCTGATCTGGGAACGGTAAGCCCAACAATTTTACAAAGTCTTTTACTTTTTGAATGCGTGAAAACTCAGGCGCTTCATGTACACGATAGAGCATCGGAATATCATTTTTTAAACAATATTCAGCGGCTGCCACGTTGGCAAGCAACATGCATTCTTCAATCAGTTTATGTGCCACATTGCGTGAACGAGGCAGAATCTCTTTAATACCACCCAACTCATCAAAAGTCATATAGGTTTCAACAGTTTCAAATTCCATTGCATGACGTTCTGCACGTAAACCTTTCAGGGTTTCGTACAGTTGATAGAGCGTGTTTAATGACTTATGCACATCACGATTTTCAGGAACAGCTTTGCTGTCACCATCTATATATTGTGCAACTTGTGTATAGGTTAAACGTGCCTGAGAGTGCATCACTGATGGATAAAACTCAAATTTAGTCACACGACCTGCACGGCTCAAATTCAGATCGCAGACCATACATAGACGGTCTACATCTGGATTGAGTGAACATAAACCATTAGAAAGGGCTTCAGGCAACATTGGCAACACAAAGTGTGGGAAATAAACCGAAGTACCACGTTCCTGTGCTTCATCATCCAAAGGTTTGCCTGTACGTACATAGTGGCTGACATCGGCAATCGCAACCACAACACGATAGCCACCACCCGGACGTTTTTCAGCATAGACTGCATCATCAAAGTCACGGGCATCTTCACCATCAATGGTGACTAAAGGCAAATCACGTAAGTCAATGCGTCCTGCTCGATCTTTGGCTGTTGGTTCTTTGAAACTTTCAGCTTCTTTAACGACTTCTTCTGGAAATTCATATGGCAAGCCATATTCTAAAATCGTTTGTGGAATAATAATTTCAGTATCGGCTTTATCTGCCATCGACTGAATCACATGACCTGTTGCAAATTCATCACGTGTTGGGTAGTCATCAATTTCTACGCGTAACGCATCACCAACTTTGGCTTTGGCGTGTTCAATCAGTTCTTTTTCTAGTGTAATCGGTTGATGCGCGTTTGGATTAGCAGGTTGAATGAAATATTCACCTTCAAACTCAGCCACTTTACCAATCAGTTGCTTGACGCGGCGTTGCGTAATTTCAGTAATATAGCCCCAAGCTTTACCTTTACGGTCAACGGAGGTTTGTTGTACTTTGACGCGGTCACCATGAAAAACTTGGCGTAACTCACGCTCAGGTAGTAAAAGCTCATCTTTTTTACCATCTAGGCTTGCGACCCCTAGACCTTTGGCATTGATGTAAACTGTGGCATCTAAAATCGGTTGATCTGCCATGAGCTGATATTTAAAACCATCTTTCATCAATTGCCCATCTCGAACCATCGCACTTAAACGATGGCTGAGCGCATCTATACTTTTTTGATCAGCAATTTCAAATAACTCGACTAAGTCAGCATGTGACAGGGCTTCTTTTTTTTGTTCAATGATTTCTAAGATCAGTGTACGACTTGGGATAGGATTTTCATAACGTTCGGCTTCAGCTTTTGCTTCAGGATCGACCCAATTTTTCATCATGTATTTGGTTTCTAGTCAGAAGATAGGATTAGCATAAAACATACAGTGGCAGACTGCACGTAATTGATTGCAATAATGTGTTTTAAATTTCAGTTTGCAGGAAAAGATCAGATTTTTTTGATTTTAGTTTTTATTTTTTGAGTAAAAAAACAACAAAATAAGGGAAATTGTTTAAAAAATATGTAATCGAGCAAAAAAATATAATTTTTTTAAGCAGATCACTTGCTGAATTAGGTTTTAGTTTGTATTATGGCGGCTCGTTACGGTGAGATGGGTGAGTGGCTGAAACCACATCCCTGCTAAGGATGCATACGGGTAACTGTATCGAGGGTTCGAATCCCTCTCTCACCGCCAACGAATACTTATGATGCGCTCATAGCTCAGCTGGATAGAGCACTTGGCTACGAACTAAGGGGTCGGGAGTTCGAATCTCTCTGAGCGCACCAATTTAAATAAGTATTCTCAAAAGTAACGAAGCCTTTTTAGGCAATCAGGTACGCGCTCATAGCTCAGCTGGATAGAGCACTTGGCTACGAACTAAGGGGTCGGGAGTTCGAATCTCTCTGAGCGCACCAACTTGAACATCGACAGATGTAAAATTGACAATTAACCGCACATGTTGCGGTTTTTTTGTGTCTGTGATTTTATCAAAATAATAATTTATTAAATAAGTTAAATCAAAAAATACAAATTTAGCATGTCCTTAAAATCAAAATGAATAAAATTTTATACCGTGATTTTATATTTTGTATTTCTACGTTTTTATTTTTGACCATTTTATTCTTCATTTTTTTAGAAATACTTATGTCATAAAGATATTTTTTAATAAAAGTTAAAAAAAGTAAGATGTTTAAAACATCAGTTGTTGATCAGCACGATGAAAATAACATAACTTGGATGACTTTTTTTGAATTGGCAATATATCTACAGTGTGATGCCTCAGTTTGTTTCAGCAACTTTGACCACATTAAAAATCTCGCTCATTAGCATTTTACTTGCAATTATCGTGGGTTTAATTTGCAGTATTTTGATCACTTATCATGTTCGTGTATTCGATAAAATTGCTAAATTTTATATTGAACTATCACGTAATACGCCTTTATTGATCCAACTGTTTTTTCTCTATTACGGACTGCCAAAACTCGGCATTAAAATCGATGGATTTAGCTGTGGTGTCATTGGTTTAACTTTCTTAGGTGGAAGTTATATGGCAGAAGCTTTTCGAGCAGGCTTACAAGCTGTTGCAAAAGGGCAAATTGACTCAGGTGAAAGTATTGGATTGAATCCCTTACAAGTTTTTCAATATGTCATCTTCCCTCAAGCTTTGGCGGTTTCAATTCCTGCCATCGGTGCGAATTGTCTATTTCTAATCAAAGAAAGTTCAGTGGTGAGCGCAATTGCTGTAGTCGAATTGCTATTCCTAACTAAAGACCTGATTGGTATGGACTATAAAACCACAGAAGCCTTGTTTTTATTGGTTCTGTCCTACCTGATTATTTTATTGCCTGTCTCCATTCTCACCAGTTATTTGGAATACCGCAGTCGGAAGGTGAGTCATGGAATTTGATTATTTATTTCAAGCTGATTATTTACAAAGACTTTTTTTCGGGCTTTGGGTAACTGCGAAAATCGCCTTTATTTCAGTCTTTTTCTCAGCAATTTTTGGCACGATTTTCGGTGTCATCATGACTTCAAAAAATCTTCTGATCAAAAGTATTTGCCGACTGTATTTGGAAGTGATTCGTATCATTCCAATTTTGGTTTTTCTATTTGTTTTCTATTTTGGATTTGCCACTTGGTTTAACTGGCAACTTTCAGCAGTATTGGTGTGTATCGTGGTTTTTGTTTTGTGGGGTACTGCGGAAATGGGTGACCTTGTTCGTGCAGCGATTACTTCCATCGACAAACATCAGCGTGATTCAGCCTATGCATTGGGGCTAAGTCCAGTTCAAACGTTGGTTTACGTTATTTTCCCGCAAAGCCTAAAACGTGTCACACCAGGTGCGATTAATTTATTCACAAGGATGGTCAAAACCAGTTCTTTGGCAGTGCTGATTTGTGTGGTGGAAGTGATTAAAGTCGGGCAACAAATTATTGAAAATTCACTCTTAATCGTCCCGAATGCCTCGCTGTGGATCTATGGTTTGATCTTTATTTTGTATTTCATTATTTGCTATCCCTTGTCACGTTTAGCGACTCATTTAGAAAAAGCATGGGAGTAACAGTTCACTATGGCTTTGTTATCTATACAACATTTACAGAAATCATTTGCAGAAAGTCATATTTTACAAGGCATCGATTTGGACGTAGAACAGGGTGAAGTGGTGGTGATTCTTGGTCCTTCGGGATGTGGGAAAAGTACATTATTACGCTGTGTGAATGGTTTGGAAAAAATCCAAGCAGGTTCGATTCATTTAGCAGGTTCAGGTGTTCTTGGGCAGGATATTTCATGGGTCGATGTGCGTCAAAAAATCGGTATGGTATTTCAAAACTATGAGCTTTTTGGACATATGAATGTGATTGATAATATTTTATTGGGTCCGCTCAAAGTCCAAAAAAGAACACGTGCTGAAGCAGAAAAAGTTGCAGATGAATTGCTAAAACGCGTGGGTTTGTATGACCGCAAAAAAGATTATCCACGGCAACTTTCAGGTGGGCAAAAGCAACGAATTGCCATTGTTCGTTCATTGGTGATGCAGCCACAAGTAATTCTTTTAGATGAAATTACTGCAGCTTTAGACCCTGAAATGGTACGTGAAGTTTTAGATGTAGTTTTAAAGTTGGCAAATGAGGGAATGACCATGTTGATTGTGACTCATGAAATGTCCTTTGCTCGAAAAGTTGCAGATCGAATTATTTTTATGGATCAAGGCAAAATTATTGAACAAGCCACGCCAGAACAGTTTTTTGAGCATCCACAAACTGAAAGAGCAAAAGCATTTTTAAATATGTTGAATTATTAAAATAGAAGGTCAAAAAATGGCTGTATTAAAAAATATGGGTATTTGGACAAGTGCAGTTTTGATCAGCAGTACATTAGTCGCATGTCAAAAACCAACGAATCAATCGACAGCAGACCATGCCAATGAAAACCATACCAAAGAAGATCAATCCTTAGAGCAAGTGAAAAAGAATGGTGTGTTTCGGGTTGCGGTTTTTGCCGACAATCCACCCTTTGGTTATGTGGATAGTGCAGGCAAGCCACAAGGTTTTGATGTGGTTTTAGCGAAACGAATCACCAAAGATTTGTTAGGTGATGAGTCTAAAGTTGAATTTGTTGTAACCGAAGCAGCCAATCGTGTGGAATTTCTAAAATCAGGTAAAGCGGATGCGGTATTTGCAAGTTTTTCAGTCACGCCTGAACGTAAAGAAGTGGTTCATTTTGCACAGCCTTATTTAAAAGCAGCTTTGGGTATCGTTTCACCAAAAGCCAAAACCGTAACTGATATTCATCAGCTTGAAGGTAAAACGTTGATTGTGAATAAAGGTTCAACGTCAGATATTTATTTTACTAAAAATTATCCAAAAATTAATTTGCTCAAGTTTGAACAAAATACCGATGCTTTCAATGCGCTGAAAGATGGGCGTGGTGATGCCATTTCCCAAGACAGTACTTATGCTTTGGCTTGGGCAGCAGAAAACCCAACATTTAGCGCAGGAATTCAACAAATTGGCAATGAAGATTTTATTGCACCTGCGGTGAAAAAGGGCAATACCCAACTTTTAAATTGGCTGAATACTGAAATTTCAACACTACAAAAAACAGGTGAAATTCAGAAAATTTATGATCAAACCTTGAAGCCTGTTTATGGTAATACCGTGGATTCAAAAGTTTTCTTAGATGTCACTGCGAAATAACAATCAATGTAAATTTTTAAATATCAAATAGATCAGAGGAAAATTAAATGCATATCTCCATTAAAAATGTCACCCAGTTATTAGCAGCATCTGTGCTGAGTTTAGGGCTTGTAGCATGTAATAAAAATTCGGGAACACCTGAAAAGACCACTGAGCCTGAAAAAACAGTGTCTAGTATTGAACAAATTAAGAAAAATGGTGTGGTGCGCATCGGGGTATTTAGTGATAAACCTCCTTTTGGGTATTTGGATGCGCAAGGAAAAAATCAAGGCTTTGATGTGGAAATTGCTAAGCATGTTGCTAAGGATTTATTGGGTGATGAAAATAAAGTCCAATTTGTTCTCACTGAAGCTGCAAACCGCGTTGAGTATTTAAAAGCAGATAAAGTCGACATTATTTTTGCAAACTTCACGGTTACACCTGAACGTAAAGAAGTTGTTGACTTTGCGAAGCCTTATTTAAAGGTTTCTTTGGGTGTTGTTTCACCTAAAGCAAAACCAATTACAGATTTGGCACAACTTAAAGGGCAAACTGTGTTGGTCAATAAAGGTACAACTGCGGATTCATTTTTAACGAAATCTCATCCTGAAATTAAGCTGCAAAAATATGAGCAAAACACGGAAACTTTTGATGCCTTAAAAGATGGTCGTGGCGTGGCTTTGGCACATGACAATTTATTGGTTTTGGCTTGGGCGAAAGAAAATCCAAACTATACGGTTGGCATCACCAGTTTAGGACAGCATGATTTTATTGCACCTGCGGTGAAAAAGGGCAATAAAGAACTTTTGGATTGGTTAAATCAAGATTTGGATAAACTATCGAAAGAAGGCGTAATTCAACAGGCATATGAAAAAACTTTAAAACCTGTTTATGGTGATACGATTAATTCGAAAGATTTATTAGTGGAATAATTTTGAACTGCTTTCTAATCAGAAGAGCCATATAAATTGGATTATATGGCTCTTGAAAGTGTTGATTCGATATTTATTACTACAGATGAAAATGATTTGGGTGTTAAATTAAGGTCTGAAAACTGTATATGAATAACCCAAATATATTAATAAATAATCCTAAAATGCTGGCATTTCTTAAAAAATTAATTAAGTCTTTATCTCGGTAGATTAGTGTAATTAAGACTAAAAAGCATAATATTGAAAAAGTTAATGATGCGAGTGATATTTTAAATTGATGCTTGATTTTTGCTTCTGAATTTGCGGGAGTATATGTGTAGATAAAAGTTTGTTGTTGCTGATTTTGATCTAAGTAGCTAATTTTTCTTAATCTCAAAGTCAATCGATAATTAGGTAGTCGACCAAGATCCATAGAGAAGCTTTTGATACTGATTTGATTATTTAAAATATAATTACATAATTCAAATAATTTTGAATCACAATACATTTCAAAAGTCTGTAAGTCTGGAAGAACCTTTTCGATCTTAAGTTTGTCTTCTTTTTTTAGTTGTTGTACAGCGTAAGGATGATCATCAGTATTTAATTGAATAACTGTCCATTCTGATTTTGATAATATTTTGTATTCTGATAAAGTCAAATAAGTCATATAATTAATGACTGAAATAAAAGTTAATGCTAATAAAAATTTACCTAATAATAATTTTAATGGGGATGGAGAGTTATACATATTTCTCGTTTTTTATATACATTGTATGAATAAACAACAGTATATCTATTTATCGTTTAAAAGCTAAACACTCAGTTAGTAAATCTATAAAAAAGTCTTTTCAATAATGTGAAAAAGCGTATAATGCGTCCCATCAAGACGTCGCGCTCATAGCTCAGCTGGATAGAGCACTTGGCTACGAACTAAGGGGTCGGGAGTTCGAATCTCTCTGAGCGCACCAACTTGATAAAATATAGAAAGAAGCCGCTTAATTGCGGTTTTTTTGTGCCTAAAAAATAGCAATAACATTTTTACTATAGTTTTAAAACATGATTTGTTTTATTGATAAATAATAAATTTAAAAATGATCTTAACGATGAAAAAAAGAATGAAAATAATGGCAATAAGCAGTTTAGTTTTGGCGTTATCTGGCTGTGCAACAGCAGTGCTTTGGGAGAATACAGATAAAGGTTATATCTCATTTGGTAAAGTTGTTGATACTACTAAAAGTGTAAAAGTCGTTGAAACTGATCATATTTTAGGTTTTGCCCAAGTGAATAATACAAAAACTGCATCAAAAAAATTGGTGATTGTGGGGCAGCAATATGCATATTTAATGAAAGATGAGAGTGAAAGTGCTTTTCAGATTTTGGATTCTTCTCTAGATGTTAAACATATACGTTTATATGAACCAAAAGCACAAAAATATCATTTGGATTTTAACTTATTGAATAATAATGTTAAATCCTTAAAAGATGGCGTGGGTTTTCAAACAAAAATTCATTTGTTATATGATAAAAATAAATCTGAATTAAGCTTAGAAGAACAAAATACTTTACAGCGTTTAGGGTTTAGTGAAGAAAATTTTGCACAAAATAATGCTCAACAAGATATTCGTTATGTCAAAGTTATGGAGATGCAAGGAAAAGTTTTAGGTCTAAATGATGAGCTAAGAAGCCTTAAATTTCAGTCTTTTAGTCAGGCTTATTCAATCAATATTTATGCAAATTATGTAGATAAAGATGTCGATTTTAAAACACTATTCAAGAAAATTGCGCTGACACCCGTTGCCCTTGTTGGTGATTTAGTGGTGATTCCAATAGGTGTTGTGATTGTAGGTGCGGGTTCGGCATTGGGTGTTATTTCTTAATTTAGCTCACTACTGCTTAAGCTTTCAGGAGGATGAAATTGTTTTGCTTGCGCAAGTTGAGAAATATCCATCTGAATATGATCAGAAATCACAACACTGCGTCCAAACATTCGCCCAAAAACAACTCGGCATGAGAGTTGTTGAGGCAATGTTTTTAATTGCTTAAATTCATTAATACATTCAAGTTTTGAAGCATCATTTTCAGGACAGATCGTAAATGAAACATCATATTTATAGTGATTATTGTCATAAATAATTGGCTCATATTCGGAGTCATTGGCAGAAATAAATCCTGCCACTTCAAACTGATCGTTTATTGGACATTTAAAATGAGCATAATGAAACCGATATTCATCATAAATTTTGTGTAATGGTGTTTTACTCAATGCTGTAGTGTTAAAGAGTAGATAACCACGGCGATTTAATTCGGGAATAGATTCAGATTCGATATAAGTATATTGCGGTTCAAGTGTAAGAGGGACTTGATATTCAGGCATTTTTTCACAAGACATTAAGAGAAAAACGGAAATGGCAACGAAATAGCGTGAGCGTCCCTGTAACATTTAACTTTCCTAAGATTTACTTTGAGCTTTAACTTTTTGGGTAAATACAGCATTTCCGCCGACTGCGGGCAACATATCATGATAGGGCAAGCTACGAGCCGCTCTGAGTAAAAAAGGCGCTTTTTCATCAACTTTTACAGCAGTTGTAACGCGCATTAATGTGCCTGTTTGCTGTGAGTTTAGTTGAATTTGCCCTTTTAGATAACGTAAATCTCCCCCATTTGCAAAGAAATTATTTTGATTTTCTTGTGGAAAACTAAAATGCATTTTGAAGTCAAAAGGAATACTCACAACACCTAAGCCTATACTGACTTTGATCTCTGCATCTTGACCTTGTGCTGTTAGTGCAGACGTGGTTATTTTCTTAATTTGGCGTGGAAAAACACTTTGATAAGATGGAGGTTGTAGCCATTTTTGCAGTTGTTGTGGTGGCTCTTTAAAAGCTTGATATGTGGTGGTAAAACGTAATGTTTCTCGCCCATGCGTATAGGGCACAGTACTTGGCAGGTTTAAAATACTCACAGGTTGCCCAGTACTTTCGCTGAGGTCATCAATTTTTTGTAGTTGTGCTGTCGAAAACTTAGGCTCAGGGAGTTGCCCTGCATTGAGATTAATCACATTTTTAATGCCAAAACGTTGTCTTAATGATTCTAGAACAAAAGCACCTGTACCTGTCGGTATACCTAATTTTGCTTCAGGAATTGCATTTAAAATCTGTTTAAATAAAAAACCTTTAGGCTGATTGGTGTCTCCCCATTGAGTTAATGTCACAAGTGTTTTTTTATCGCCTAAACTAAACCATTCTAATTTGCCGACTGCATAAGGCAAAGGCGCATCAATGACAATCGTGGAAATACTATTTGTTGTCACCTGATGTTGCATCACAATATTTTCATTAAAATTAAGCACAGGAATAGGTGTCGGAATTGAAACTCGATATTGCATTTGGCTAATATTGCCTTTTTGTTCTAATAATTTGGCAGATTTTAAAGTTGGGAATAATCCAACATATTGATTGTAATTACTCAATGTTTTTGCAACGTCTTGACTGCTAACAGGAAGGATAATCGCAGAAGACATAAAGCGAGCCGTAGGGGTAGGGTTGGCTTGTAAAGTTGGTAAATTGGTTTTTATGGCAACTTGTGGATAGATAAAAATATGATCTTGGACATAACTGGCTAATTGTTGAGGGTTATTTTGAAAAGGTTTTAAGCTGCTTGGAATGTTGTCTGTCCATGTCACAATTTCAGCAAAACTTAATTGACTGACACCAAAGCAAATGAGCGCATATGCAGTGTTATACATTAATTTCATCATCATTCCTTTGTTTTATTGATTCAATTTTTAATGATATGTTTTACATGAAAACGCATTATTTTTAATTGACCTAAATTAGAAATTATCAAAGTAAATTATCATGAAAACGTCAATCTACATCGAATTTCTAGTGTACTATTTGACATCTTGGATATGAATTGTGTTGAAGTGACTATGTCAGACAGTAAGCCTGCACTTTCTTTGCGGTATTATCTTAATTTAGAAGAATCTCAAGATGGTTTTAAACTCGCGACTTTAGGTAAAAAACAAATTTCACGTTTTTTAACGCCTTTAGTCAGTGTTGGGATCATTGCTTGGGGGCTTTATTTAGGTATGGCAACGGTAGGACGTTACTATGTCTTTTTAGGTTTATTCTTTTTACTGTTACAAGGATTAATGCGTTATTGGTTTTTACCGATGATGTTTAAACGCCAATTTATTAAATATCAATTTGGTAAAAGTGAACAGGGAATTGAATTATTTCAGGATTATTTCGAGTTATTTAGCAGTGGTCGCCCCAAAAAAATGTTTCCTTATGCCGATGTGCAACATTTTATTGAAGGTAAATTGACTTATATGATTGAGTTAAAAAATCGTACTGTAATCATTGTGCCAAAACGAGCTTTTGAAAACTCAACTGACCAAACATTATTTGTTAATAGTTTTAAAAAATAATTCGACTTTTTCTAGATTAAAGTCATCGTTAAAAAGGGAAGATTATGAGTTCACGTCCATCAAAAATTGTCTGTGTCGGTCGTAGTTATGCAGATCATGCCAAAGAATTGGGAAATGCGATTCCAGATCGTCCAGTGTTATTTATCAAACCACCAAGTAGTTTGATTTCCTTGCAAGATGGTATTTCATGGAATACGGCTTTAGGCAGTTTGCATCATGAGTGTGAATTTACTTTACGGATTGATCAGCCCTTAAAAGGTGAAACTGATCCTGAAAAAGCCTTGCAAGCGATTGGTGCTGTGACGCTTGGGCTAGATTTAACTTTACGTGATTTGCAGGATGACTTAAAGAAAAAAGGTCAACCTTGGGAACGTGCCAAAGCCTTTGATGGTGCCTGTGTACTTGCAGACTGGGTGGATGTCAGTGAAGTCAAAGCATGGGATGCGGTGACTTTTGACTTTAAAGTGAATGATCAGATTCGTCAAAAAGGTGATACTGCATTGTTATTGTTTAATATTGCACATTTACTTTGTGATATTAGTCAGGCATTTAGTTTAGAAGCTGGTGATGTGGTAATGACAGGTACGCCAGCAGGTGTGAGCGCTTTGGCAGCAGGTGACCAATTGACCATGACTTTAAATGGTCAAAGTCAGGATTTTGTATGGAAAACCCATGTAAAATAAACTGTTTTATTTAGAGATTAAAGCATTAGATTTAAGCCTAAATAAATGGAAAAAAGCAGATGAGCTGAGGCTTGATCTGCTTTTTTTACGATTGTTAAAAATAACTAATTGAAATATTTAGAAACTGTTGTAACAAATTATTATTCATTAAATTGATGGATCTCGGTAAATAAAATCTGTTTTTATGATATGGTGTCTATTCTTTGTATGAGTTTTATTCTTATTTAGAGATATTTTGTTGTGTAAGCAACGCACTTTTCTCTAAGAACTCATATTCATTTTGTATCTGCATCCTAATTTGAAAGATGATGTTGATCCCAGAATTACGATTCTATTTGTTCTTATTTTTTTCAGAAAAAACATGATTCCAGTGGGGTTTTACCTCTGGCAGATTCATCAGTCTTAAGCTTAGGAGCTTTTTCAAAGAACTCAAAAACTAATGGAGATAGCAATGACCCGAATTGCAATTATCGGAGCAGGTCCCAGTGGCATGGCTCAATTAAGAGCATTTCAATCAGCAAAGTCCAAAGGTCTACAAGTTCCAGAAATTGTATGTTTCGAAAAACAAAACGATTGGGGCGGACTATGGAATTACACTTGGCGTACAGGTGTAGATGAACATGGCGAAGCGGTACACGGAAGTATGTATCGTTATTTATGGTCAAATGGACCAAAAGAAGCATTGGAGTTCGCAGACTATACGTTTGATGAACATTTTAAAAAGCCAATCGCTTCATATCCTCCACGCGCGGTACTTTGGGACTATATCAAAGGACGTGTCGAAAAAGCAGGTGTTAAAGATCAAGTCAGGTTTAACACAGCAGTACATCATGTCGAGTTTAATGCTGATAATGGGCAGTTTACGGTACAGGTGTGTGACCATACAGAAAATCAGATGTATTCAGAACAATTTGACTATGTCATTGTTGCTTCTGGTCATTTTTCTACGCCAAAAGTGCCTGAGTATGAAGGTTTTAATATCTTTAATGGACGTATTTTACATGCGCATGACTTTCGTGATGCCGTACAGTTCAAAGACAAAACGGTACTGATTGTTGGCAGTAGTTATTCTGCTGAAGATGTGGGTTCACAGTGTTATAAATATGGTGCGAAACAAATTTATAGCTGTTATCGCAGTCAACCCATGGGCTATAAATGGCCAGCCAACTGGTCTGAAAAGCAACATTTACTCCGTGTAGATGAAAATACTGCTTATTTTGGTGATGGCAGTTCAGCCAGGATCGACGCCATTATTTTATGCACAGGGTATTTGCATCATTTCCCATTTATGGTGGAAGAACTCAAGCTCAAAACGCATAACTGTTTATATCCTGAGTCTTTATATCAAGGCGTTGTCTGGGAAAATAATCCTAAACTGTTCTATTTGGGTATGCAGGATCAGTGGTATACCTTCAATATGTTTGATGCGCAGGCATGGTATGTACGTGACATCATCCTTGGTCAAATTGAATTACCTGAGCAGGACGAAATGCAAGCCCATTCACAAGCTTGGATTAAACGTGAAAGCAAAATCAAAAATTCTGAGCAGATGGTGAAATTTCAAGGCGAATACATTAAACAGCTCATTGCCGAGACAGATTATCCAAGTTTTAATATTGATGCTGTCAATGAAGTCTTTATGCAGTGGAAAAAGCATAAAAAAGACAACATTATGGGCTTTCGAGATAAAACCTATCGTTCAGTCATGACGGGGAAAATGTCTAAACCGCATCATACCCCGTGGTTATATGCTTTAGATGATTCTCTGGAAGCCTACTTGGACAGTGAAAATCGGGAACAACGTGCGATTTAAGCAAGTGCTTTGAATCAAACCAAAAAGACCTGTTGTTGCAGGTCTTTTTTATGGTTCAGACTTTAAGAGCTTTCGGAACTGATCAGGGGTGATTTTCATCCAGCGTTTAAACATCTCAATAAATGCAGAAGCATTGGCATAACCAAGATCCAAGGCAATATTTTCCACAGTTTGCCCTTCATTGAGCATGGTCATGGCTTTTAGGACTTTGAGACGTTGTCGCCATTCATTCAAAGACATGGAAAGTTGTTTCAGTGATAGGCGAGCCAAAGTGCGTTCAGTCATATTGACCTGTTGTGCAAGCGCTTGCAGTGTACTTTGATCTGAAGGATGTTGATGTAAATAATCCAAAAGCTGTTTTAAAACAGGATGATCCGTATGTGGCAAATAACTGCCAATCCGCTCTGCATGATGTAACTGATCATGTAAAACCTGTAATAATCTTAAATATTCAGGATCATTTTCATGGCTTTGCTGTTGATTGATTGGCTGCTGTTTTAAATGCAGCAAAATGGCACTCACCAAGGGTGAAGATAAAAGAATCCCTGCTTGTTGTGGTAAATGTTCACATAGCGATTCATGCACGTACAAAGTCGCATGCGAAACATGAGTGCGGTTTAAACCACTGTGATGGACATGCGGTGGTAACCAAATACCATAAGGAGGCGGGGTAATATAGTTGATCTGGTCAATATTGACCTCCATAACTCCATTAAAAGCATAGATAAATTCGCCCCATGCATGCCCATGTACAGGATAAATTGAAAATGCAGGATCATCCCGAAAACTTAGCCATAAAGGTGCCTGAATTGCATCATTGGTTTTGAGTTGTATGCCTTGGTTTTGTTGTGATGTTATTTTTTTGCTCATGCAAAAGTGCCTGAATAAAAGGATTTATTGTCTGTTTTAAAGTATATTCTATAAAAATGACAGCGCTATAGTGTCTTTTCTCTTCAGTGTTGAGATTGTGAAGTGACACAGCGCAAAGCATTGGATGCCAAAGCATCGGGTTTGATGATATTGATTTGTATGATTTGGGGCATACAACAAGTCGTTTTAAAAATGGCTGCAACGGATATCGCGCCGATGATGCAAATTGCAATCCGTTCAGGTTTATCGGCCTTGTTGGTCTATCCACTGATCCAACTGCCAAAAGGGCAGCATTTATTTTCAAAAGACTATCTAATTCCTGGTATATGGATCGCATTTCTTTTTTCAGCTGAATTTTTCCTGGTTGCCGAAGCACTGCGCAATACGACCGCTTCACATACGGTGGTTTTACTCTATACCGCCCCGATTTTTGTGGCTTTAGGTCTACATTGGAAGTTACCTGCAGAACGTCTATCTAAAATTCAATGGAGTGGAATTGTTCTCGCTTTTTTGGGTATTGCCTTTAGCTTTTTAGGACGAGAGCAAAATCAAGTTGCAATTCATACAGTCTTTGGTGATTTGCTTGCCTTATTGGCAGGGGTGATGTGGGCACTTACAACAATTTCTTTGCGCTTAACTTGTTTATCCGATGCGCATCCAACTCAAACTTTATTTTATCAATTGGTCGGAGGTTGCTTATTTTTATTACCACTGGCTTTTATTTTAGGACAAACTGAAATTCACTGGACTGCGATTGCTATCGGTAGTTTAGTTTTTCATACCTTGATCATGTCTTTTCTAAGTTTAATGTTATGGTTTTGGTTGTTACGTCATTATCTGGCAAACTCATTGGGTGTATTTTCATTTTTTACTCCAATTTTTGGGATGGTGTTTGCTGTAATATTTTTAAATGAACGGATTGAACTCAACTTTATGATCGGAACAATTTTAGTCATATTAGGTGTAGTGGTTGTCAGCTTACATACTCAGATTGAACATTACATTCGTTACAACCCTAGAGCTAAACTCAGGAAAAAGCAAAAATGAATAAACCACAAGTTCTATATCATGGCTCACGCGCGTTATATGAAATACTGAGTCCACATCAAGCAAGTGGACATGGTGAAATGGATAATTTTCATGGAATTTATGCGATCGAAAATCGCCGTATTGCTTCCTTTTTTGCGTTAAATTTACATGGGCTTATTCTTGATTCACGCTTTGAAATCGATTTTGATGACAGTCATCAAGCTTATCTCACACTTTTTCAAACTGAGATCGATTGGGATACATGTGGGTATCTTTACCATTTAGATCCAGCACCATTTCAACAACTAGATATGTATCAATGGTTGGCAAAGCAAGACGTTAAACCACTTTATATTGAAAAAATAGATCCACTACAATTCAAGCAATGGATCATTGAAAAAACGTAAAAATGCTATTTATTGTCTAAAATAATAGACAATGGAATAGATAATTTCGCTGCTAGATATTCATCAGATTCTATCAATGCAGGTCCAATTTTTTGCATCCAAATATCATCATCATGCACATTTTTAATGTCATTTTGGTTTGGCAAAGTATAAGGTAGAGCTTTATAAAATGACCAAAAATCTACAGTATCTAAATTACGAACCAACACGTATTCATCATTATCAGTTCGTTTAACAATATTTTGCTTTTCAAGTAAATTGACATAAGCAGGCCAACGACCAATTTCACCGCGCCCAAGTATTTTTAAAGCTTCAGCATCTGTAACAGTTTGTCCTGTTTGTTGTCGTTTATAAAATAATTCTAAAACGTCTAAAAGCATAAAAATAGGATGGCGTGTTTGAATTTTACCTGTATGAAATGCAGTCAGGGCATAACTAATCTCAACACCCAGTAAGACAATATTCCATGACATAAAAATCCATAAGAGGAAAATAGGTACGGCTGCAAATGCCCCATAGACAAGTGTATAACTTGTAAAATTGGTCATGATAAAACCAAATAAATTCTTTAATAATTCAAAAACAATCGCGCTAAATACGCCAGAAATTGCAGCAGCTCTAACAGGAATATTTCTGTTGGGTATCGTCCAATATAAAATAAAAAAACCAAGCACAGTTAACGCAAAAGAAATGACCATTAAAAGAGCAGTGCCATCGACTTGATAACCCGCAAAATTATTATGTAATACATTCATAGACGCTAATGTCGAGGAAATAACAAAAGCACTTCCCAGTAAAATAGGTCCTAAAGAAATGATCGTCCAATAACGCATAAAGCCAACAATGCCATTACGGGTTTCTTGTACTCGCCAGATGCGATTAAAGACAGTTTCAATACTGGTTAGCATCATGACTGTGGTCACAAAGAGAAAAAGTACCCCAATGACTGTTAGGTTACTAGAATTTTGTGTGAAAACATTAAAAGCCTTATCAAATGCAATACTGGTTTTAGGTAAAAAGTTACTATAAATCATTTGTTGCAGTTGTTGGCGTGCAGGTTCTAAAGCTTTAATGGATGAGATAATCACCAAAAAAACTGTAAGCATGGGAACAACGGCAAAGAGTGTGGTGTAAGTTAAAGACCCCGCTTGATCTCGGCAACGATCAGCCTCAAAGCGGCGTATGACAAATAGAATAAACTGAAACCACGTTTGTTCATAAAAGGGAAGTTTTTTCAATAAATCCATCATATTTCATCTGTCTCAATTTATTTTCATCATGTTTATTTGGTTTTACTGTTACAGCTTAACCAAAAAAGAATAAAAATACCGTATAGTTTTCTTTTACTTTTGAATATGAAAAATATGCAACCCTATGTTTTAGTTTTATATTACAGCAAATATGGTTCCACCAAAGAAATGGCACATTTGATTGCGAATGGTGTTGAATTAGCAGGTATTGCTGTAAAAATCCGTACTGTTCCTCATCTTTCGACAGTGGTTAAAGAAGCTGAGGCGAGCATTCCTGAAGAAGGAGATATTTATTGTACTTTGGATGACTTACAAAATTGTTCAGGTCTGGCATTAGGTTCACCCACTCGTTTTGGCAATATGGCATCTGAAATGAAATATTTTTGGGATCAAACCACAAGTCTTTGGTTAAATGGCGCATTACATAATAAACCCGCTTGCGTATTTACCAGTTCAGGCTCCATGCATGGTGGGCAAGAAAGTACATTGTTGAGTATGTTACCGCCTTTGTTCCATCATGGCATGATGATTTTGGGGTTAACCAATGCAGAACCTGCATTGTCCAATACCAAAACAGGCGGTACACCATATGGTGCAAGTCATGTGAGTGGTCCACGTCATGATTTGAGTCTTAGTCAAGATGAGAAACTGCTGTGTGAAGCACAAGGAAAACGTTTAGGTGAAGTCGTTAAAAAGATGTCTAGTTAATCAATGAAAAGAAGCAAAAAGGCTGAATGAATTCAGCCTTTTCATATGAGTTTAAGTGGAAATTATTTTAAGGAGCAGCATCAATTTCAGGATTTTTAACATTAAAACGGTGTTTGCATTTTTTACATTGGTAGTCTAAATAAATATTTTGATCAACGACAACACCCGCTTTTTTACCGAAACGATGACCTAAAAACCCCCCTGTGATGCCAACACTGATAGCGCCAACAAAAGTACCAATTGTTCCACCCATAATGACACCTAAAGGACCAGCAACTGTTCCAATCGCAGCACCAATAGATGCACCTGAAGCAGCGCCACCGACTGTACCTGCGGCTGCACCTGCTGAGCTGAGTAGTACGCCACCTGCTTTTTGCAGTAATTGTTCATGATTTCTTTTTGCAACTTCAGTTGAAGCACATTTTGGGCAGCTTATTACAATTTCATCAGTCATTGATTGGTACTCATATCGGACAATGTCCATTTGCCTGTGTCATATTATGCTTGAGCAGTAATTTATTTTTTACATCAAACAGAAATAAGTATTTCAATCTGATGACATGCTGATTGTAACTGAATCAAAATCGCAATATTTATAATTCATGTAACAATTAAAAATAATTTCTTAAGCTTTTTCAGGGTTTAAATAACTCTTTCCCATATTGATTTAATTAAATAGATCGACTGAGTTTTTTTCATCAGGAATTTGTTTCCAATAGGCTTCGGAATAATCATAATTTTTTTTGATACTAACTCGTTGGTTTTTTACGTTGGCGCATTAAACTTTCTTGACTGACACTACAAACTAGCTTGCCATTTTGCCACATCTCACCAAAATTTAAACCACGTGCTTGACTAGAGCGAGTTGCATACATGTCATAAAGTAGCCATTCATCTACTCGAAAGTGATGATGAAAATGCATAGTGTGATCTAAACTTGCACTTTGAACACCGCCATTGGCATAACTTACTCCATGTGGACGAAGGGAAGTGGTGAGTAAATTGTAATCGGAATAATAAGCTGCAATGGCTTGATGCATGGCAATAGTATCTAATTTACCTTCAATTTTGTCAAAACTTCTAAAGTATTCAGTATATTGGGTCTTTTGTTTTTGCGGGCGAAAGGGGTTAGAAAATTCAACAGGATGGATCAAAATATTAAATTGTTGCATGAAAATATCACGATATTTAGATGGAACATCTTCAAGTATGCTAAGTTTATGCTCTTGCTCAGGGAATAAACTTTCAGGATGAGGATAATCAGGCGGGTCAATTTGATAGTCTAAGCCTTGTTCAGGTTGAACAAATGAAACCATTGCTGAAAATATAACTTCACCATCTTGTAAGGCATGAACTTGGCGAGCTGAAAAACTCGAACCATCTCGTAAATTTTCAACTTTAAATAAAATAGGAAGATCAGTCCGTCCACTACGAATAAAATAAGCATGTAAAGAATGGGCAGGGCGGTCTGTGGTTTTAGATGCGGAAATCAAAGCTTGTGCTAAAATTTGCCCACCAAATAAATGAGAACCAAAGAGTTGGTTGGTTTGACCTTGGAAAAGATATTGATCTATTTGTTGTACATTGAGCAGATCAAGCAATTCTTGCGTAAGTAAACGCATCTTTATTTTCGCCTAACTTTTTATATTTGAAGGCTAATATAGTGTAGTCAATCATAAAAATGAATGGGAAAAGTGCTTATTCTAGGTTTTAAAAAGATAAAAAAGAGCGCTTAAAGCGCTCAATTTTAAAAGAATAAATCACTCTTTTACAAAAGTAACTGTACCATTTGTTAAAGATTCAACACGTGCTAAAGATTCAACACGGTAACCTTTATCAAGTAATAATTGACGACCAGGTTGGAATGATTTTTCAATCACGATGCCAATACCCACAACTTCAGCATTTGCTTGGTGAATAAGATCAGCAAGACCTAAAGCTGCTTGACCATTTGCTAAGAAATCATCAATCACTAATGCTTTATCATCAGCATTAATATGCTTTTTAGAAATCGCAATCGTGCTTTCAACTTGTTTTGTGAAAGAGAAAACTTTTGAACGGTATAAATCATCTTTTAAAGTTAAAGATTGATATTTACGTGCAAAAATAACAGGAACACCAAGTTCAAGTCCTGCCATCACGGCTGGAGCAATACCAGATGCTTCAATCGTAATGATTTTTGTGATGCCTGCATCTTTAAAAAGACGCGCAAATTCCTGACCAATTTGTTGCATCATTACAGGGTCAATTTGATGGTTTAGGAAAGAATCGACTTTCAGAACTTGATCAGATAGAACGATACCTTCAGCCAAGATTTTCTGTTCTAGTGCGTGCACGGGAAGAATCCTCTAAGGGCAAGGTGCTTTTTCAAGCAAAGGCGTATTGTAAAAAGCACCTAGAAAAATGCAAGCTCAATTTTAATAAAAGTGGAAAAATTGATTAATTTTTATACCCTGTAAGTGAAAGGCTATAAGAAGTCTTTCCATCTTGGTGTGACATTTTAACTGGGAGATAGTCAAGTTTTGGTGCTAACCAGAAAATAGACTGTTTTGCACTATTGTCATGCGTTAATACAACTTTGACCGTATCAAAGGTGCCATAAGCTGTTTTGACCGATTCATTGCCTTGTTTAACAAAATGACGTGTGTCTAAGCCTTTAGCATCTGCAATTAAATAACTCGACTTTAAGCCAGAACCTTTCAAATCTTCACGTACTTGTAATTCGGCATTAAGCTCATCCAATGCACCTGTTTTCCATGCAAAAGAACGTGCTTTGTCACTTTTATTGGTGTTGATGGTTTTTGTATTTGGATTAAATTTAATGCTCATGGTGTCATTGTGCACTAAAATTTTACTGGTACGGCTAAAGCTATTTGACTGAATTTGACCATTGCTCAAGGTAAAATTACTGCTCTCTGTTGCTGATGCAATCGCTGCTGCTTTGGCTGCAAAGACATAGTTCCAGTTATTACCGTTTTTACTTAAAGTGCGTGTTGCAGACCCCATATTTTTACCATTATAAGAAAACTGGTACGTTGCTTGAAATGGGCTCATGGCAAGAGCATTGCTTGAAAAACCAGTAAGTAACAATGCAGTGCTAAGACCTGTAGCGATACTCAGTGTTTTAATAAATTTAGCTGCCATAAGGAATGTCCTATGCAATTTATGCGATTGAGCTATTATGCTATTTAATTAAGTAGAAAAATTAAAGTTTTCAGCCAATTGTGTGAAATTGTGTATTCATTTTGCAGAAATCAGTTTAAAAGTTTTGATTTTAAACAGGACTTTAATGCTCTTTTTGTTGAATTGGCGTCACTTCACTGTCGATGACATCATCTTCATCCCAATCGTCATGATCAACTTTGCTAAATAATGCCATTAAATTGACATTACCAATGACAACCAATTCAGTTTCACGTAATTCAGCATGATTAATATGAACTTTATTTAAAGTATCCATAATCGATTTTTTATCGCCTAACCAACGATTTAAATCTAAATGTAATAATTCATCTTTAACTGTTAAAACATCAAATTTTTCTAAAATCATGCCTAAAGGGTCTTTCTTTAAAACTTTTTGATAGAAAAATAATGCAGCATTAACCCCAAATTTATAAAAAACATTTGGATATGTGGCTTCAATCAATTCAGTATTGCTAATTTGTTCAAAGACAATGAGTTGCATGTCTTTGTTAAATTCCATTTGAATGAGTTTTAGATCTACACCAAGCACTAAGTGCATACCTTTTACATTTAGAGTGGCATATAAACGTAACCAGTCATCATGTAAATCGGCATGTAAGTCTTCCAATATTTCAACATTTTCAGTGACAAAGCGTTGAAATGTTGCATTTAGAAAAACTTGAGAAATCGGAAATTCCCGTTCTTCCTCAATAAAATCTCCCGCTTTTTGATAAATACGCTGAATACGTTGAGCAATCTTAGAAAGTAGCGAAGGCATAGTTTTAAGTTCCAAATCAGCTTCATTTTATTTGGTGGATCTTGTCGATTTGTTTAAAATTTCCAAGCTTTCATCTTGCAGTTTAGCAAATTTAGATGCACCATTTTAACGTTTTATTCTAATGATACATTTTCTATTAAAAGCAGCACTGAACAGTATTAAAAGTGTAATGCTAAATGGTTTACTTCTTGATTCAGTTGGGGAATGGCGGTTACATGTCATGTTAAAAAAAATGAAAACTTCATCCAAGGCTTTTTTACCTTGGTGGGACGATAATGTCTTTTTAGGTGCAGTGGTTGCTGCGATTGCTTTACATTTAGTGTTTATTTCTTTGCAGTTCGCACAGCCAACGGAACACAATAGCCAAAGTAAAGAAATCGCTGTTAGCTTGCGCCCAAGTCATGATGAAGTAAAAGAGGCTGATTTTTTAGCACAAGAAGACCAACAAGGATCTGGTGTTTTTCGTGAAAAGCATCGTATGTCTAGTGAAATGCCCGCACAAACACAAGATTTGAGTGCAGGAGAGCAACAATTAGAAGCATTAGAAAAAATACAGCAACAACGTGAATTAAAGTTTGAAGAAAAAGTTCTCATGACGGTTTTGAGTTGGCAGAAACAAACTGAACAATCTGAGCGTAAAAAAGCGATGGAGGCTTTACAAAGTCAGTTTCAAGCCAAAGCTGCAATGGTGGCAAGCTTAGAAGCACAGTATTTACAAAAACAGCAAAATTTTAGTAAACAGCAAAAGATTAAAACAGTTGATGGTATTCAGGCAAAAAAAGATGCATCAGCAGGTTATTTAGAAAAATTTCGGACAAAAGTGGAGTTGTATGGCAACCGTTATTATCCTGATGAGGCAAAACAACAACGCCTTTCGGGTGAAGTTCGTTTAATGGTGATTTTAAATGCTTCAGGTGGTATTCGTGCCATTCGTTTGATTGAAAGTTCGGGACATCCAGTGTTAGATGAAGCAGCAAAAAACTCAGTGCGTAAAGGTGCGCCATTTGGGAATTTTGATGCCAGTATGAAAGATATTTCTGAGCTGAGAATTATACGAACGTGGCGTTTTGATCCTGCTGAATCTGAGTTTGAAGTGCATTAAATTTATGAAAAATAAAGATTAATATGATTGATTTTCTCATGATGTATAAGTTCGTTGGATCTCACAAATTTCTACACTAAAGTGTGTATACCATTTTATTTTACCTTGATTTTGTGCAACTTGATGTTCTGCATCTTGTTGCCATAAATGAATATCCTCAAGTGAATTCCAATAAGATAAAGCGATTTCAAGATTATTTTCAGACAGTGCTTCAAATTTTTGACAATTAAATTGAGTTAAAGCTTTTTCTCGAAGTAAATTTGCAGTATTAAAATATTCTTCATCTAAATCTTTGATTTTAGCTTTAAAAATCACAACAAATTTCATGTATTTTACTCGTATTTATTTTGCTTTGAAACAGGTTGAGGTAGTAATTGTAGGTGTGGATAGGGCACTTCAATTTTGGCATCTTGCAGGGCTTCTTTGACGTGTTCTAGTAACTTTTCTTGAATACGAGGCAAGCGCTCCATTTGATAGGGTTCAAGCCAATAACGCACAATCAACACGATACCTGATTCTGCAAACTCACGCACATCGACACTCGGTGCAGGGGTTTTTAAATATTCATCTTCTTGGTCTAAACGCATTAAAATAGCTTGGCGTGCTTTTTCAATATCTTCATGCAGTGAAATACGGCAATAACTTTCAAAACGCATTCTTTCATGTGCGGTTAAATTGGTGACTTCTGCATTCGCAACGGTTGAGTTTGGAATAATAATCAATAAATTATCACGGTTACGAATATGGGTTGTTCTGAGTAAAATTTGCGTAATTTTTCCTTCAAATTTATTAATACGCACCCAATCGCCAATATGAAAAGGGCGTTCTATTAAAATTGTAATACCCGCAATAAAATTAGACAGTGTGGACTGAGCAGCGAAACTCACTGCAATCCCGACAATCCCAAGACCAGCCATAATCGAAATAATATTAAAGCCAAACTGTGCCATGATGGCTGCGATGCCAAAAATGACGAGAAGCACAGAAATAATGTTACGTAACAGTTGTTTTAACGAGTCATCAATATAAAAACGATCTAAGAAACGCATGGTTAGTTTGGTAAATAGCATCCAAATCATATAAAAGATCAAGGAAACTATCGCCGCGCGTGAAACAGCTTGTAAATATTTTTCAGATAAACCAAATTGCGAAAGAATCGTAATGACTGAGGCAAGTAACCAAAAAAAGTGAATCGTATTGTTGATGATGTTTGTAATGATTTGATTAGTATTAAACTTTTTAGATATATAGCGAATAAAAAGCCGTAAAAATCGGCTCAGTAGCCAAAAAAATGCGATTAAGATGACGACAATAAAGAGCTTGCTCAATACTGAAGCTGCGAGTACATCCCAATCTAAATCGTGATTCTCTGGCGCACCCATACTTAAATAGATACTGCGTTTGAGGGCATCTAAAAACTCGTTGAATAGGCGGTCGAACATGATTTAAGTGATGAATTATCTAATATTTTTAGGGACTTTGACAGTATAGATAAAAGGTGTTTGCGGTGATAGAACTAACTTTTGTAATTTTACCGTATAAGTGTAACGATTTTCTTATTCTAAAATAAAAACAAGATAAGCAATGCTGACATCACTTATCGTGTAAGGAAAATTGATATTAACTTTCTTTGATGGTGTAGGGATTATCGAAACCTAATTTTGCCAAAATCTCAATTTCTAAAGCTTCCATTTCCTCAGCATCAGCTTCAGAAGTTTCATGATCATAACCCATTAAATGCAAAGTGCCATGCACCAGCATATGTGTGAAATGCTCAATTGGTGTTTTTTCTTGTTCAAGCGCTTCTTGTAAAACCACAGGAATACAAATGACCAAATCACCAATGGGGAATGTATCTAAGATTTGAGCCATTTCATCAGGCAAATCACTTGGGAAAGACAGAACATTAGTCGGTTTGTCTTTGCCACGATATTCTAAATTGAGTTTGTGACTTTCATCGACATCGACGCAGGCAATACCAATTTCACAATCACTTTGCGTGTCAATAAAGCGTAGTGTCGTTTCAACGACTTTTTTTACATAGGCACGTTTGAGCACCAATTCAGATGCTTCAAACGCTTGTTGTAACGATAAACTAAGTTTCAAAATGAATCCTTAACCTTAACCATGTATAACGCTTTAGTCCTGTGCATCTGCCTTGAGATCATTATCTGCGATCAGGGCTTGTTGTAGCGCTTTACGCTCAGCACGTGCAGCAGAACTTAGACGTTGTTGTTCACCTTCCCATCCTTCATAAGCTTCAACAATTTTTTGAACTAATTGATGACGGACAACATCACGAGAATGGAAACGTGTGATATGAATTTCTTTGACATTTTCAAGTACACGCAGTGCATGTGCAAGACCTGATTGTTGACCGCGTGGTAAGTCAACTTGGGTAATATCTCCCGTAATGACAGCCCGTGAGCCAAAACCTAAACGCGTTAAAAACATTTTCATTTGTTCAGGTGTGGTATTTTGTGCTTCATCTAAAATAACAAAAGAATGATTTAAAGTACGACCACGCATATAGGCGAGAGGAGCAACTTCAATCACTTGACGCTCAATGAGTTTTGCGACTTTTTCAAAGCCAAGCATTTCATACAAGGCATCGTAAAGTGGGCGTAAGTAGGGGTCAATTTTTTGCGTCAAATCACCAGGTAAAAAACCAAGTTTTTCACCTGCCTCAACAGCAGGACGGACGAGTAAAATTCTTTGAATTTCATTACGTTCAAGCATGTCAACTGCGGCAGCAACAGCAAGATACGTTTTACCTGTACCCGCAGGACCTATGCCGAAAGAAATGTCACTTTGTAAAATACGTTGAACATAACGTTTTTGATTTGTTCCACGTGGATTAATACGACCTTTAGGTGTTTGCAACCAAATGGCTTCAAGCCCTGTATGTTCGTTATCTGATAAATCGGCTTGTAATTCTCGGTCAGTTTGACTGCCTTGAATCATGAGATGTACGGTGTCTGCACTAATTTGAGCAGAAACTTCAGCTTCGTCATATAAACGCTGCAATAAAAGTTCTGCTCTTTCAACAGCATCAAGATTCCCATCGATAAAAAAAGCTTCACTTCGATGGGAGATTTTGACATCTAAACGTTGTTCTATTTGTTTCATATGGCTGTTATAAGCACCAAGCATGCTTTTTAAACGTTCCATAGAAATGCCAGGAAAAGCTACTGTACGTCGAATTTCGGCAGTCAAGTGATATCCTTTTTGTAGTCTTAATGGATATCTCTACATTACGACACGTCAGGCTCAAGATTCAAGAGTTCACCATAAACTAAATTCAAGGTTTTAATTTCTGTGACCTCAATCTCTGCAAAGCGTCCAACCCAATTAGCATCACCAATAAATGTTACTAAACGTGTATTGTCTGCGGTTCCAACCAATAAATTAGGATCTTTATTCGAAACACTTTCAACTAAAACACGTTGGATGGTTCCAAGCATGGCATCAGTTTTTTCAATACTTGATTGTTTAATCCATTGTTGAACTTTGGCTAAACGTTCTTTTTTGACAGACTCTGGTGTTTCATCTGCAAGTTCAGATGCTGGCGTACCCGGACGTTTTGAATAGATAAAGCTATAAGAATGGTCAAAATCTAAATCTTGGATAAATTGATAAGTTTCTGCAAAATTTTCATCAGTTTCACCAGGGAAGCCGATAATAAAGTCTGAAGATAAATGCATATCTGGGCGAACTTTACGTAACTTAGCAATTTTGTCGATATAAACATCAATGGTGTGGTTACGTTTCATTGCTTGTAACACATCATTTGATCCACTTTGTACAGGTAAGTGTAAATGCGAAACCATTTGTGGCAAGTCACGGTAACATTGAATTAAATCATCGTTAAATTCAAGTGGATGTGAAGTGGTATAACGTAAACGTCCAATACCTGGAATTTCTGCGACTAAACGCAGTAAATCTGCAAAGGTACAAATTTCACCTTCAAAGGTTTCACCACGGTAACCATTTACGTTTTGACCAAGCAAGGAAATTTCACGAACGCCTTTTTCAGCTAAACCTGCGATTTCAGCCAAAACATCATCCAAAGGACGAGAAACTTCTTCACCACGTGTATACGGTACAACACAGAAAGAGCAGTATTTTGAACAGCCTTCCATGATCGAAACAAAAGCTTTAAAGCCTTCAACATGTGGTTCAGGTAAAAAGTCGAATTTTTCAATATCTGGAAATGAAATATCAACCAGTTTGATTTTATCTTTTTTTGGTTTTTCGACTTGATCATGATGTTGATCAAGCATTTGTGGTAAACGATGCAAGGTTTGTGGACCAAAAACCATATCGACATATGGCGCACGTTTTTGAATGTTATCACCTTCTTGCGAAGCAACACATCCACCGACACCAATCACTAAGTCTGGATTTTGTTCTTTGAGTTTGCGCCAACGACCTAATTCTGAGAACACTTTTTCTTGTGCTTTTTCACGAATTGAGCAGGTATTCATCAGGAGAATATCTGCATCTTTAGGATCAGTAGTCAGTACATAACCATGTGAATCGCCTAATAAGTCTGCCATACGATGACTGTCATACTCATTCATCTGACACCCTTGCGTTTCGATGTACAGTTTTTTCACTGTACCGTCTGCTGGGGTGTGCTGTGGCTGGAGAACAGTGTTTTCTGAGGCAGCTTTGGCACCATTGGGAATGAAGGTTTGAACCGTCATGGAGGCGTTTATCCTATAAAAAGCGAAATATTAAATTGAGTGAAGACACTTCATCTCAAGAAAAACAGCGTATTTTACAGTATTTAGCTACAAAGCCATAATAAAAATCTATAGAGTTTATCAATTAAGCTATAAAGTTGAAAAAAGAACAAAAAATGTAGGAAATTAATAACATTGAATCATGAGGTTACATAACAGAACAGTAGAAATAGATTAGAATAATTAAACTATTCGATATTCAGTGCGATGTTGAGAAAAGGCTAAACATGCAAGATGAAATTAACGTGGTGAGAGAAAACGTGTTCAATCAAAAATCAATCAAAAAAAATAAAATAACGACGTGCGTTTTAGGTCTAATGGCATGTGCTGGATTACAAGTCTCGCAGGCAGTTGAAGAGCAATTTAATGATGTGCTTCGTAATGCCAATAACCCTGCGGCTTTGGAACAATATAAATATTCCATGCAAAATGATGCATTGGGTTATTATCCAGAATATTTCTCTTTAAATTCTAATTTAGCATTTCAGCCTCCTGCCAATATTGTGAGTTTTGCGCAGCATTATCCTCAGTCTGCTATGGCTGAAAAACTTGCTGCCGATTATGTTGAAGAAAAGGTTAAACAAGCGGATTTTGTAAATGCTCAACCTGTTTTAGCTTATATCAGTAATCCTGACCAAGCTGAAAGTTGTGCAATGGCGCAAGTGCGTGCCAAAACAGGTGATTCATTAGTTTTTGCTGAGTTCAAAGATGTATGGTTGGCGACCAACTCACAACCAGAGTCATGTAATGGCTTAGGTCGTTTAATGCTATCTAGTCCATTGATGACGACAGAAGACCGTCAGCAACGCTTATATGCGCAGCTTCGTGCAGGACAGTCAGGGCTTGCAGTGGCTACAGCCCAATCAATCGGGGTAAATTTATCTTTAGCACAGCTCAACCAAATTCAAGCCAACCCACTGAATTATTTATGGTCTGCGCCTAAGGCGAATATTCAAGATTATGCCTATTTGATCTTTGCTTTAGGACGCGCAGCCGACACAGATTTAACGTCTGCTTTGCAGTCTTTACCTCGATTAGCTCAAGACGTACCCGCAGATATACAGAAATATTTATACAGAACTGTAGGTTATATTGGGGGTACTACAGTGATGAAAAATAATTTTAATCGTCAGGTGCTTGAAAGTTTAGATGCTAGTTATGGCGTACCATTTAGTGCCGAAGAAGCAGAGATTTATGCAAGACAAGCTATTCGTTTTGGTGCATGGGAAAGCGTGATTCGTGCAATAGACAGCATGAGTGTGACTCAAAAACAAGAAGATCGTTGGCAATATTGGCTAGCGCGTGCTTCAGAACAACGTAATGATCGACAGTCGAAGAAAACAGCCGAAGAAATTTTTAAACATTTGGCAATGGCAGGGGATGATTATCATAATCTCTTAGCTAGAGACCATATCGGACAAAAATATAATGACGGTTTAAGTCAGGAACAACCTTCTTCGAGTGATTTACAACGTCTTAACCAAGATATTCATTTCCGTCGAGCTTTTGCCTTAAAAAATATTAATGCAAGCCCTGCATATACCAATCGTGAGTGGAACTGGGCAGTACGCCAAGCTTATTTAAAACAAGATGATGGTTTATTATTGGCAGCCGCACAACGTGCAACCAATATGGGATGGTATGATCGTGCAATTTATGCAGCAGATCGTACAAAGAAAAAGCATAATTATAGTTATCGTTTTGCTACACCCCATCAAGCTTTGGTGGTGAGCCATAGTCGAAATGCAGGCATTGACCCTGCTTGGGCATATGGTTTGATGCGTCAAGAGAGTCGTTTTGTAACCGCAGCGCGTTCCCATGTCGGTGCAGGTGGTTTAATGCAAATTATGCCAAATACTGCAAAACAAGTCGCAAGACAGATGGGAGAAACTTATAATCCAGCAGCGCTGAGTGACCCAAATACCAATATTCGTTATGGCACATATTATTTATCCATGATTCATGGGCAGTTAAGTAGTAATCCTGTTTTGGCAACAGCAGGGTATAATGCTGGACCAAACCGTGCTAAACGTTGGCAACCAGAAGATCGTCAATTATCCGCAGATCAATATACGGAAGCGATTCCATTGAATGAAACGCGTGATTATGTAAAAAATGTCATGACGAACGCAGTGCATTATGGAATGTTACTTGGGCAGGGACCTCAAGTCATTGAAAGCCGTATGCCAATGGTTCCTATGCGCGCTTTTGAATAAATTGGACGAAGTTGTATTGAACTCACTTGTGTATGTATAGAAGCGATGAAAAACGTAGTATTTTGTATTTTAAGGAAAAAATATATTGTGTGGATGGCAGTCTACATAGGATTTCTTTTATTTACAGTTCAAGTTTATGCTGCGTCTGTTCAGCCACAAGGGTATGTCTTACAAATACAACTTACACCTGCTGTTTGTGCTTTGGATAGCTCTAAACAAAAGCAACGAAAATGCTTAGAGGGCTATTCATTGACAATCTCAGGTTTATTGCCTGAAACGACTCAAAAAGATTGTACAGTTACATCAACAGCAGCACTCAGCCCTTTACAGTCAAAAGTGGTAGCACGCGTCATGCCAGATCCAAATTCACGGACACAATTATGGCAAAGCGTGGGTGGTTGTGTACCAATGAATCCAAGTCAGTACTTTAGAACAATGATTAATTTAGCAGAAAAATTAAAAATACCTGCTGACTTAACCAGTTCAGAAAATAAAATAGTGAATCACCAAAATTTAAAAACACAATTTACTAAACTGAACCCAACTTTACCAATAAACGGAGTCAGTTTTAGTTGTCAAATCTCTAAATCTAATACAGTTTTGACTGAAATCGAGATATGTTACAAAGTGAATGGACAATATAAACAATGTTCAAATCATATCGTTTCAAATTGTCCAACAAGCTTTTCTATAAAAGGCGCGTATTAAGTTTTTGAAACATCTTATTTATTTTTTCTATCATACTTTTGTTGAAATTCATTCTCTTTTGCATGCATCCGCAACTTTATTGGAGTAGAATGTTTGCCGTTTATGATAATTCGATTAGATGGAATTGATCCATTAATCACATTAACGATCCTCAATTGGAGATAATTACATGAAGCAAGCAGTTCGTGTTGCCGTTACTGGCGCTGCAGGTCAAATCGGTTACAGCTTATTATTCCGTATCGCGAGCGGCGAAATGCTGGGTAAAGACCAACCAGTTATTCTTCAATTATTAGAAATTCCTGTTGAGAAAGCTCAACAAGCGCTTAAAGGCGTAATGATGGAACTAGACGACTGTGCATTCCCATTGTTGGAAGGTATGGTTGGTACTGATGATCCTAAAGTTGCATTTAAAGATGCTGACTATGCATTATTAGTAGGTTCACGTCCACGTGGTCCTGGTATGGAACGTGCTGACTTATTAAAAGTAAATGGTGAAATCTTCATCGGTCAAGGTCAAGCATTGAACGAAGTTGCAAGCCGTGACGTTAAAGTATTAGTTGTAGGTAACCCTGCAAATACTAACGCTTATATCGCAATGAAATCTGCTCCAGATCTTCCAGCGAAAAACTTCACAGCAATGTTACGTCTTGACCACAACCGTGCATTGACTCAACTTGCTCAAAAAGCAGGTGTTGCAGTTTCTGACATCGAAACAATGACAGTTTGGGGTAACCACTCTCCAACAATGTATGCTGACTACCGTTTTGCAACTGTAAACGGCGAAAGCTTAAAAGACAAAATCAACGATGCTGCTTGGAATAAAGACGTATTCCTTCCAACTGTTGGTAAACGTGGTGCTGCGATCATCGAAGCACGTGGTTTGTCTTCTGCTGCTTCTGCTGCAAACGCTGCAATCGACCATATGCGTGACTGGGCGCTTGGTACAAACGGCAAATGGGTAACTATGGGTATTCCTTCAGACGGTTCTTATGGTATTCCTGAAGGCGTAATGTTCGGTTTCCCTGTAACAACTGAAAACGGTGAATACAAAATCGTTCAAGGTTTAGAAATCGATGAATTCAGCCGTGAGCGTATCAATGTTACATTGAACGAACTTGAAGAAGAGCGCGCAGCAGTTGCTGACATGCTTAAATAATTTAATCTTTTCGATTGAATTGAAGAAGCACTCCACTTAGGAGTGCTTTTTTTATAGCACTATAAATATCCATCATTTAGAAATATAAACAGAGATATAAAGTGTTAGCAGTGATTTAAATAAGTGACTTAAATGAATTATTGAATTAATTATCACAATATTAAAATAAAATGTGATGATTTTATCTAAATCGTTGATTTTTTAAACACAAATTGAAACAACATTGCAGATGAATGGGCTATCTTTTCGTATGCTATTCTTATAAGTTAATTACATAACAAATGACAATTAAATTTATATAAGGAGGCATTATGCTCAGGACGAACAAACCATCCTTAGAATTACTGTTTGCACAACTTGGACTAGCAAATAGCCCAGCAGCGATCGAACTTTATGTTCGTACTCATCAACTTTCAGCAGATCAAAATTTACATGACGCGCCATTTTGGAATAAATCGCAACGAGATTTTTTAATTAGCCATTTAGTACAAGATGATGATTGGGCATTATGGATTGATGAGCTAAATCAGCAATTACATATGGATGCATATAAATTACAAACAGCTTAATTTTTGACAATTTCCCCCAGAGCAACAAAGAAAAGATGGCTATTTAGTCATCTTTTCTTTGTATTGATCAATGATTAATGCAATTTATTTTGAATGATGTCTGTAAACCAGTCCGTTTTGCGTACAGGGTGAAAAGCAGGATGTTCTTGAAGTAATTCCAAATCAAACTCTGCTGTTTTTAGATATTTTTTTAACCAGTGGCGTGTTAATGCAAGATCATTTTTACTGATAGAGGCATAAGCCAACATGAAGTAAATATCACCATTTTCATATTGCGTCATTGATTTTAAAATTTGTTGTGTAATTAAAGCATAATGTGGCTCTTTACTGATCTCAAAATAGATCATATAGGCTTTGGCTAAATGCAACGACAGTTTGACATAAAGCGGTAGCGGCATTTCTTCATATTCAACCCGTGCTGTTTCAAAGAGCACGATTGCTTCCTGAAGAAAATGTGCCTGTTCCTGTTTTGAATTGCTTTGTACAACAAGTTGCAAGCGCAAATCACCACGTTCAAGTGCAAGTTCAGGCGTGTTTTCTTGCAAATACAATTGATCTGTCTCACCAATGCGTGCAATGATTTGTTTTGTATTTTCAGACATGCGCCTTCATCCTCATTTCAATGCTGATATATATGAGGATGAAAAGATGAATTTAAAGTTAGCGTTCTAAAATAGGTGGTAAAATAAATTTATAGTCGTAATTGGTCGCTACGTAGCCAAGCAGTAATAGAAAGACGTTGATGTTTAGCTTTGATTACTTCGTGTAATAAGTCACTTTGGAACATCGCAATACGATTTGGCTTAGGTTGAATAATATGCCAGTGATTGTTTTTATCTTGTAAATGTAATTGACCACCCCAGTCATCTTGCCATTCAGCATGTAAATAATAGACCGTTGAAATCATACGTCCATTTTTACCTTGAGGATTGTCTCGATGTAGGGCATAAAACTCACCTGCGTTATAACAGGCAAAGTGTGCTTCTATATCATTAATTCCTAAATAAAAAGCACGATTTAAATTTTGTGAAAGTTGTTTGAGAGATTCAATATGATGTTGTGCAATATTTAAATCTTCATTGATCCATAAAATATGATCACTTCGAATTTGATTCATGACACCATTTTGAATGGCAGCTTGACGAAATTGAGTCAGATGAGATGTACATTCTTCTGTTAAAGCATGAATATATTCAGGAGAATAAACATCATCAATAATAGTAAAACCGTGTTGATCTAAATCATCAAGAATTTGATCAACATTCCAACACTTTGGGAGAAATATAACTTCCATAAATATCCAAAAAAGTTAAATAAAAAAGAGATGCTATCTTAGAACAAACGATGGACGATGAAGAATTTTTTTTTCGTGCTAAAATGTCGGTTGAACACAGGAATTAATCGAAACATGAATTATCGTCACCATTTCCATGCAGGCAATTTTGCTGATGTCATGAAACACGTGTTATTGCTTCAACTTTTAGCACGTTTAAATGCTAAAGATAAACCTTATCGCTATATTGATACGCATGGCGGCGCAGGTAAATATGATTTATCTACTTCTGAAGCGCAAAAGTCAGGTGAGTTTCTGACGGGAATTCATCGTCTAGTTAAACTTGATGACTCAATTACACGCAATGCACCTGAGGGTGTAAAACAATATCTTAAAGTGGTTCAAGATATGCGTGCAGCTTCAGGTAAAGGTGCATATCCGGGTTCGCCGTGGTTTGCACTTGAAGGCATGCGTGAAACTGATAAAGCAACTATTTTTGAAATGCAACGTGATGTATTTCAACAGCTTTATTATAACATCCGTGACAAACGTGCAGGTTTACATGAGCGTGATGCTTACGAAGGTTTACTTGGTGTAATTCCACCGAAAGAAAAACGTGGTTTGGTGATGATCGACCCACCTTATGAAGTAGAACGTAAGGATTTTCCACAATTAGTTGAATTGATCGTAGCTGCTTATAAAAAATGGCCAACAGGTGTCTTTGCAGTTTGGTATCCAATTAAAGACCGTGCCATGATTGAACGTTTTGAAAAGAAAATGTTTAAAACAGGTATTCGTCGTCAGTTGGTCTGTGAAGTCTGTGTGTGGCCTGATGATACGCCAGTGGGTTTAAATGGCTGTGGTTTATTGGTGATTAATCCACCTTGGAAATTCTCTGAAGATGCAGATGAAGCATTACAATGGTTATTCCCACATTTACGTATGAGTGAAAATGGTGGGCATGCTGCGGTACGCTGGTTGGTTGGTGAATAATTCACCCGAGGTGATATTCTGAGTACAATCAATGATGTGAATTACAAAAATTAGACGAAATAATTTAGCTAATTCACATCAATTTCACTTAGAAATACAAGTCGTAAATACTTTAGGTGAAATATCACAGCTTCTTAGAGGCTATAGATAGGATTCGAAAATGACAAATATAAATAAACCAGAAAGCCAGAGTTCTACTCAAGATCATGGTTTTGATGGTATTACTTTTGAAGTAGAAGAAGAAGAACATACACATGAAGGGCAAAAGGTGAAACGTCGTGGAATCTACCTGTGGCCTAACTTAATTACTACGGCTGCATTATTGTCTGGATTTTACTCTATTATTGCCAGTATGAATGGGGATTTTAATCAAGCCATTTATGCGATTTTTCTTGCTGCATTATTAGATGGTTTAGATGGTCGTGTTGCTCGTGCAATTGGTGCGCAAAGTGCTTTTGGTGAACAATACGATTCATTATCCGACTTATTGGCTTTTGGTGTTGCTCCTGCAATTTTAATGTATAGCTGGAGTTTGAACGATTTAGGTCGGATCGGCTTAGCGGCATGTTTTGTCTATACCGCTTGTGCTGCTTTTCGCTTAGCACGTTTTAATGTTCAAATTGGTGTGGTGGATAAGCGTTACTTTATTGGTGTTGCAAGTCCTTTAGCAGCTGTAATGATTATCTCGTTGGTTTGGGTAGGACGAGACTTTCCTTATATCTTTGATTTAAAAGATGTTGCAATACAAACGATTAATGCAGTGATTATTATCTGTGTTGGTTTATTGATGATTTCTAATATTAAATATTATTCATTTAAAACTGTAGATCGTAAGCGTGTTCCATTCTTTGTTTTACCTATCGCAGTTTTCATTTTTGCAGCAATTACTTACAACATTCCTGTAGGTATTTTGATCATTTCAATTATCTATGCACTTTCAGGTTTTGTAACAACATTTTTAGCGAGAAAAAATACAGCGCTTTAAATGCTCGTTAAAATGAGAGCCATTAAAACATAAGGAGCTTGATATGCGGCTATTTCAGGATTTCTTAGATCAGTCTAAACAGTTAAATCAAGCTCAGCAAAAAATTCAGCTTTGCTATCATCCACCTAAAGATAAATATAAAATTATTCATCAAAAATTGGTGTTGGTAAACTTACCAGCACCTTTACATTATTTTAATTTTTTCAGTTTGATTGGACAGCCAAATAATGCAGCATTGTGTAATACAGCACTCATTCAAGATACAGCTTTAGATACAGCAACAGTATTGGCAAGCACAAGTCCACACATGATCGGACAATTAAATACCTATTCAATTAAAAAACAATGCCAGTTTAAATTGACAGAAAATAAAGAAACACTTTTTAACTTTAATCAAAAAGAACAATTAACAGGGCAATTTCCTAAATTTCATTTATATCGTCAAGATGACGAATTAAGCTTTGATTTACACATTGAAACTACGCCACTCATTTCACATTTTATTCATTTAAAATTTGGATTTGCTGAGCATTGGTCATTGCTTGCTCAATGTAAAGGTTTAATACAATATAAAAATCAAAAGTTTGAAATAGAGCAAATGGGCGCATTTGAATATGCACGTTTAGTGAATTTTCCATATTTACCTTATGCACTCTATGTCTATCAGTTGATTCAATTGGACGATGAACGCCAATTAATTTTGTTACATAGTCGAGATCAACTCAATAATATTCTCTACTCAAGGCTTTATTTACGAGATCTAAAACAACAACAAGTAAAAATGTGGGATCGAAATCTTTACTTTAATATTCATCGTGTTTTTCCAAAAGTCAAAACTGTAAACCAGCAAGAAATGTATCTACCACGTGAATTTGAATGGAAATATGCTGATCAAGAAATACAAATAAATATACAAGCACAAAGTCGAGGAGATTATAAGTTTGGTTTAGGCGCAGGTTATGTGGGGAGCTTTAGTTTTCAAATTACACTCAATGATGAACAGATTGATGGTGAAAATGGTTATTGCGAATATATCGATTGTCGACCTTTGAAATGGCAAGAAATAGATAAAGACCATCAAATATTAGAAAAATCACAAAATTCTGTGCCAATAATGCTTAAAAAATAGCAAAAAACTTCAATTTTGAAGAATAAATAAGCAGTCATGCATAAAAAAATAAAAAAACCATAAAAAGGGGTTGCGTCTAATGTGAAATGCTGTAGAATGCACATCCATCGGCGGTGATGAAGATTAAAACTTCTGATAAAACAATGACTTGGTTGAATT